>CALETH010000109.1 GCA_937920105.1 uncultured Bacteroidota bacterium
TAGTTGCAAATAATGGCTCCAATAGCATTTCTGTATTAAAGAATAATGGAGATGGTACTTTTGTATCCAAAGTAGATTATCCAGTAGGAAGTAATCCTCAATCAGTAACAAGTGCCGATGTAGATGGCAATGGGAGTATGGATATAATAGTTGCAAATAATGGCTCCAATAGCATTTCTGTATTAAAGAATAATGGAGATGGCACTTTTGCATCCAAAGTAGATTATACAACAGGAACTGGTCCTTACTCTATAACCAGTGCTGATATTGATGGTGATGGGGATATGGATATAATGGTTGTTAATAATGAGGAACGTACGCTTTCAATTTTTAAAAATACAACTATTACTACTTTACCAGCTACAAACATTACCGCTTTTTCTGCTATAATGAATGGTTCAGTACATCCTGAGAATTTGACAACCGATGTTCGCTTTATTTATGGAACAACATCTGGTATTTACACAGATAGTATTATTGCATCACCAACTTCTTTTAATGGAAATGTTTTTACTTCAGTTTCTGCTGCCCCTACATTATTACAGGAACAATATTATTATCGAGTAGTAAAAAATAATGCTAATGGATATCTACGAGGAGAAGAAATAAGTTTCCAAAAACCGATTGGTATTATTTCATCAGCAATAAATGGAACAATCATCCCTAATGGAACAACACAAGTTTTAGCAGGAAGTAATCAAACATTCACCTATCAACCAAATCCTGGTTATCATTTTGATAGCGTGTTAGTTGATGGAGTAAAACGAACTGATTCTACTTCAAGTTATACCTTTAATAATGTACAATCATCGCACACTATACAAGTGTATTTTTCAAATATATATTCTATTGTCTCATCTGCAGTAAACGGAACAATTACACCCAATGGAATAACAAATGTTGTAGCAGGCAGTAGCCAACGCTTCACCTATCAACCCAATCCCAATTATAATTATCAATTTGATAGTGTGGTAGTAGATGGTGTAAAAAATGTAGATTCAACAACCAGTTATACATTTACCAACGTAACATCAACACATACAATACAGGTGTATTACACTTCTTTTATTAAATATCAAGTTTTTTCATCATCCACCAATGGAACAATCTCACCCAATGGCATAACACTTGTTCCGCATGGAAACACTCAACTATTTACGTATAGCCCAAGTGCAAACCATCAATTTGATAGTGTTGTAGTCGATGGAGTAAAAAATGTAGATTCTACCACCAGTTATACATTTACCAATGTAACTTCTGGACCTCATACAATAACAGTCTATAACTCACTTTCTCCTCAATATACTATTACTCCATCAGTAGTGAACGGAACAATTTCTCCCAATAGTGCCACTCAAGTTTTTAAAGGAAACACACAACGTTTTACCTATTCACCCAATACTGGTTATCATTTTGATAGTGTCATTGTTGATGGAGTAAAAAATATAGATTCTACAGCAGGATACACATTTATCAATGTAACTGGTCCACATACCATAGCAGTGTATTATTCCATTAATCAATACCAAATTTTCGCAACAGCAAACAATGGCACCATTACCCCAAATAATCTTATTAATGTGTCACATGGAAGCAATCAACAATATATTTATTCACCAACCACTGGTTATCACTTTGATAGTGTAATTGTTGATGGAATAAAAAATATAGATTCTACTAGTAGATATACATTTGTCAATATACAAGCAAATCATCTTTTACAAGTGTATTTTTCTAACACGCCTACACCCGTAGAACTGAAATCATTTTTTGCTGAAGTTGTTGAAAGTAAAGTATCAGTACGTTGGACTACTCTTATTGAAACCAATAACACCGGTTTTGAAATCCAAGCAACTAAGCAAGGAAGTGAACAATGGAAAAAAGTTGGTTTTGTAGGAAAAGTGGATAGTAAAGAATATGTATTTATAGATAAAAACACTGTTGCCGGAAAATATTATTATCGTTTAAAACAAATTAACAATGATGGAAGTTACAAATATTCAGAAAAGATGGAAGTAGAAATTTCTACACCAAAAGTATTTGCATTGAAAGAAGCATTTCCTAATCCATTTAACCCAACCACAACATTAGAATTTACTGTACCTACAACCGGCAAAGCAGTCTTAAAAGTTTTTAATACTTTGGGACAAGAAGTTGCAACATTATTTAACAAAGAAGCCGAAGTAGGAACATATCACCAAGCAGAATTTAACGCAAGCACATTAAATTCTGGAGTGTATTTTGCAAGATTAGAATTTAATGGTAAAGTGCAGATGAGGAAGATTGTGTTGGTGAAGTAGGTTTCAGTATTCTGAAATCAGAATTCAGTAGTCAGAATAGCCACGACCTTTAGTCCGCCGAGGCGGAGTGGAAAAATATACAAAAGGAAAAATAGGACTTTAGTCCAAACCTGTAGGGATGGTTGCAAAACCATCCCTTTTTGTTTTTTAGGAAAGGTATTGACTCTGAGCGAAGCCGAAGTGGTAAGTTGATTTCGACTGTGCTCAATCAATATTGTGTAACTCTTTGTTTTTTGCACAAAACTATTTTTATTTATCCTAAAATCATAGTATTATAATTTTCAAAATCATCCACTTAATCACAGGAGTTTTTATGAAACAAATCCTCACAATTCTATTGTTAGTTTGTATAACAATAACCAACGCAGCAAACAAAACAGTTCAAGAACAAGCAAACGAATTTTTAATAATGTATAATTCGTTATATCAATCATTAGCAACAGTTACAAATGAATCACAGTGGAGTTCAAGTACAGATGTTACCGAACAACACACGGGAGAACGCATTGGTGCAGATAAATCATTCGCAGCAATGATTGGAAGTAAATATATTATCGAAAAATCACATTCACTACTTAAATCCAAAAATGAATTAGATAAACTCACCATAAAACAATTAGAAAAAATATTATATAATGCAGCACATTATCCCGGAACAATTCCCAACGTAGTGGCAGAACGAGTTGTTGCAGAAGCAAACCAAAGTGCAGTTTTAGATGGTTTTAGATTTTGTGATACGTATGAAAAAGATTCCTGTGTAAAAGTAACCACACCCAATGAAATGCAAAATATTCTTTCCACATCTACAAATTTACAAGAACGCCAACATGCGTGGGAAGTATCTAAACAAACAGGACCAGCATTAAAACCCGGACTCATAAAATTGCAAAACTTACGCAATCAAATGGCAAAAGAAACCGGCTACAATTCTTATTTTGATTTAGAAGTTTCTGATTATGGAATGAGTGTTTCTGAAATGATGCAATTGATGAACAAAACATTAGAAGAAATAAAACCACTCTATCAACAATTACATTATTACGCAAAAAATAAACTCGCAGAAAAATTCAAACAACCAATTCCAAGAAAAATTCCTGCTCATTGGATAGGAAATCGTTGGTCACAAGCATGGCCCGGAATAGCAGAAGGAGTGGATTTAGATAATTTATTTAAAGATAAAAAACCGGAATGGATAATTGAACAAGCAGAACGTTTTTATACTTCTATGGGAATGCCAAAACTTCCACAATCCTTTTGGGAAAAATCGGATTTGTATGAACTTCCGCCAAATGCACCACGCAAAAAAAATACCCATGCGTCAGCATGGCACATAAATCTTGATAACGATGTTCGTTCTTTAATGAGTGTGAAAGCAGACCACAATTGGTTTGAAACCACACATCACGAATTAGGACACATTTATTATTATCTTGCGTACAGCAATCCAAATGTTCCAATAACATTGCGTGAAGGAGCAAATAGAGCATTTCACGAAGCAATCGGAGATTTAATTTCAATTGCTGCTCGTCAAGTTCCATATCTTAAAGAAATTGGTGTGATGCCGAAAGATATGAAGGTTGACCAAACACAATGGCTTTTAAGTGAAGCGTTTGATGCAATAGTTTTTATTCCATGGTCTGCAGGAACAATGACTCATTGGGAACATGATTTTTATGAAAAAAAACTTTCACCAAATCAATATAACAAACAATGGTGGGAATATGTTGAAAAATTTCAGGGAATAGAACCACCAACACCACGTGGCGAAGAATTTTGCGATGCAGCAACAAAAACTCACATTAATGATGACCCTGCACAATATTATGATTATGCTTTAGCATTTCTCATTAAATATCAACTTCATAATTACATTGCAAAAAACATTTTAAAACAAGACCCACACAATTGTAATTATTATGGAAATAAAGAAGTTGGAAAATGGTTGTGGGATTTATTAAAACTTGGTGGAACAAAAGATTGGAGAATTGTTATAAAAGAAAAAACCGGAGAAGATATTTCTCCTAAAGGAATGTTAGAATATTTTCAACCAGTGATGGAATATCTTAAAAAACAAAATACAGAAAAAAATGTAGGGTGGGAGTAAAAATAATTTTAATGTGAAATAATAGAAGGTGGTTATGTAAAAATAATCACCTTTTGTTTTTTTAATATCATTCAACTTTCAAAAAGAAAAAAATCTTGCAAAACCCATCATCATTTTGTATCTTAAAAAGATTTTTGCACCGGTAGCTCAATTGGATAGAGCATCAGCCTACGAAGCTGAGGGTTGTGGGTTCGATTCCCTCCCGGTGTACAAAATTCCCACCGAAAATTATCTTCACTAAAAATCTTTTCATTGAAAAAATCTCCATAAAGTTTTATCTTTCATCTATAAAAAATTGACAAAAATACATTCAACTAAATTTCACTATGCACTCAACCTACGAAGCCGTTATCGGACTTGAAGTTCACGCACAACTCCTCACAAAATCCAAAGCATTTTGCGGATGTACTACACAATTTGGAAATTCACCAAACGCCAACACCTGTCCAGTGTGTTTAGGAATGCCCGGAGTTCTTCCCGTACTCAATAAAAATCTTGTAGAATTTATTATGAAAATGGGATTATCCACCAACTGCACCATTACAGAAAAATCCATCTTTGCAAGAAAAAATTATTTCTATCCGGATTTACCAAAAGGTTATCAAATTTCTCAATTTGAAAATCCAATTTGTCAACGTGGATATGTGGATATTGAATTAAAGGATGGAAATACAAAACGCATTGGCATTCATCGCATTCACATGGAAGAAGATGCCGGAAAATCTATTCATGATATGGGAAT
Source organism: uncultured Bacteroidota bacterium (assembly GCA_937920105.1). Classification (GTDB taxonomy): domain Bacteria; phylum Bacteroidota; class Ignavibacteria; order UBA10030; family UBA8401; genus CALETH01. The sequence continues at coordinate 5,147 of CALETH010000109.1, forward strand.
GGAAACATTGGTAGATGTGAATCGCTGCGGAGTTCCACTGATAGAAATTGTGAGTGAACCGGATATACGAACACCGGAAGAGGCATATCAATATCTTACCATGCTCAAACAAATTCTCACCTATCTTGAAATTTGTGATGGAAATATGGAAGAAGGAAGTTTGCGATGTGATGCAAATATTTCTGTACGAAAAAAAGGAGAAGAAAAGTTTGGAACAAAAACTGAAGTAAAAAACATGAACTCTTTCCGAAATGTAGAACGTGCAATTGAGTACGAAGTGAATCGACAAATTGAATTGATTGAAGACGGGGGAAAAGTTATTCATGAAACATTATTGTGGGATGCCAATAAAAATATTGCCTTACCAATGCGAAGCAAAGAAGAAGCACATGATTATCGTTATTTTCCCGAACCGGATTTAGCACCTGTTGTTGTGGAAAAAGAGTGGATTGAAAAAATGCAAAAATTATTACCAGAACTTCCCGTGCAGCGTCGCAATAGATTTATTGCAGAATATAATTTACCAAAATATGATGCAGAAATTTTAACATTAGAAAGAGAACTTGCAGATTATTATGAAAATACTGCATCACAACTTACACACAAAAAATCCGAACATTACAAAACGGTAAGTAATTGGGTAATGACTGATGTTCTTCGTGTAGTGAATGATGAACACATTCCGCTTTCAGAATTTCCTATCACACCAAATAATTTGGCAGCAATGGTGAACCTTATTGCGGAAGGAACAATCAGCGGAAAAATTGCAAAAGAAGTTTTTGAAGAAATGTTAAAAACAAAAGAAGAACCAAAAAAAATTGTAGAACGAAAAGGATTGGTGCAAGTTTCTGATACCGGAGCAATTGAAAAAGTAATTGATGAAATTTTTGCAAACAATGCAGAACAAATTGAAAAATACAAAGCAGGGAAAACACAAGTATTCGGATTTTTTGTTGGTGAAACAATGAAAGCGATGAAAGGCAAAGGCAATCCAAAAATTGTGAATGAAATTTTACAGAAAAAGTTGAACAACTAATATTAACCTTGAATAATGTCATTCCCGCGAAAGCGGGAATCCATTTTTATACCAATCCACAAACCTATGGAAATCTTTCTACTCCTTGTCGTTATCGTGATATTACTTATTTCTTACACAAAGACACAAAAAGAAATAAGAATACTCAATGAACAAATTACCTATCTCACATCAAAAATTTCTTCACTCATACAAAACTCTGTAAGGGCAGAAAATTTTCTGCCCCAACAAGCACCAGCAGTAAGTTCTACAAAAGAAGAAACTCCAAAAGTAGAAGAACCAAAAAAAGAAATTCCAGTTTCTTCACCTCCCAAAATAGAAATACCGAAAACAGCACAACCAATTTCTGAACCATACATTCCCAAAAAATCATTTATAAAAAGATTTTTTGAAAACAATCCCGATATGGAAAAATTCATCGGAGAAAATCTTATCAACAAAATAGGAATTGGAATATTAGTTCTCGGAATTAGTTTTTTTGTAAAATATGCAATAGACCAAAATTGGATTGGCGAAGTGGGAAGAGTAGCAATCGGAATACTTGCTGGCGGAATTCTAATTGGTTTTGCTCATTACATGCGAAATTCATTTCGTGCATTCAGTTCCGTTTTAGTTGGCGGCGGACTTTCCGTTTTGTATTTCACTATCGGAATTGCTTTTCACGAATATCAACTTTTTTCGCAAACCGTTGCTTTTATTATCATGGTATTTATTACCGGTTTCGCAGTCTTACTTTCAATTCTTTATGATAGAAAAGAATTAGCCGCACTTTCCGTCATAGGTGGTTTTGCAACACCACTCATCGTCAGCACTGGAGAAGGCAATTACATTATTCTTTTTACTTATCTCTTAATTTTAAATTGTGGAATGTTGGTTCTAGCATATTTCAAAAAATGGAATATTGTCAACATCCTTTCCTACATCTTCACAATTTTTCTTTATGGAATTTGGTTAGTAAAAAAATTAGGAAATGTTGATGCACCATACATTGGCGGTTTATCATTTGGAATTGCTTTTTATCTTGTATTTTTGGCAATGAATATTCTTAACAATATAAAAGAGCAGCAAAAATTTTCTGTTTGGGAAATTATTATTTTGATAAGTAATACCATGTTTTTTTATTTTTGTGGAATGGCATCATTACATTATGTGAGTGAAGGAATGTTTCAAGGAATATTCACTGCTTCAATGGGAATAATTAATTTTATCGTTGTTGCCACATTGTACAAACGCGAATACATCGATAAAAATCTTTTGTATCTGCTTATTGGAATTGTTTTGACCTTTGTAAGTTTGATTGCACCGATTCAGTTAGAAGGAAATTATATTACCATGTTTTGGGCAATAGAAGCAGTTCTATTATTGTGGTTTTCTCAAAAAAGCGGACTCAATATTATTAAAAATTCATCAATCATCGTTACACTTTTGATGTTGATAAGTTTAATAATGGACTGGGAAAATATTTATGGAGATAATTATTATTATGAATATAATCCATTGTATATCATATTCAATCAAGCATGTATTACCGGAATAATTTCCATAGCAAGTTTGTACGGAACAAGATTTCTATTGAAAAATGAAACCCAGCCATTTAACTTTAAAATCTTTCAATATCCAATAAAAATTCACACAACAATAATTAGTATAATCCTTACAATAATAACCTATATTACATTTTTATTAGAATTAAATTATCAATTATACAATTATATCGGAGTAAATTACAGCAAAGCTATTATTATTGGAACGTATAATTATCTTTTTATTCTTGGAATAATAGTATATGCACAAAGAAAATCACTCAAATCAATTTCACTCACAGCAATAATTATTGCGTGTTTTGGAATGTTTTTATATCTCGTGCATTACAATATTGTTACAGGCAATGTATTACGGGAATATTTTTTTGATGAACAAGGTACAATCGTGGGCTTTTGGTTTCATTATATCAGCATGTTGTTGATGTGTGGGATTTTATTTTATGGATATAAAATTATTTCACAACAATACAAGCAAACACAACAAAAAATTGCATTATGGTTTATTGCTTTTATGATTGTCTTGCTCGCAAGTTCAGAAGTTTTATACACTATACTTTACAGCCAACTTGCATTTTCCTCTTTAGATTTAAGAGAAACACAATTATTGTATTATGAAACTAAAACTCAAATAGTAAAAGTTGGTTTTCCCATTGTGTGGGGATTGTGTGCATTTATTTTTATGCTTTTCGGAATGAAGAAATCCAACAAAACGCTTCGTATTATTTCACTGACACTTTTTGCAATAACATTAGTAAAATTATTTGTGTATGATATACGAGATATTTCTGAAGGTGGAAAAATTCTTGCTTTTGTATTATTAGGAGTTTTGTTATTGGTGATTTCTTTTATGTATCAAAAAATCAAAAAATATGTTTTTGAGGAAGGCGAAAAATCAGTATGAAGAAAACGCTCTCGAACATTGTCATTGCGAGTTCCGATGTATCGGAACGAAGCAATCTATGTAAATTTTTCACCTTGCTATTTTTTGTTATGCTTTGTTTTTGGGAAAGCAAAGGGGAAGAGTTTCAATATTATAGCAAACTGGATAGTGTAAAAGAAAATGCTTTTCATACCATTTTTTTACATTCAACAATTATAGCAAAAGCGAAAAAAGATTTTTCAGATATTCGTTTGTATGATGAAGAAAAAAAAGAAATACCATACATTCTCTATCAAGAAAATCCAATTTCTTATCAAACACTTTTTCACGAATACAAAATTATTAGTAAAAAAAGAATTAGTAATAAAAAAACAGAACTCATTATACAAAATCCATTAAAAAATTCTATTGATAATATTCATATAGAAATCAAAAATACTAATATTACAAAATACGCTCAACTCAGTGGAAGTAATGATGGAAAAGAATGGTTTGGAATTGAAGAAGATATTCTTCTCCAATCATTATATAGCGAATCACAAACATCACAAATAAAAATACTCAACTTTCCTTTAAGTGATTACGAATTTTATAAATTGGAAATTGCTGATTCCAATACAGCACCACTAAATATTATCAAAATTGGATTTTATGATACCTATACAGAAAATGGAAAGTACGAATTACTTTCAGAACCAACTATAGAACAAAACGATAGTAGTAAAAAAAGTTTTATTAAAATTCGTTTCAGTGATATTCAAAAAATTGATAAAATAAAAATAGAAATAGATACTCCCAACTATTTTTATAGAACAGCAACATTATATAAATATGAAACCAGAAAAGTAAAACAGAAAAATGTTATAGTAACAATTCCAATTCAAAATGAGAGATTATTATCCGGTGGGGAAAATACATTTCATTGTTCAAATCTTAATGAGCAAGAACTTCTTCTTGTTATTGATAATAAGGATAATGTTCCACTTCACATAAAAAAAATCTCTGCATATCAATTACGAACATATCTTGTAGCAGAATTACAAAAAGAGAAAATGTATTCTCTTTATTGTGGAAATGAAAAATTATCTGCACCAGTATATGATTTACGATATTTTGCAGAAAAAATTCCACAGCAGCGTCCATCAATACAAACACAAAAAGCAGAAAATATTAGTACAGCAAAAATGGAAGCACCAAAAACAACATTCACCTCACCAATTTTTATTTGGAGTGCTTTGGGAATTGTTGTGATATTTTTAGTATTTATGTCCAACAAAATGTTAAAAGAAATGAAAAAGAAGAAATAGTAAAAATATGCTTATAAAAATAAAAAGACCTAAAAGTGATACTACTTTTAGGTCTTTGTTTTTATTGTAAAAAATCTTACAAAATAAAATTAAAAAGAGAATTAACGCCAAGTGGTTCTACAGAAAAAAACGGCTCACCATACTCCACATTAATATGACTTCCGAAATGTTTATCCCTTGCATAAATAGATTCTAAAAAAAGAGGAGAAGAAAGAAGAGTTTCACGTTCCTTACTGTTCGGATTGTAAAATTGTGAATGAAAAGCAAGTAAAGATTGTTTTTTCTTTTCATACGAAGAAGAAACATCAACAATAAAACTTGGAGTAAATTCATACTTTTGCATAAAATGAAAATATTTTTTCGGACGGTGTGGCTCTTGAATTTTTCCGTTCATTTTTGTACGAATTTTTTCCAATCCACTATAAAACCACGCCTCTCTACATAAATGATGGGCATGTTCATGGTCAGGATGGCGCTCCAACCAATGAGGAAATAATAAAACATCCGGTTTATAGAAACGAATAATTTGCATTACCTTTTGAATATTTTTTTGATTTACCTCAATATTTCCATCAGGTAAACCAAGAGAAATTCTTGTAGCAATTCCCAAAATTTTGGTTGCATGTTCAGCCTCTTTTTTTCGGATAGCACGAGTTCCGCGAGTTCCCAATTCACCATCCGTTAAATCCACAATACCAACACGATATTGTTGTTCAGTAAGTTTTGCAAGAGTGGCAGAACACGCAAGTTCTATATCATCCGGGTGTGCACCAAAAGCAAGTACGTCAAGTTTCATAAAATATTCTAATAAGTTACATTGTCATTGCGAATTCCGATTATATCGGAACGAAGCAATCTAAATTTTTACTAATATACAAAATCAAAAAACGAGAATAAAATTTTTACTAAGAAATTACTATATTTTAATTCAAATATTATCCATTACTCATTTTTCATTATCAATTATAAAAAGTGGCTTCAATCATTTCACATTCTTTTGTAGGATATGTTTTCGGTAAAATTTTTTATTCACAAGAAACTCGAAAAAATTTTTGGTTCTTTTCACTGTTATGTCCAATCATTCCGGATTTTGATGGAATTGGTTTTAAATTAGGAATACCATACAATCATTTTTTGGGGCATCGTGGATTTACTCACTCTTTTCTTTTTGCTGCACTTCTATCAATTATCATAGTTTATTTTTTCTTTAAAAAAGAAAAACGTTTTTCATCATCGTGGTTTTTTCTTGTAGGATATTTTTTTCTTATCACAGCAACACATAGTTTATTAGATGCTTGCACTACTGGTGGTTTAGGTGTTGCATTTTTTTCACCATTTGATACAACACGATATTTTTTTCCTTGGAGAGTTATTAAAGTTTCTCCAATCGGAATTACTCAATTTTTTAGTGAGTGGGGAATAAGAGTAATATTAAGTGAATTGTTGTGGGTTTGGTTTCCACTAACAAGTCTATTAGTAATAAAACTTTTTTTTAAAAAAATTGTATTAAAAAATAAATAAAATAAGGAGAAGGTATGAAACATTATTTAACCTATCAAGATTCAAAATCCAATAAATTTTGGGAAATAGAGACATCTGGAAAAACATTTACCGTCCGTTTTGGAAAAATAGATACTAAAGGACAAACACAAACCAAGGAATTTGCAACTGAAGAACAATGCTTAAAAGAAGCAAACAAACTGGTTTCTGAAAAACTCAAAAAAGGATATAAAGAAGTAATTCAAGAAAATCCGTTACCCGAAAAACAAATTATTAATTCAGAAAATACAATCCAGCATTACATAGAATTTTTTGAAAAAAATAAAGAACACTGTAGAAGTGAAATATCCACTGAAGAACATATTCAAGAATATGAAAAAAAGATAGGTTTTTCCGTTCCCGAACAATTAAAAAAATTTTGGTTAGCCGTTGGCGGATTTCAAACAAAACGTGAATTTCAACAAACAGCAGATTTTACGTTATATGGAGCAGGAGGAAATTCAGCACTTCTTAACTCTAACAATCTTTATACATTTTTATATCAAATTTTTTTTGATAAGGAAAAATTAAACGGATTTTCAGAGGAAGAAATTAATTTTTTAAATGATAATTTTATTGTTTACGGAACAATTCTTTCTCTGGAAAATAATATTGATTACTACGAAGTTTCTTACTTTGATATTTCCGGTCAATTTGGAAAAATCAAATTTGAAAATGTTCCCACCGCAGAAATAAAACCCTTTCTTCAAGAATTACTGCAACAAAAAGAACGACTGCAACCATTTCTAAAAAATACCGAAACAAAAAAACCAGAAAATATAAAATCCAATTCTTCTGTATTTGATAAAATAGCATCATTATTCACAAAAAAAACTGACGAGGAAAAACCACAAGAAGAAAAACAAAATTTAACAGTTTTTGAGAAATTAGATTTATATACAGAGAAAAAAAGAGAACGAGAAAAACAAGAAGAACAAGAACCACTTCCGTACGGATTAGAAAATATTACCTATGATGAATGTTTAAAAAGACTTAATGTTGCAGAACTTTTCAAGCCCGGGAAAATAGAATCTGATAATGAACAAGATGAAATAGATTGGTCAAGATTTTATATATTTTTTCATGATGGAGATTTAGAAATAGATGGAAATTTTAATGTAAAAGGTTGTTATTTTTATGAAACGGTTATTGTAGTTAAAGGAAACTTAACCATTAAAGGCAGTTTATCATATAATTTTTATGTTACTGGAAATGTTACAGTGGATAAAATATTTATATATGGAGAAAGTCATTATCGATACTGTGGAGGTAAATTTCAAGTTAAGTATATGGCTAATTTATCCGCAGAAGATGACGAAGCAACTATTAGCGGAAATGGACAAGTGATAGATGCGCCATATTTTGTTGGATGGTACGTTGATTTATACACATTACAATTTTCTCCTCAAACAATTATTTTTATTATGGGAGACCGGGATGATGTTGAAGCCTACAAACTCAAAAATATTGTATTTAAAGGACAAGACGCTCTGTATGCTTTAAAACCTGAGTTATATTACAATGTAGGTGAAGGGACTAGTGAATCATTTTTATGTGAGGATGAAATTTTAAAATGTCTTCAAAATAAACAATCTATTTTTATAGATGGATTTAATCCACAATGTATGCATGATTATTATAAAGGAGTATCATTTTCCAATGATAAAAGATATAAAGATTGTTTCTTAATGATGAAAAAAGTGATAGAAATATCTCCTAATTTTTATTTAGCGTACGCTGTTGCCGCTAATTCGCTTTCCGAAGAAGGTGCATACAAACAATCATTAGAATATTATCAAAAAGCGATAGAATTATTTCCCAGTAAACTTCATCATACTAATTATTCCATCTTAAATTTTGCTTTGTATTCCATTCGTTTGGGAGATTTACAAACAGCAATGGAGTATACAGAAAAAGCATTAAAGCAAAATGATAATAATTACTATGTATATAGAGTTCGCGGCGAGATATATCTTTTACAAAATAATCTTACGCTAGCCAAACAAGATTTGCTAAAAGCACAAGAACTTAATCACTGGCACAGAACAACAAATTGGTTATTGGGTTTTATTTATTATAAGGAAGGAGATAAAAAAAATGCCGAAAAACATTTTACTATAGCCATTAGAGATAATTATGAAAACCTCAATGTTTTTTATGATAAAGCAAACGATTTATCCTTCTTTTACAAAAAAGACACTCCAGTAGATTGGGAAACGAAAACATTCAACGATATAATTGAACCAACAAAAGACGAAACCTATTGGCTTAATGTTATCCAAGAAAAAAAATCTTTAGAATTTATCCCGGAAGAACATCGAACATTAGCCGTATGCGAAAAAGCATTAGAATACACAGGAAGAGCCATTAGTCTATTTCCGGAAAACATCATTACGCAAAACCATTGTATACAAGCCCTAACCAAACCTAATGGATACAATTGTAAGTTAAGAGAAATTCCCAAAAAATTTATAGATAAAGAATTATGCAAGAAAGCGTTGTATGTAGAAATAGAATTTGTGCCGCAAGAAATCTTGGATTATGAAATTTGCTATGATGCTGTATCAAAAAATTGCCGTGAATTTGAAAAAATACCAAACAAGTATAAAGATGAAGAAATGCATATTATTGCAATTACCAGCGGAGCATTGGATAAATATGGATTAAAATTTTCATCAAAATATTACACAGCCTCGTACATTAAAAAAGCAATTGATAAAACTATTCAAACACTCAATCATATTCCTGTTGAATTAGTTGATAAAGAAATTTATGATTATACAGGAAAAAAATATGGCAACACTCCTAAATGGAAAGAAATTATTTCTACACATAATAGAGATTCCTATAAGATTCTTGGAAAACAAAAATATAATTATGATGTTTTAGACCATGTGTGGAAAGTATTTTGGGATGAGAAATATTTGTTGGATGTTATAAAAAATGCCGATATAAAACTTTATGCAATCCCACAAGAATTAATAACAGAAAAAATAGCAGAAATAGCATTTGAAAAAGACAAATTTAATTTTACATGGATGCCGAAACAATTTATGACATTAGAAATGTGTAAAAAAGCGGCTTGGCATGATTATGGACATTTGATAGAATATATGCCCATCAAATATCGTACAAAAGAAGTGTGCGAAATTTCAGTGAGAAGAAATTCTGATACCTTACGCTTCGTTCCGTTAGAACATCGAACAAAAGAAGTTTGTATTGGAGGATTGAAACAACACAGCCGTTGTTTAAAATACATTCCCTATGAACAATATGTTCCAATTTTTACGCACTTTATTACAATAGAAAGAGATGAATTTTACAAAGCATATCCATACACAAAAAGAGGAATAGGATATTTTTATGAAAATAAATTTGAAAAAGCCCTTGAAGATTTTTCTAAAGTGTTGGAATTTGCGAACACTGAAGAAGCCAGTGAATCAAATATAGCAGAAAGTACCTATTACACAGGTTGGTGTTATTACAAAATGGGAAAAACAGAAGAAGCAAAAAAACTTTTTGAAAAATCTCAAGAACTATTTAAAAATATTTCGGAAGATAGTAGATTAACGGAATACTATGATGTTGCTGCATTTCCTCCTATTGAAATTGCCGTTTGGGAATTTTCAAAAGGTGAATTTGATTTTATGATAGAAAAAGCCCAAAATGAAATTAATAATAAATCATGGGAAACAGCTTTACAATACATTAATAAAGCGGAAGAATTACTCAATAAATCACAATGCAGTGAAATGACTTTTTGGGCGGTAGTATGGGATTTTCAACGATATGCTTTATATGAAGCAGGAAAAAAAGAAGAAGCAAGAAAAGTGTGTCAACATGCTATTGAAAAATTAAGCAAAGTTCAACTTTGGAGTTATTTAGAAACACATAATCATATTCGTGCAACATTGCGAAGCGCCCACAATATGCTTGCGTATCACATCTACGAAACCGGAGCAACATTAGAAGAATTAGAAAAAGGAATAGAACACATAGAAAAATCTTTTTCTATTATTGCACCAATAGAAGATAAAAAAGCATTATTTGAATTTTATGAAACAAAAGCATTGTTATTTAAAAAAGCCGCAAAATTCAATCCGAAATATGAAACGAAATTTGAAAAAATTCTAACGCAAATAGAATCCAAAAAATTAGTAGAAAAAGGATTTGTTCACAACGAAGAATTGAAAAAATATCATAAAATCATAACATAATTAGTGAAAAAACAAATATATTGGATAGCAAAATGAAATTACCCAAAAATAAAATTTCGAAAAAATTTTTAGAAAAAAAAGAAAAAGAAATTATAGATGCATGTGAAAGATATAATCTTGAAGAAAAAAAACTCTCTCAAGAATTGAGAATTACTGAAACAAAAATATAATACAAAACAAAGTGTCCTCACTAGTAAATTTCCACACACACGAAAATCACTATTGGCAAAAAGGAATCCGATACATTGCTGGAGTTGATGAAGCCGGACGCGGACCACTTGCAGGACCAGTTGTAGCAGCAGCAGTCATTTTCGAAAAAAATATTCTCATCGCAGGTGTGAACGATTCCAAAAAACTTACGGAAAAACAACGAGAAGAATTAGAACATCAAATTCGCGAACAATCACTCGCCATCGGAATTGGAATTGTTGATAATGAAACCATAGATAAAATCAATATTCTTCAAGCATCAATTCTTGCAATGCACAAAGCAATAGAGTCACTCACCATCCAACCGCAACAACTTTTAGTTGATGGAAATTTTTTTAAGCACGAAAAAATTTCTGTGCAAAATATCATTAAAGGAGATAGTCTATCACATTCCATCGCCGCAGCATCCATCATTGCAAAAGTAACACGTGATACAATGATGAAAGAATATGACACAAAATTTCCACAGTACGGATTTGCACAACACAAAGGATATGGAACAAAAAAACATCTCGAAGCAATCCGCCAACATGGATATTGTGAAATTCACAGACGTTCATTTCAAATAGAATTATGAAAACCACAGAAATTGGAAAACAAGGAGAACAGTACGCAATCCAATTTTTGAAAGAAAAAAACTATGCCATTCTCACCACACATTTTATTTACAATCACGGTGAAATAGATATTATTGCAAAAGAAGAAAATGAAATTGTTTTTGTAGAAGTCAAAACACGACGAAGTAAAAAATTCGGAAAACCAGAAGAATCCGTAACACCAAAAAAACAAGAACTCCTACGCCGAACAGCAGAAGGATATATCACCCAAAATAATCTTACCAACATTTCTTGCAGATTTGATGTTATTGCAATTTCTTTCCATCAGCAAAAAATTATGTATGAACATTTCAAAAATGCTTTTTAGCGTAAGTGATTTCTTTGTTTGACATTCCACTGCTTTTTCTGTATTTTTGATTGAGAAAAATAATATAACTATGAAAAAATCAACAAAATGGTTTCTTATTATTGGCGGAAGTGTTTTTGCATTCTTTATTGTAATGCTCATTATAGGTATTGTTGCTTTATTTAAAGGTGGAGAAGACTACGAAGAAGTTACCATTTCCGGAAAAGGTGGAACACTTGCCTTGATAGAATTGTCAGAACCAATAGTTTCTTCAGAAAATACTGTACGATTATTGAAAAAATACAGAGAAAATTCCAGTGTAAAAGGAATTATTTTTCGTGTAGAAACGCCGGGTGGCGGAGTAGCAGCAAGTCAAGAAATTTATGAAGAAGTAAAAAAAACTCGTGAAAGTGGAAAACCTGTTGTAATTTCTATGGGAGCCGTTGCAGCAAGTGGCGGATATTACATTTCTTGTGGAGCAAGTAAAATAGTAGCAAATCCCGGAACAGTTACCGGAAGTATTGGAGTTATTACACAATTTATGCACTTCAATCAACTCATGGAAAAAATTGGAGTGAGTTCAACCACCGTTAAAAGCGGAAAACTGAAAGATTCCGGTTCACCATTAAGAGCATTTAACGAAGATGATAAAAAATATTTTCAAGAAGTAGTGAATGATTTGTACGCTCAGTTTGTAGAAGTTGTATCACAAGAAAGAAATTTACCAATAGAAAAAGTAAAACAATTAGCCGATGGAAGAGTATATACCGGAAAACAAGCATACAATGTTGGTTTGGTAGATACATTAGGAACATATGAAGATGCAATTACAATTACTGCAAACCTTGCAGGAATTTCTGGAACACCAAAACTTATTAAAGAACGAAAAAAAGAAAAATTGGTAGATATGTTTGTCGGGGAAGCAAAAAGTGGAATAAATTCATTAAAGCAAGAAATGTTATACGAGCCATTAGTACAATATATGATTGTAAAACCCTAAAATTTCCCTCCTATTAGGAGGGAATACAAGGGTGGTCATTTTTACAATAAAAAAAATCCATCGTTATAGAAATCAAGAAGGAAAAACATTATGACCAAAGCAGATATAGTAGATGCAATTGCCTCAGGAACCGGTTTAACAAAAGTAGAAACCGAAGCCGTTGTTGACGGGTTTATTCAAACCGTTATTGGAGCAATGCGAGAAGGGAAAAATATAGAAATTCGCGGCTTTGGAAGTTTCAAAGTAAAAAAACGAAAAGGAAGAATGGCACGAAATCCACGAACAGGAGAAAAGGTTCCTGTGTTGGACCATTATGTTCCACTCTTTAAAGTATCAAAAGAAGTAAAAATCGCTGTAAATGAAAATCTCAAAAAAACAAAAGGAATATAAACATTCATTAATTTATTAACATCTTTATATAGAAGGAAATTTTTATGCCAAGTGGTAAAAAAAGAAAACGTCATAAAATGGCAACACACAAACGCAAAAAACGCTTAAGAAAAATGCGTCATAAAAAGAAAAATCGATAAACAATTTTAATTGAAAGGAAAAAATTATGGGACGCGAAGAAGAAAGAAGTGCCGCAAAAAGTTTTTTTCTTGGAGTGTTAACTGGTGGAGCAGTAGGTGCAATCATTGCACTTTTGTATGCACCAAAACCAGGAAAAGAACTCCGTGCTGATATTAAAAATAAAGCCGGAGAACTTATTGATGAAGCCGAAGAATACATTGAAAAAGCAAAAGAAAAAGCAGGAGATATTATTCATGAAGGAAAAAAACGTTCCGAACATTTAATATCCGATGCAAAAAAACAAGCCGCTTCATTACTTGCGGATGCAGAAAAAATTCTTGCCGAAGCAAAAGAAAAAGTTTCGGAAGAAGTAAAATCAAAACTCAATAAACGCTCATAACTTCTCTTGAAAGGAGCGCAATGTGGAAAATTTTTTATTAGTAGTACAAATTATTGTATTACTATCGTTGTCATTTCTTGCATTATATCTTGTAGTTTTTTTAATGAAAATGAAAACACTTGCAGAAACGACAGAAAAAAATATTAAAGAATTCAGCACCAGAGCACTTCCCGTTTTGGAAAATATGGAAGTTATCACTTCTAAACTTCGGACCATCACAGAAAACGTTGATGACCAAATTACCATAGTGAGAAATTCCGTACAATCTATAAAAACAGTAACCGATAACATTGTAGATTTTGAACGCAGAGTACAAGAAAGAATAGAATCACCAGTAATGGAAGTAGCAACGTACATTGGTGCAATTTCAAAAGGAATCACCTTAGTGCTGAAAAGATTTTTCGGATGATAAGAACAAAGAAAAATCAGTAAGGAGAAATGAAAAATAACCTTTCAGAAGTTATATTTTGAAAGGTTATTTTTTTGTAGAAATACAATCTGTGCCAATCTGTGAAATCTGTGGCAATTATTTAACCATTTTATAGAAAGAAAAACTATGTCTTCAGGATTCAATCTTGACCCCACCGAAAATATGTTACTCGTTCAACAAACCGCACGAGAATTTGCAGAAAAAGAATTACGCCCAGTAGTAATGAAATATGATGAAACACAAGAATTTCCATTTCCAATCATGAAAAAATTAGCAGAACTCGGATTTCTTGGAGCAACATTTCCCGAAGAATATAACGGTGCCGGACTTTCTCCATTAGAATTTACCGTGATGATAGAAGAAATTGCAAAAGTGGACCCATCCGTTGCACTTTCCTTGTGTGCACATAACGGACTTTCCGCAAGTCACATTTTCATGTTTGCCAATGAATCCCAAAAGAAAAAATATCTTCCGGATTTATGTTCAGGAAAAAAAATCGGTGGTTGGGGATTAACAGAGGCATTTTCTGGAAGTGATGCTGGCGGAATGCGAACAACCGCTGTAAAAAATGGAAAAACGTGGACATTAAACGGAAATAAAAATTTTATTACTCACGGTTCTGTTGGTGATATATTTATCATATTAGCCGTAACCGATAAATCTAAAAATAAAAATGGAATTTCTGCATTCATTGTAGAAAAATCCATGAAAGGATTTTCCGTAGGGAAAAAAGAAAATAAATTAGGAATGCGGGCAAGTGATACATCCAGTTTAATTTTTGATAATATTCAAGTTCCGGAAGAAAATCTTATTGGAAAAGAAGGAGAGGGATTTAAACAAGCATTGCAAGTATTAGATAGCGGACGTATCGGAATTGCAGCCCTTTCTGTAGGAATTGCACAAGGTTCATTAGATGCAAGTGTAAAATATGCAAAAGAGCGTCAGCAATTTGGAAAAACATTAGCAGAGTTTCAAGGAATACAATTTAAACTTGCAGATATGGCAATGGAAATAGAAGCCGCACGATTGTTGACTCGCAAAGCAGCATTCTTAAAACAAGAAGGAAAAGATATTAATCTTGCAGCAGCACAAGCAAAATATTTCGCGAGCGAAATTGCCAGCAAAGCCGCCAACGAAGCAGTGCAAATTCATGGTGGATATGGTTTTATTAAAGAATTTCCGGTAGAAAAATTTTATCGTGATGTAAAATTAATGACTATTGGTGAAGGAACATCCGAAGTGCAAAAAATGGTTATTGCAAGAAAAGTTTTGGAATAGCAACAATGGATTATACGGATTATATGAATTGATTATTTGAAAAATAAAAAAACAATGTCATGCCTGCGAAAGCAGGCATCCATCTTAAAACGTATCAGACTCGATAAAAAGTAAAAATCTTTAAATAAACAAATTTATGAAAAAATATATTTCTCTTTTTATTTTTGTAATATTATGTAATTGTAATAATATTTTTACGCAAACAATTACAAAAAAATACTCTATTGAAAATAATGAATTAAAAATTTTATCACCAATACTATTTGAAACAGGAAGTGATAAATTAAAGCCCGAAAGTGAAGAAGGTCTTACCATAGTAAAAGAATACCTTGAATCTAAATCCTATATTTCTCTTCTAAGAATAGAGGGACATACTGATAGTGATGGAAATGAAAAAATAAATCAAGTATTGACAGAAAAAAGAGCCACTGCTGTTGCACAATGGTTAGTAAAACATGGCATTGATTGCAACCGTCTTCTTCCGGTAGGTTTTGGCAGCACAAAGCCAATCGCTCCTAATGATACTGCTGAAAATAAAGCACAGAATAGAAGAATTTCTTTTGTACATGCTGC
>CALETH010000110.1 GCA_937920105.1 uncultured Bacteroidota bacterium
GTGCTCTTCCGATCTTTACTATGTTGACATGGTTTTCTATAATAAAATCTTACAATGCTATATTCTTATAGAATTGAAAACAACAAAATTAAAAATTACAGATGGTGGTCAACTGAATACCTATCTCAATTATTATAAAACTGAAGTCAATGATGAAGAAGATAATTCACCAATTGGAATTATTCTCTGTACTGAAAAAGATGAAATTACTGCTGAATACGTTCTTGATGGATTTGAAAATAAAATGTACGCATCAAAATACACAACAATCTTACCAAAGAAAAAACAACTAATACAAGAAGTTGAAAGTATTGTTACAAAATAAAAGTGTCCAGACACTGTCTGGACACTTAGGTAAATAATAATATTAAATTTAAAGTGAATATTACAATTTAATCCTATTCAAAGTTGTAATTTTTCAACAGGAGTTAACTACACAATGAGCGAAACACACACAAGTTTTGAATATCAAAAGCAACCCCTTCCAGCAAAATGGCAAACAATTGGGTGGACGTGTATTGCAATAGGAGTTGCCTTAGCAGCACTCTCATATTTTGGAGACCGTCCCAGAATGTTATTTAATGATTTAATTGGACTTACATTTCTTATGAGTGTTGCTGTTGGTGCAATATTTTTTGTTGCGTTGGAATATTTTGTTGGAGCAGTGTGGAGCACACCATTCAGAAGAGTAACGGAATTTTTAGGAGCGATACTTCCGTATGCAACAGTTCTTGCATTACCAATCGTTGCGTACGCTCATGATGTATTTCATTGGACTCATCATGATGTGGTTATGGCAGATGAAATTTTAAGAGGCAAAGCATCTTACTTAAATATGAAATTTTTTACAGGACGTTTTATTTCTGTTCTTTTGGTATGGTTTGTCTATTATTCTATTGTTACCTACAATTCTTATAAACAAGACAAAACGCAAGACCAAAAACATACACGGTTGAATGTAAAGCTTTCCACAATTTTTATTCCGCTTTTTGCAATTTCTATTACCATGTTTTCTGTTGATTGGATTATGAGTTTGGAGCCACATTGGTTTTCTACGATGTTTGGTGTGTATTATTTTAGTGGAACTGCTTTAACATCACTTGCAGTAATTACATTTTTTGTTGTTACACTTGGAGAGCGAGGATATTTTTCTTTCAAAATTACACCAGACCATTATTATAGTTTTGGTGCATTTCTTTTTGCCTTCACCTGTTTTTGGGCATACATTGCATTTTGTCAATTCTTATTAATATGGTATGCAAATATACCCGAAGAAACATTTTGGTATATGGCTCGTTGGAAAGGTGGATGGGAATATGTTGGTGTGTTACTTATTTTAGTTAGATTTTGGATTCCATTTTTTGCACTTTCTTCACGTTCATCCAAAATGAATCTCAAACGATTAAAAACAATGTCCGTGTGGATAGCTGCTTCGCATTTTATTGATTTATATTGGTTGATTATGCCGACACATTACAAAACAGTTTCACTTGGTTGGCAGGAATTTGTTTTTCCAATTATTTCTTTTGGAATAATTGTTTTAGTGTTCTTTAATGAAGCAAAGAAAAAAAATCTTGTTCCAATTGGAGACCCAAAATTGCAACGTGGTATTGATTTTAGATTATAATGTCATTGCGAGTTCCGATTTTATTGGAACGAAGCAATCTTAAAAAGATTAAAAAATGTTTAAGGAAATACACAATGGAAAATAATGTTAAAGATGAAATGGATTTTTCAGAACTCTTAAAAAATCCGCTACGATTATTTGGATACATCTACCCATATTTTTTAACAATCGGAGTAGGAATAGGAATACTCTACATCAGAAATTTAAATTATGTAGAACGCAATTCTGTAAAACCAGTTGTAACATTGGATACAGCAATGGTCAATGATATTCCTATGACGCCAGCAAGAAATATTCCACCAGTTGATGTGATGAAAGTTTCTATTCCAACAAAAGAACTTATTGCAAAAGGAGAAGCATCATACAAAGCAAATTGTGTTTCTTGTCATGGAGATAATGGTATGGGAGATGGACCTTCTGCTGCAACAATGAATCCCAAACCAAGAAATTTTCATTCTAAAGATGGTTGGACAAATGGAAGAAAAATTTCTCAAATGTATAAAACATTAGAAGAAGGAATTGTGAAAAATGGAATGGCATCCTACAATTATTTACCAGCCGAAGACCGCTTTGCTCTCATTCATTATGTTCGTACATTTAATACTGATTTTCCCGTTGATAGCACCTCTGAATTAATGGAATTAGAAAAAACATATCAACTTTCTAAAGGAAGTGTAACGGCTGCAAAAATTCCTGTAAAAATTGCAATGCAAAAAGTTGTTCAAGATGCACAACCAAAAATAAATGAAGTTGCGGCGGAAATAGAAGAATCAAAAAATAATTCTTTGTTGGATATGGTAAGTGCAAACAAGCACAGAGTGATGATTTCACTTTCTTCACCAACGTTGCAAGGAAAAAGTTTTGATGAATTTGTAAAAATGATTTCTGAAAATCCTGTTCAATTGGGCTTTAAAGCAACAACAATAAATTCTTTAAGTATGGGAGATTGGGAAAAATTATATAAGTATGTTGGTTCGTTGAAAAAGGGATAAATAATTTTAAAAGGGAAGATAAAATCATGAAAGCAAAATATATTTTTATTATCGCATTCAGTTTTTTTTCAAGTTTATTATTTGCTAATAATGCTGAAAAAAAACTTGAAATTGGAATAGATGAAAAACTCGGAAATCAAATTCCGTTAGAAACAGAATTTTATGATGAACAAGGATATTTGGTTTCGTTAAAAGATGTTATTACCAAACCAACAATAGTTGCATTTGTCTATTTTGATTGTCCGGGAATTTGTACACCAATTCTCAATGAAATTACCACAATCGTAAATCATTTAGATTTAGAAATAGGAAGAGATTATCAAATAGTAACGGTAAGTTTTGATGAAACAGAAAAACCAGAATTAGCCGCATCAAAAAAGAAAAGTTATTTTGGATTACTCAAAAAAGATATTCCACAAAACTCTTGGAAATTTTTAACAGGGGATAGTGTAAGTATCAGAAAATTTACGAACGCTGCCGGATTTATGTTTAAACGTGATAAAGGAGAATTTCTCCATGTTGGAGCAATAACCATACTTTCTCCCGAAGGAAAAGTTGCACGATATTTATACGGTACACAATATCTACCATTTGATGTGAAAATGGCGATTACAGAGGCATCGGAAGGAAAAACAGGACCAACAATTGCAAAATTGTTAAAGTTATGTTATGCGTACGACCCTGCAGGTCAAACGTATACATTAAATGTTACACGAATTTCCGGTGGTGTAATTTTATTACTTGTAACAATATTTGTAATATTTTTTATTGTAAAGCCGAAAAAGGTCAATCAGAATACAGAAGTAGAAAAAAGTAAAAAATAGGAAATTTTTAGAAGAATTTAAAAGCATAAAACTGGATTCCTGCTTTTGCAGGAATGACATAAAAACTCAAAACTCATATTATGAATACTCAAGCAAAAGTAACAGAAGAAAAAAATTTTTTTCAACAATCAACAAATAAATATACGGGAATCGGGTCGTGGTTATTAACGGTAGACCACAAACGTATTGGCATTTTGTATCTTTTTTCCATGATGACATTTTTTATCGTAGCCGTAATTTTTGGTTTCCTCATCCGTTTGGAACTTATCGCTCCGGGAAAAACCATTATGGAACCACAAACCTATAATCAATTATTTACATTGCACGGAATCATCATGATATTTCTTTTTATCATTCCCGGACTTCCTGCAGTGTTTGGTAATTTTATGTTACCAATCATGATTGGTGCGAAGGATGTAATTTTTCCTCGACTTAATTTATTTTCATGGTATTTATTTATTGCTGGCGGACTCATCGCTGTAGTTTCCATGTTTCTTCCCGGCGGTTCTGCTGATACTGGTTGGATGTTTTATGTTCCCTATAGCATTCGTACAACAACTAATGTCATTCCCGCACTTACCGCTGCATTCATTCTCGGATTTTCTTCTATCCTTACAGGATTAAATTTTATCACCACCATTCATCGCATGCGTGCACCGGGCATGAGTTGGTTTAAAATGCCATTATTTATTTGGTCATTGTATGCAACTGCGTGGATTCAAATTCTTGCAACACCGATTATTGGTATTACACTTCTTCTTGTTTCTATTGAACGCTGGTTCGGTGTGGGAATTTTTGACCCTGCTCTTGGTGGAGACCCAATTTTGTATCAACATCTTTTTTGGATTTATTCTCATCCTGCTGTATATATCATGATTTTACCAGCAATGGGAATGGTTTCGGAAATTATTCCTGTGTTTGCACGTCGCACAATTTTCGGCTATAATTTTATTGCATTTTCTAGTATTGCAATTGCATTTTTTGGTTCATTAGTATGGGCACATCACATGTTTACTGTTGGGATGAGTGATACGGCAATGTTTGTATTTTCTTTCCTTACATTTTTTGTTTCTATTCCAAGTGCTATTAAAGTATTCAACTGGGTTTCAACATTATATAAAGGTTCTATTTCTGCAGACCCGCCGTTGTTGTACGCACTTTCATTTATTTTTCAATTTGCTATTGGTGGATTTACTGGTTTGATGATTGGTGTGCTTTCTGTTAATATTCATTTACAAGATACATCATTTATTGTTGCACATTTTCATTATGTGATGTTCGGTAGTACTGGTTTCGGAATTTTTGCAGCAATGCATTATTGGTTTCCCAAAATGTTTGGAACAATGTATAATAAAAAAATAGCAAATTGGGCGTGGGCAATAACAACAATTGGTTTTAACACATTATATTTTCCAATGTTTATTATGGGATATTTAGGAATGCCGCGTCGTTATTATGATTATTTACCTGAATTTCATACATATCATTTGGTTTCAACCATTGGTTCGTGGATACTTATTCTTGGATTGATTATCATGTTCGCTAATCTTATAAAAGGAATGCGAAATAAAAAAGATGTTGCACCAATGAATCCATGGGGAGGAGTTACTTTAGAATGGAAAGTTCCATCACCACCACCAATGGAAAATTTTCATGAAATTCCAACTGTAACAACAGGCCCGTATGATTATTCACATTACGAATTAGCAGGAAAGGAAACAAAGTGAGCTCAGTTACCCATCAAATTCACCGTGATGATTATGGTTCCCGAATGGGAATGTGGTTATTTCTTTTTACCGAATTAATTTTATTCGGTGGAATGTTTATTGTGTATGCGGTGTATAGATTTATACACCAACAAGATTTTCATCTTGCAGCACAAGAATTAAATACAACTATTGGATTATTGAATACTATTATTTTATTAACAAGTAGTATGACCATGGCAATGTCCATAACAGCAATTCAAAAAGGAAATAAAAAACTTGCCATTGCATTAGTGATTATAACAATTCTTTTTGCATTTGGATTTATGGTGAATAAATATTTTGAATGGAGCGCAAAAATTCATCATGGAATTTATCCGGGCTCGCCTGATTTATTGAGTAAACCGGAAGGTCAAATTTTATATTTTGGTTTGTATTATGTGATGACAGGACTTCACGCTCTGCATGTAATTATTGGAGTTACTATTCTTGTATTTAATGTGGTGTATTTATGGACTGGACATACTAATAGTAATTATTTTGTAAAATTAGAAAATGCCGGTTTGTATTGGCACTTAGTTGATTTGATTTGGATTTTCTTATTTCCACTATTTTATCTTATCCATTAAAAATAATATGACAAATTCTGAACAACACACAGAACACTCTGAACACCATACCGAACACAAACACATTGTTGAATACGGGAAATATCTTTTTATTTGGCTCGGACTTCTTGCTTTAACAGGAATTACTGTGAGTGCCGCAGGAATCAATCTTGGCAATTGGACAATAGTGTTAGCATTAGTGATTGCATCCGTAAAATCATTATTAGTACTAAGTATATTTATGCACCTCAAATTTGAAGATAAAGTTTTTAAAATATTTGTTTGGGTGGCAATGTTAACATTCGCTATTTTTATTTTTTTCACATTTCTTGATTATTCATTTATAAGGTAATTATTAATGTTCACATCTTCTTCCAATTTTTCCAATAACGTTGATGCCGTATTTTTGTACGTTGTCGTTCTTTCACTCATTGTACTTGTCGGTATCACCATTGCAATGGTCTATTTTGTTATTCGTTATAATAGAAAACGAAATCCTATACCAAAAAATATTGATGGTAATCTAACATTAGAAGTATTATGGACAGTTATTCCGCTGTGTCTTTTTATGAGCATGTTTTATTTCGGTTGGATGGGATATAGAGATATGCGAGAAGCACCTTCTGATGCAATGCCAATCAAAGTAACCGCAAGAATGTGGAAATGGGATTTTGAATATCCCAACGGATTAAAAACCGATACATTATTTGTTCCCGCACACAAAGCAATAAAAACAGATTTACATTCTGTTGATGTGAATCACGCATTTTTTATTCCCGCATTTCGTGTAAAAAAAGATGTGTACTATAATAAGAAAAATGATTTATGGTTTCGTTCTGATAAAATAGGAAGTTATGATATTGCGTGTGCAGAATATTGTGGACTTAATCATTCTATGATGTACACAAAAGTTCATGTTATGGAACAAAAAGATTTTGATGAATGGTACAAACAAACATCACAAAAAGCAGGAATTGCAAATAAATAATTGCTTGTCATGCCCGAATGTTTCTATCGGGCATCTAGAAAATAGATTCCCGCTAAACTTGTCCTCAAATGTTTTTATTGAGGAAACATGCGGGAATGACGTACGTTAAAACTCAATCAATAATATTCAATTTTATTTTCACAGGTTAATTACAATGGATTTTCTTAAACATCTTGCCTTACCTCAGTCTGAACAACAAATAGTTGTTCTTCACATGGTATTAAATATTGTCTCCATAATTTTCCTTCCCTACATCAGTATTTTATGGGGAAGTTCATTGCTTTCTATCTTTTATAATAGAGAAGGAAAAAAGAAATCTAACATACAATATTTACAATTTGCAAAGGATTTAGCGGAAACTTTTATTGTGGGAAAAGGTGTTCTGTTTCTTTTTGGAGTGGTACCATTTCTTTCATTAGTATTTTCGTATGCACAAATTTTTCAAGAAACATCAGTTATTAGTATCAGTATTCTTACATTTGCATTTTTTCTTTTTGTCATTAGTGCTGCATTGCTGTATTCCTATTATTATACATTAAAACTTGGTGGGCTGTTAAACGCTGTTTCTTCATTACCACTAAAAAAACAGTCCAATAATGATTCTACTATAGAAGATGTAAAAGAATATGAACAACACACCGTTCGCACAAATGATACCACTGGAATGTATGGAATTACTCTACTGACCATTTCATTATTTTTGTGGATTGTTTCTGTTACATTGATGAATACTCCGCAACAATGGGAAAGCGTAACATCATTTCTTTCACTCATTTTTTCACTTCATGGTATTCTCCGTTTTGTAGAATTTATAGCATTTGCTTTTGTAACAACGTCCGCCGCAATATTATTTTATTTCTTTGCATGGCAAGGTGGAAAAAGAGAAATCAGTGATGAATATTCCGGATTTGTTAAAAAATTTTCATTGTCTTTTGGAATTATTGCAACACTTATCGCACCGTTATTTTTATTTTTTGATGTTGCATTAGTTTCATCATTATCGGTTTCAAATTCTTTTTATTTCTATGCTGTTATTGTTCTTATAGCATTACTTCTTATTATACATTTTTTCTATGCACTTTCGAAAAATTTTTCACTAAAAACTACGCGTAACGCATTTTATTTTACCTGCGTAATGCTTCTTTTCTTTGTCTTAAAAGAACAAACATCATTTGCAACATCAACCCAAAAGCAATCATCCTTTTTAGCAGCACAGTACACAAAACATCATGAAGAATTATTAGCAAGTATGGGGGTTAGTTTAACAGTATTAACTGGGGAAGATATTTTTGTCGGAAAATGTTCAGCATGTCATAATTTTGCGAAAAAAGAAGCAGGGAAAATCGGACCATTATATAAAGATGTTTTACCAAAGTATGAAAATGATAAACAAAAATTAGTTTCTTTCATTCTCAATCCACAAAAAGTAGACCCTGCATTTCCGCCAATGCCAAATCAAGGTTTGAAACCAAAAGAAGCAGATTCCATCGCTGCGTATATTATGAAAATGTATAAGCAATAAAAGATATTTTTGTTACGTATAAATTTTATTTACCATGTCATTCCCGCGAAAGCGGGAATCTTTTTTAATAAAATATTTGAAACCTAAAGACCCAATTATTCAATCATTAATTTTTAAGGAAATACTATGAAATACACAATTATCATCGCACTTTTGTTTTCAGTAACACTTTTTGCTGGAGAAAAAAAATCCAAAAAATATGGAAAACAAATTACCGTAAAAGAAAAAACAAAAATTTCCGAAATTATAGCAAATCCGGAAAAATATAAAGGAAAAAAAGTTTTAGTAGAAGGAATGATTACCAATGTTTGCGAAAAACGTGGATGTTGGATTTCTATTGCTGGTGATGAGAAATATCAAACCATGAAATTTAAAGTTGTTGATGGAGAAATTGTTTTTCCGGTTTCAGAAAAAGGAAAAAATGTTATTGCCCAAGGAACAATTTCTGTAAAAACATTATCAAAAGAACAACAAATTGAAATAGCAAAAGAAGAAGCCGAAGAATATGGAACGCCATTTGATTCTACCAAAATCACCGGTGAAAAAATTATGGTACAATTAAAAGGTGAAGGTGCAGAAATACGGTAATGGATAAAAGATTTTTGCGAAAATGGAATACCATTCTCCATCGTGATATTGGTTACAGTATCATTGGTCTTATTTTTATTTATGGAATTTCTGGTATTGCAGTCAATCATATTCACGAATGGAATCCAAATTATAAACAAAGCAAAGAAATATTTTCCATCCCACCAATTACTAGTATTGGAATAGAACAACAAGAAGCGGAAATCATAAAAAAATTACAATTAGAAAAACCAAAAAACTCTTTTCAACCAGATTCCTTAACACTCCAATTATTTTACGAACATCAAACATATTCTATAGATATTCCAACCGGAAATGTTTTAAAAGAATCCACCCAACCGCGAAAAGTATTATATGAAATGAATCAACTTCATTTCAATGCAATGAAAGGTGTTTGGACATATATTGCTGACCTTTTTGCAGTCAGTTTAATAGCAATGGCAATAACAGGAATGTTTATGTTGCGTGGTAGAATGGGAATTAGTGGGCGGGGAAAATGGTTTCTTGCAGCGGGAATTTTGATACCACTATTTTTTATAGTCTATTACAAATTTTTTTAAATCTTGATGAAAAATAAAACACAATCTGTTGGACAGTTAGAAGCACAAATTAGTGAAGCAATAATTAAGTTTGAACGAGAATATATGGGACGCGGTCCGCATCAAACTCGTACATTTATTCTTCATAATATTATTCTTATTCGTTTGGAAGGAGTGTTAACACCTGCTGAATTACAATTAGCAAAAGATGTTGAAGGAGTAAAATTATTAAAAGAAGTACGCCGCAATCTTATTGAAAATGCAAAAGAATTATTAAAAACCATCATTAAAGATATTACCAAACGCGAAGTGATTAGTATGCATTCTGATATTAGTTCAAAAACTGGAGAACGTATTATCGTGTTCACACTTCAAGAAAAAGAATAATGGCTTGACTTTTTTCTTTTTATATGTTATACTTGTTGTAATCAAAATATGGTAGACAAGTTAAAAAGCAATTACAGTAATGTAAGGGCTAAATAAAGTGTTGACCAACATCTCAAAATAAGGTGTTGGTCATTTTTTTTATAAATCATTAATAACTTTTAGGAGAATTTTTATGAATACGATGAAAACGTTCCTTTTAATGGCAGTGTTGACCGTTATGGTGGTATTTATTGGACAATTTATTGGCGGAAAAAGCGGCATGGTTATGGCTTTTGGAATAGCTGTGGTAATGAATTTTGTTTCATATTGGTTTAGTGATAAAATTGTTTTGCGAATGTATCGAGCAACTGAAATTTCTGAAAGTGATAACTCTGCATTATTTCAAATGACGAGAGACTTAACACAAAGAGCCAATTTACCAATGCCAAAATTATATATTATTCCGGATTCTCAACCAAACGCATTTGCAACAGGAAGAAATCCGAAACACTCAGCAGTTGCTGTAACGGAAGGTATTATGCGGCTGCTTTCAAAAGATGAATTACGCGGAGTTATTGCTCACGAACTTGCTCATATAAAAAACAGAGATATTTTAACAGGAACAATTGCTGCAACATTTGCCGGAGCGATTAGTATGTTAGCAAATATGGCACAATGGGCGATGATTTTTGGTGGAAGAAATTCTGATGATGAAGGACAAAATCCTATTGTTGGTTTAGTAATGATGATTGTTGCACCTATTGCTGCCATGATGGTGCAAATGGCAATTTCACGTTCACGAGAATTTGCAGCAGATAAAACAGGTGCGGAAATGTGTGGCAATCCACTTTCATTAGCAAATGCGTTGCGCCGTCTTCACGCACGTGCAGAAGAAATTCCGATGGAACATGCAACTCCAGCAACAGCACACATGTTTATTGTAAATCCATTCACAGGTGGCGGGTTAATGAAATTATTTAGCACACATCCGCCAATGGAAGAACGAGTTCAAAAACTTGAAGCAATGGTGTACGGAAATATTAATGTACGTTAATAAAGAAAGGTTATCATTATGAAATGCCCACTATGTAATGTTGAATTAAAAATTACTGATAGACAAGGGATTGAAATCGATTACTGCACTCAATGTAGAGGAATTTGGTTAGATAGAGGAGAATTAGATAAAATAATTGAACGTTCCGAAAAGCAGTATTCAAACAATAACGATGTAATGTATCAAGAAAAAAATTATAAAGATTCATATAAATATAAAAAGAAGAAATCAATTATTGGTGAAATTTTTGATTTTTAATACAAAGGAAAAAAAAATAAATTATGGAAACTTCAATGTTAACGTGGACGTTATTTAACGTCTTTATAGTATGTATGCTTGCTTTAGATTTAGGAGTATTTCACAAAAAATCTCACACTGTCAGTATGAAAGAAGCATTAGTGTGGAGTGGAGTATGGATTGGATTAGCATTACTCTTTAATATAGGGCTTTGGTATTGGAAAGGAACAGAATCCGCACTTCAATTTTTTACAGGATATCTCATCGAAAAATCATTAAGTGTTGATAATATTTTTGTATTTCTTATGGTATTTTCATATTTCCAAGTACCATCATTATATCAACACAAAATATTATTTTGGGGAATTATTGGTGCGTTAATTATGAGGGCAATTTTTATTTTTGCTGGTGTGGAGTTAATAGAAAAATTTCACTGGACAATTTATATTTTTGGTGCATTATTAATTTTTACCGGAATAAAAATGGCATTACAAAAAGATAAAAAATTAGAACCTGATAAAAATCCTGTTGTAAGATTTTTTAAGAAAATTTTTAATGTTACTGACCAATATCATGGAGATAAATTTTTTGTACGATTAAATGCAAAAACCGTTGCAACACCAATGTTTATTGTTCTTATAGTGATAGAAACGACAGACCTTATTTTTGCTGTTGATTCTATTCCCGCAATTTTAGCAATTACGAGAGACCCATTTATTGTTTTTACGTCAAATGTTTTTGCAATATTAGGTTTGCGTTCCTTATATTTTGCCCTTGCTGGCATTATGAATCTTTTTCACTATTTACATTACGGACTTTCTGCAATATTAATATTTGTTGGTGGAAAAATGATGTTGGTAGATATTTACAAAATACCAATTGAACTTTCTCTCTGTGTTGTTGCCGGTATATTAATACTCTCTGTGTGTTTATCATTATGGTTAAAACCGAAAGAAAAAGTTATTGATACTGTTTCGTAATAAAATATCTTGCAAAGCGTAAGAAATTTTTTTACATTGATAAATCTTGTTGCCAATGTGGCGGAATTGGTAGACGCGCTGGACTCAAAATCCAGTTCCCCCTAAAGGAGTGTCGGTTCGAGTCCGACCATTGGTACAAAAAATGATACGAAAAGGTCCTGTAAAATTTTGCAGGACTTTTTTCTTTTATAAGGTAGTTTTTAGTAAATTTTGAGCGTGAGTTGACTGAGTTACTTCTTCAATATAAATATAGAGTTTTGTCATTCCCACGAAAGTGGGAATCCATTTTTTAGATTCCCGCTAAAAACATGCGGGAATGACGATGTGTTTATTTTTGAGTGTTCCATTTCTATTTAAGCATGGACTATGATTTTATAATCAGTCAGTGTTCCATTTAAAATAATAATGAATAAATTCTTTCTTTTTTTATTTTTTGTAATATTTTTTTTATGTCAATCTCACACACAAACTATTTATAATTATTCAAATCTTCGTACAG
>CALETH010000111.1 GCA_937920105.1 uncultured Bacteroidota bacterium
GTATGAACGAACTTCTATTTTTGTTTTTTCTAATTTATCAATTTCTTGATAAATGCTTTTGAGTTTTTTGTTATCCGTTGCACGAAAATATTTTCCATCAGTCATTTCCGCAATTTGCGAAAGTGCTTTTTCATCTAAATCCACTGGCACCATTTGGTAACGCGTTCCGAATGGTGTTTGAATGGGATATGGTGCTTCTCCAATTGTTCCAACACCAACGGTATATACTCGTATTCCGTACGATTGTGCAATTTGTGCTGCTGTTACCGGGTCTATTTCTCCACGATTATTTACTCCATCAGTCAATAAAATAATCACTTTACTTTTTGCTTTGCTATCTTTTAATCTACTTACAGCATTAGCAAGTCCCAAACCAATTGCGGTTCCATCTTCTATCATTCCGCTTTTTAATTTTTTGATAAGAGTTTTGAGTACGCCGTAATCAACAGTAAGCGGGCATTGCGTAAAACTTTCTCCAGAAAAAATCACTAAACCAATTCTATCATTTACTCTTCCACTGATAAATTCTTCTGCAACATTTTTTGATGCTTCTATTCTATTGGGTTTAAAATCTTCTGCCAACATACTTCCGGAAATATCTAATGCTAACACAATATCAATTCCTTCGGAGTACACATTTTCTCCTTTGGATGTTGTTTGCGGACGTGCGAGTGCGATAAACATGAATGCTAATGCACACATTCGCAAAGCAAACGGAAGATGCCGCATGCGTTCTTTGCTTGTAGAACGAATTTCTGCAAATGGCTGCAGGGAAGAATATTGTACATCACTTTCCTGTTTTTTGTTGCGAAAATAATACCACACTATTAAGGCGGGAATAAGTGCGAGTAAAAACAACAATCCGGGATTTGCAAAGGTGATATTATTGAACATTGCTTTGTGCCTCCACCGGTCTTTCTGCCATTGGTTTTTCTATTGGTTTTTCTACAATAACAGGTTTTGTTTGTTCTACAATATTTTTTGCTTGTGGGATTATTTTTTCATTTTCAGATAATACAGGTGTATATTTTGCAAATTTTACTAAATCCGAAATTGTGAAAAGATTTTCTATCTCTTGCATTATTTCTTTTGACATTTCTTTCGATAGCAAAAATTTCTTGAGTTGCTGTAACACTTCTCCACTGGTAAGTTCCAACGCCATGATACTGTATCGTTTTTCAAAATATTCGCGAATTATTTCTGTTGTTTTGGAATAGAAAAGTTTTATTTCTCCTTTTTGCCATAATTTTTGTGTTTCTAATTCTTGCAATTTTTGGAGTGCAAGTATTTCTGCTGGAATTTGTTCTTCTTCTTTTTCTTCAACAATGTTTTCTACTTTTTTCTTTCTCTTTTTATAATAGTAGAAAATTCCATATCCCAATAGTGCGATTGCCAATACGATACCCACATATAATAAAATTTCTTTCCAACTCATGGGAACGGAAAGCGGTGGTTTGATATCTTTAAATGATGACGTGGTATCAACAGCAACGGTGGTTACTTCTATTGGTATGGGATTTGTTTGTGCGGTGTATTGTGTTGTATCGTTTGCTTTTTTGTATTGTACGGTTATTGGTGGAATGGAAAATGTTCCGCCTTCAAATTTTGAGATGATAATATTTTTGCTTTCGGTAACAATTCCATTTTCTTCTTTGCGTTGAAATGCTGTATCTTGACGAACTATTTCAAATGGACCAAGTGTATCTTTTAATGCTTGCCACTGAAGTGCTACATTTGACGGATGTTTTGCTTCCAATACTATTAGCAGCCATTCTCCAATTTTGATATTGGTAGAATCTGCTGTTGCTTGCACGGTTACTTCTTGTGCAAAGAGTTGGTATGAGAATAAAAAGAAAAATAAAATGTATTTTTTCATTGGATTATTTGCCACAGATTATCTAAAGATTTTTTAGTTTTGGATTTTTATTTTTCAATTTTTAGACACACCCCTAACCCCTCTCTCCTTCGCATTCCGCAAAAAAAATGCAGAACACAAAAAACGTGCAACACTTCAGAGGGGAATTATTTT
>CALETH010000112.1 GCA_937920105.1 uncultured Bacteroidota bacterium
CCTTTTTCATTAGGATTAATTATTGGAACAGTACGATATTGGTTAATTGCTAAAGCAAAAATTCTTCCCATCATGTTGTATAGTTTTTTTGTTTTTTTTATGGTAATGTCTTTTTTCACAAATATTTTAACATTATTTCATTATGTTATCATACTATTTCTTATTGTTATCACATGTAAAATTATAGTAAAGGTAAATTGAAGTATTTATGCATCGTCGTTTAAATATTCTAAAATATTGGTTTACAGGAAATAAGCATAACACAAATTTTTTTCGATTAATGAGGGAAATAGGTACTTCATCAATTGGAAAACGTGCTAAATTGTACATAGAAAAGATAGAAAGCGAAGAAACTTTTCGGAAAGTATATTTTAAAAATATCTTTCATCCTTTATATTTTCCTCTTGAAATACCATTAAATTTTTTATATCAAATTGTGCCTGAACAATTTCAATCTATTGAATGGCACTATTATCAAATACCGGAAACAGCAGTAACATCTTCTGATATTGTGGTAGATTGTGGTGCAGCAGAAGGTCTTTTTAGTTTACTTGTAGCACAAAAATGTAAAAAAATATATAGTATTGAACCATTACCTCGTTTTATAGAAGGATTACATCGTACATTCAGCAAACATAATAATATTGAAATCATTGATGTTGCTCTTTCGAATAGAATAGGAACTGGAAAATTATCACAATCTAATCTTTCATCATCATTAGTAGAAAATGATGATACAGCAATAATGGTAAAAACAGAAACAATAGATAATTTATTTTTTTTCAAAAATATTCCCATAACGTATATTAAAGCGGATTTAGAGGGAAATGAAATGAAAATGCTTGAAGGAGCAATACATACCATACAACACTATAAACCTAAAATTGCCATCACCACTTACCATAATAAAGATGATGCTGATAATATTTCTTCTTTTTTAAGAAAAAATAATCCGGAATATAAAATTATTACAAAAGGTATTGATGGAATACATGGTGGACCAGTAATGTTGCATGCCTATTAATCCTATGTCATATCCAACAGTGGCAATTATTTTGATAAATTATAATGGTGTAGAAGATACAATTGAATGTATTACTTCCTTACAAAAGGTAGAGTATTCTCATTATAAGATTATTGTTATTGATAATGCTTCAAAAGGAAATGATGTCGAAATACTAAAAAAAAAATATGGTGAGAATATTCACCTTATAGCCTCAGAACAAAATCTTGGATTTTCGGGTGCGAATAATCTTGGGATTAGGTATGCGTTACAACAGAATTTTCCGTACATGCTTTTATTAAATAATGATACAGTAGTTTCTGAAAAATTTCTTACACCACTTGTTACTATTGCTGAACAAGAAAAAAATGTAGGAATTGTAACTCCGAAAATTTATTATTATTCACATCCCCAAAAAATATGGATGGCAGGAGGATATTTAAGCATATTGCGAGTAGGTGGTTATTTATATCAAAAAGAAAAAAAGCAATCTTTTTATGATATAACGTTTGCTTCCGGATGTTGTATGCTGATAAAAAAAGAAGTTATAGAAAAAGTTGGATTGTGGGATGAAAACTATTTTTTATATGTTGAAGATACGGATTATTGTTATAGAGTATTACAACATAATTATAGAATTGTTTATGTAAGTGAAAGCATAATTTATCATAAAATAAATACCACAACAAAAAAAGAAAATGTTTTACTACCATTATATTATGCTACAAGAAATAGGTTATATTTTGTTGAAAAGTTTCTTAAGAATTATGCATATATAGTAGCAATGATATATTTATGCTTTAATATGTTACTTAAACATCTATCGTGGAAATTCAATAAAAAAA
>CALETH010000113.1 GCA_937920105.1 uncultured Bacteroidota bacterium
CACAAAAGTTGGTGAACAAGAATTTTTAGAAATAGAAAATATTGTGAATGAAAAAATTTCGGAACACATCGCTTTGCAACATCACCGCAACATTCCATTTGATGAAGCAAAAAAAATGGGTGCGTTGATGTTTTTTGGAGATAAGTATGGTGAAAAAGTCAATGTGGTTCAGTTTGGAGAATATAGTAAGGAATTTTGCGGCGGAACTCACGTAAAAAACACGAGCGAAATCGGATTTTTCAAAATTCGTTCGGAAGGAAGCAGTGCCAGCGGAGTGCGTCGCATAGAAGCATTAACGCACAACTACGCTGTAGAATATCTTGAACTGCAAAATAAAACTTATCGCGAACGTGTAGAGTATGCGTATCATTTGATTGATGAAATTCAGAATATTCAAAAACAATTACCAAGCACTTCTCCACTTGCAAAAAAAGATACGACTGGACTTGATGTTGAACTTCGAGAATTAGAACAAATTCCGGAAATTCCAACATCCATCAGCACAAAAGATTTGCAAGAAAAATTTGGTGAGCAGTTTGCACTTTTTCAACAATTAGAAAAATTTATTCTCACCATTGCTGAAGAAAAAAAGTTCTTTGAAAAAGAATTTACCAAAACACAATTAGTTTCTGCATCTTCCGTGTTGGAGGATTTTATTCAATATGCAGAAATCATGAATGGATTTAAAATCATTGCAAAAAAAATTGATGCAGCGGATAACGAAACTTTAAAATCTCTCGGAGATACATTGCGTTCAAAAATTGGAAGTGGCGTTGGGGTTCTTGCTTCTATAATAGATGGCAAAGTTGCGTTGGTGTGTGTAGTGAGTGATGACCTTATTAAAACAAAAAATTTACAAGCCGGAAAAATTGTTGGTGCAGTAGCAAAACTTGTTGGCGGTGGTGGCGGCGGAAAACCACATCTTGCCACTGCCGGCGGAAAAGATGTTGAAAAATTAGATGATACGTTACAACAAGTGCATACTACTATAAAAGAAATGATGGGATAATTTTTCCTCTCTTAAAGGAGAGGAATTTTCAATACATTGTCATTCCCGCATGTTCCTGACCTGTCGTCAGGACAGGTTTTAGCGGGAATCCATTTTCTGGATGTCCGATAATCCCGACGAGTCGGGACGGACATGACGATATCAAAACAATCTCACTACCATAAACTCCATCTACACAAATGACAAAAACTGAACTATTACAGGAAATTGAAAATAAAAAAACTCCATCTATTCAATATTACATATTTGACCAACACAACATTATAGATTCATTTCAAAAAGGATTTAGTGATATTGCCAAAAAGAAAACCGTTGATGTCAATACAACGTACCCTGCCTTTTCAGTAACTAAAACATTTACTGCACTTGCAATTTTACAATTGGTAGAAAAAGGAAAAATAGATATTGAAAAAGCCATCATTACTTATCTGCCTGATTTTCCATATCCAACTGAAATAACTGTGAAACACATTTTAAACCATACAGCAGGAATACCAAATCCAATACCTCTTTCTTGGATACATTTAGAAAATGAACATCCAACATTTGATAGAAATTTATTCTTTCATACAATTTTTAATAAAAATAAAAAAACAAAATCTACACCTAATGAAAAATTTGCTTATTCAAATTTGGGTTATGTTATTTTGGGACAACTCATTGAAAAAGTAACGGATAAAATCTATGAAGAGTATATCAATGAAAATATCATTCAAAAACTTACAGTGAGCCAAAATGATTTGGCTTTTTTAATTCCTAATAAAGATAATCATGCAAAGGGTTATCATAAAAAATGGTCCTTCAGCAATTTCTTTTTAGGATTATTTATTGACAAATCTAAATTTATGGGAGCAACTGAAGAACAATGGCGTTCATTTAAAAATTTTTATGTAAATGGAACATCGTACGGTGGATTAATTGGCAAACCAACTGCCTTTGTGAAATACGTTCAAGAATTATTGAACGATAAAAGTATTCTCATTTCTGAAAAATATAAAACAATGTTATTTCAAGAAAATAAAAATAATCATGGTGCTGATACGGGAATGTGTTTAAGTTGGTTTTCGGGAAAACTCAATGGAATTACATATTATGCACACGCAGGCGGAGGTGGAGGGCATTACTGCGAAATTAGAATTTATCCTGAAATAAAAAAAGGCAGCGTTATTTTTTTTAATCGAACAGGAATGTCAGACGAAAGATATTTAGATAACGTTGACACTATCTATATAAATAATTAAGTAATAAATTCAACAATTATATTTTTTATGAAAAAAATTTAATCTCACTACCATGAATTCCACCTACACAACACTCATAAAAAAATCCGAGCAATTCGGAGCCGGTTATCTTATCCTTATAGACCCGGACAAAACCGATGAAAAAAAACTTCCGGAATTTATCCGCCATGCAACAGATGCCGGCGTGGATGGATTTCTTGTTGGCGGAAGTTTAATAATGGATAATTCATTTCATCACTGCATCCGCACCATAAAAAATAATACCAATGTTCCCGTCATTATATTTCCGGGAAATGTGCAGCAAGTTTCCAACGAAGCCGATGCAATATTATTTCTTTCTCTTATCAGCGGACGCAATCCTGAATATTTAATTGGCAGTCATGTTGTTGCTGCACCAATGATAAAAAAAATCGGATTGGAAACAATTCCCACAGCATATCTGTTAATAGAATCCGGAAAAACAACCTCTGCGGAATTTATGAGCAACACTAAACCACTTCCCCGTCACAAACCGGATATTGCTGTTGCACACTCCTTAGCAGCGGAATATCTTGGTTTTAAAATGCTGTATTTGGAAGCCGGCAGTGGTGCAGAAAATTCTGTTCCCGAAGAAATCATCCACGCAATTTCTCAACACACCTCTCTCCCGCTCATTGTTGGCGGCGGAATTACTTCTCCCGAAATTGCCCGCAAAAAAGTAGAAGCCGGTGCAAAATTTATTGTTACCGGAAATGTGTTAGAAAAAAATGGTGAAAAGGATTTTATAAAAGAGTTTGTGAGTGCGATTCATAAAAAAAATATTAATGGAGAATAATTATGACACTAAACAACATTGCTTGGAGTTTTACAACAGAATACTATTCCAGTAAAGAAAAATTTAACCAAGAAGTCATAAAATATCAAAAAGATATTTATGAAAATGATAGTAATTGGATTCCTGGCGAAATTGCATTTCCCGTTGCTGAATTACAAATTCAATATACAGCTTGGATAACAAGCCCATCTGATTTATTAGAAAATGAAACTCTCATTAATGATGACAAAAATATCTTTGAAGAAACACCTAATGATAAAGAACACCAAGTTGAAATTCTTGCTACACTCAAAGCCGATAACGGTAAAAATTTTACAGCATTAGAATTTTTAATGAAAGCCCATAATCAACAAGCAAACAAAGAACTTGGAGACCATGTATTTTTTGAAGGTACAGATGAAAATCCTAAAATAATTAATGGATTACCAACATATTTTATTGCTTGTGGTAGTTAAAAAATAGTGAGAAGGATTTTATAAAAGAGTTTGTGAAATTGATACATAAAAAATAATATTTTACAATGAACCCAGAAATTAAAACCTATAACAATTCACAAACAGACGAAGAGAAAAAAATCTGCAACACACTTGCAAAGCATATTTGTTTATGCGTACCCGAAGCAGAAAACAAAATTTGGCATGCCCACCCTGTTTGGTTTTTAGATGGAAATCCCATTGTAGGATACAGCAAACTAAAAAACTGCATCCGCTTATTATTTTGGAGCGGACAATCTTTTGATGAAGAAATTTTACAAAAAGAAGGAAGTTTTAAAGCAGCAGAAATTCGTTATACCTCAGCAAAGCAAATTAATAAAGAAGATGTAACTCGCTGGTTAGAAAAAGCAAAAACAATTCAATGGGATTACAAAAACATTGTGAAAAGAAAAGGTGTGCTTGAAAGACTGAAGTAATCCATAAGAGACAACATAGTTATGACGCTAACTCTTGACAATATAAAAGAACCAATTGAATTCAATCCCGTTGAATTGAAAACCATCGAAAGTAATTTGAATAAACTGAATGGTAAAACAATTTCATTTGCAATACTCACAGATACAACAACTAATTCATATATTCAATGTGCCGGAAATAAAACAAAATTAACAGTAGAACTTAGACATTACAATAAAAATACTTTCAAGCATTATGTTTTAGGTAAGAAGGTTAATAAAAAAAATGTTGCTTGGACACAAATTCATTGCAAAGTTGGTCCAATTAATCTTCAATTAAATGAAGTATTGACTTTAAAAGACGCAGAAGAATTATTTGCAAATTTTCTAGAAGGAAAAAGTTTTAGTAAAAAATTTATGAAACGTAACATCACAAAAATATTTTTTGAAAAAAAGAAATAATCACAATGAAAACCAAAAAACAACTCACACCCAAACAACAAGAAGAACTTTTCAAAACACTCAAAGCCCGTTTTGAAAAAAACATGAACCGCCATAAAAATCTTGAATGGAAAAAAATCCAAGAAAAATTAGAAACCAATCCCGAAAAACTCTGGTCACTCAACGAAATGGAACAAACCGGCGGAGCACCAGATGTTGTCAGCTATGATAAAAAATCCGGCGAATATATTTTTTACGATTGTTCCGAAGAAAGTCCCAAAGAACGCCGAAGTTTATGCTATGACCATGAAGCACTCAATGCACGAAAAGAACACAAACCAAAAAACAGTGCAATTGATATGGCAGCAAACATGGGCATAGAACTCTTAACCGAAGAACACTATCGAGAACTACAAAAATTTGGAGAGTTTGATACAAAAACATCCAGTTGGATACAAACATCTCCCGAAATTAGAAAACTCGGCGGTGCACTTTTTTGCGACCGACGTTACAACACCGTTTTTGTTTATCACAACGGAGCAGAATCCTACTATGCTGCCAGAGGATTTCGTGGTATGTTGAAAGTGTAAACGATGAAAACACTAAATACAATTTTATTATTGATTATCTTTTTAATAATTTCACCACATTGTAAAAGTAATGAAAAGATGCGTATAGAAAATACATCACACAACACCTGTGTTACAGTAGAAAATTTTACATTGCTAAAAAATTATATTCTCAAACACGGTGAAAAAATAAAATTAACTGAAATACTAACTGTTACTGATAAAAATACATTTGTATTAAAAGCAGTTTATAAAAATAGATATATTGCTTTACAAACAATAAATGATTTTACGAGCAAAATTATTGTTATTCCCTCCGTGGGAGATTTTCCACCGTACTTTATACGCAATACAAATAATGAATTATTTTTTTCAGCATATTATTCCAGATTTGATAGTAAAAAAGATTGGGATGAAAGAGATAAAGATTTTTGCGAAATTATATCAGGAATAAGTAAAGAACAGAAAAATAACTAACAATCATTAATTATATAAGGAATCCTTATGAAAAAAATAGCAACACTACTTGTGTGTTACTTACTACAAAACACTATAAGTTTTGCACAAACCGACACAACAAAATCACCATGGAAACATACCATCGTCAGCGGACTCAACTTATCGCAAGTTGCGTACAAAGATTGGACACAAGGCGGAGAAAATTCTTTAGCGTGGACAGTCAGCATTGATGGAAAATCCGAACAGGAACACGAAAAAACATTATGGACAAATAATTATAAGTTTGCTTTCGGACAAACAAAAATCGGAAATCAAGAAATTCGCAAAACAGAAGATAAAATTGATTTGGAAAGCGTTTTTATCTACAAAATGGGAACATACATTAATCCGTACGTCGCAGCAACATTAAAAACTCAATTTGCAAAAGGATATGATTATTCCGCAACACCAACAAAAGAAGTGTCACAATTTTTTGACCCTGCCTATTTAACGCAAAGTGCCGGGCTTGGGTATCAACCATTTGCAGAATTAAAAACACGCCTCGGACTTGGCGTTCGCGAAATTATTACCTCACAATTTACTTCCTACGCAGATGACCCAGCAACACTCAAAGTAGAAAAAACAAAAGTTGAAGGTGGTATAGAATCCGTAACAAATTTGGAATTGAAGTTAGATGATAATATTTTATTCACATCAAAATTAGAGCTTTTCGATGCATTCAGCAAACTCGATGAAGTCATCGTTCGCAGCGATAATACTTTTGCAGCAAAAGTGAGCAAATACATCGTCGTTAATCTTAACATCCAACTCATCAATGAACGAGCATCTTCACCACGAACACAAATTAAAGAATCCTTATCATTAGGATTAAGTTATACACTTTTATAATTTACGACTATGAAAAAAATATTATCAGAATTTAAAGAGTTTGCCATGAAAGGCAACGTTATTGATTTAGCAATCGGAGTTATTATTGCCGGCGCATTTGGGAAAATAGTAAATTCTCTTATAGAAGATATCATCACTCCTATCATTCTTAAACCTTTACTAGATGCCTCCGGTGCTAAAACAATAGAAACATGGGCACCTAATGGAATGTTATTAGGAAAATTTATTTCTTCTGTAATTTCATTCACACTTATTGCCTTTGTATTATTTCTTATTGTCAAAGGTATTAATGCTTCACGAAAAAAAGAAAACCAACAATAATTTTTTTACAAAAAAACCCCTCGCCGTTTATTACGGCGGGGATAATTATAACTGATGCTATACTATTTTCGTTACACAATTATCAGCATTCTTTTTATTGCATTACAAACAACAATTATTCCTTTTCTTTCTATAGGAACAATTGTTCCCGATATTCTTTTGATTTGGCTTGTGTATATTGCACTTCAAAAAGGACAAATCCCCGCAATCATTTTTGGATTTTGTATTGGTCTTGTGATAGATTTATTGAGCAGTCATTTTCTCGGGCTCACCGCTCTTACAAAAACACTTGCAGCATTTTGTGCAGGATATTTTTTTAATGAAAACAAAATTGATATCACCGTTGGACGGTATCAATTCCTTATCATCACCGGAATAATTTCTTTTGTTCACAACATTATTTATTTCGTTATTTTTGTACAAGGAAGTGATGTAACAATTCTTTCTGCCATTTTTTATTTTGGATTATTTTCTGCACTCTATACAGTGTTAATTGCTGTATTCCCAATGTTATTTTTCCATAGAAAATTGTTGTAAGAAAATACTTTGTCATTCCCGCACGTTTTTAGCGGGAATCCATTTTCTGGATGTTCGATAATCCCGCTAAAGCGGGGCAGACATGACAAATTATAAGGTTATAAGAGTATGAACACCCAGCCATTCGGTTCATTTCAACGAAAAAACATTCTCTCCATTATTCTTTGGATAGGAATCCTCATTCTTATCGGACGTTTATATCAACTCCAATATATTTACAGTGAAGAATTAGGAAAAAAATCCGAAGAAAACAGTATCCGCAAAGTTACCAAAACGCCAATGCGCGGATATATCTATGATAGAAACGGAATTTTACTTGTTGATAACCATCCCTCTTACTCCGTCACGCTCACCCCAGTAGATTTCGATACAACAAGTTTGCCATTACTCTCTTCTATTATAGAAATACCTATAGAAACCATTCGCGAAAAAATAAAAAAAGCAAAACAATATTCACAATTTTCAGCAATGCGATTAAAACGCGATGTAGATTTTTCTACACTTTCAAAATTAGAAGAATACAAAACACAATTATCAGGAATTGAAGTAGAAAACGAATCCAAACGATATTACACAAACACCGTACGTGCTTCACATCTTTTTGGATACGCAAAAGAAATTGCTGAATGGCAATTAGGAAAATTAGGAAACTATTATCAACAAGGAGATATTGTTGGAAGTGCCGGACTGGAAGCAAAATATGAAAAACAACTTCGCGGAGAAAAGGGATATGAACTCATCGCACAAAATGCTAAAGGTCAAACCATCGGACCTTTTAATGAGAAAAAAAATGATGTCCTTCCAAAAGATGGATTAGAACTTCATCTTTCATTAGATGCAAAAGTACAAGCACTCGCAGAATCGTTACTCACCAATAAATCCGGTGCCGTTGTTGCTCTTGATACAAAAACCGGCGGCGTTATTGCATTCGTCAGTAAACCAGATTATGACCTTTCAAATTTTAGCGGCATCACTCCGCCTGAAGTGTGGAATGCTCTTAATAATGATGAAGGAAAACCACTTTATAATAGAGCAACAATGGCAATTTACCCACCCGGCTCCACATTTAAAATGCTGTTAGCCATTGCAGCATTAGAAAATCATATCATTGATGAACATTGGTCTGTGCAATGCACCGGTGCATTTCGTTTCGGAAATAAAATTTTTAAAGATTTACATGTTCACGGAAAAACAAGTTTAATAAAAGCCATAGAACAATCATGCAACGTGTATTTTTATCAACTCATGTTAAAAGTTGGTTTAGATAAATGGAGTGAAATGTGCAAACAATTTGGTTTCGGAGAACTTTCCAATATTGATATTTTAGAAGAAAACCCCGGACTGATTCCTTCAACAAAATTTTTTGATAAAACGTACGGCGTTGGAAAATGGACACAAGGATATTTAGTCAGTTTAGGAATCGGGCAAGGTGAAGTCAGCGTAACACCACTGCAAATGGCAAATTATACAGCAATGTTAGCCAACAAAGGAAATTATCACCAACCACACGTCGTAGAAAAAATTTATAATAAATCCAAAAATACTTTTGATACACTTTCCTACAAACAACGCCATATTACCATTTCAGAAAAAACTTGGAACCTCGTACGTGAAGGTATGAGACAAGTTGTGATGGAAAAAGGAACTGGTGGAGGAGCAAAAATTCCCGGCATTGAAGTCGCTGGAAAAACCGGAACAGCACAAAATCCACACGGAAAAGACCACTCGTGGTTTGTGGGCTTTGCTCCATTTGATAATCCACAAATAGCAATTTGTGTAATTGTAGAAAATGCTGGTTATGGTGGAGCCGTTGCCGCACCAATTGCGGGTTTATGTATGGAACAATATTTATATGGAAGTATTATTCGTAATAAAAAGAAAGAAGAAAATTTAATTACGATTCAACAATAGTAAAATGACAAATTTTTCAAAAGAAAGTTTTGATTATAAGATTTTTTTTCTGTGCATTGCATTATTATGTATCGGACTTGTTTCAATTTACAGTGCAACGTACGATTCTATAGGAAACAGTAATTTTTACAAACAAATTTATTGGGCTTTTTGCGGACTCATTTTATTATTTGGTGCACGTCTTCTTCCATTGAAATGGCTTCAACGTTCTTCACTATTATTATATTTTCTTTCCTTAGGTCTTTTGCTCGCCGTACTCGCTGCCGGAAAAATAGTCTACGGTTCAAAAAGTTGGCTTGGCATTGGTGGCTTGGGAATTCAACCATCAGAATTTGTAAAAATCACCACCCTTCTCGCCATTGCATCCCTCCTCAGCAAAAGCGAATCAAATCTTGCAGATACCAAAACAGTACTCAAAGTCATCGGTATTGCCGCACTTCCCATCACACTCATCATGTTGCAGCCAGATTTTGGAACATCACTCACATTTATCGGAATGCTGCTTCCGGTTTTGTATTGGGCGGGAATTTCTTCATTTCTTCTTGTTACTATTATTCTTATACCACTTGTTGCACTCGCCGCAATTATCGGAACAACACCATTCCTCATTGCATTAGCAGTGTGTGCAGGCATTTTGTATTTCTTTCGTGAAAATAGATTTTTTGCAACAATGGTGTTTGGAGCAAGCGGTGTTGCCGGAGTTTTTGCTCAAGTGATTTATGAAAAATTACCACCACATCAACAAAAACGCATTGCAATTTTTTTAGACCCCAACAGCGACCCACTCGGTGCCGGTTATAATGTTATCCAAGCAAAAGTTGCCATTGGTTCCGGCGGATTATTTGGAAAGGGCTTTCTACAAGGAACACAAACACAACTTAATTTTATTCCAAAACAATGGACAGATTTTATTTTTTGCGTTCCTGGAGAAGAATTTGGTTTTGTTGGTGCAGTAGTAGTTATTATACTGTATGCGTTACTTCTCTTTCACGGAATCAAACTTGCTTCCATAGTAAAAAATAAATTCGGAAGCATTCTTGTTATTGGATATACCTCCCTCTTTGCATTTCACATGCTCGTCAATATTGGAATGACCCTCGGCTTAATACCCGTTGTTGGAATTCCCTTACCATTTCTCAGTTACGGCGGTTCATCACTGTGTTCATATATGATAATGATAGGTTTGATGATGAACGTCTATGCAAATAGAAAAGAATATTAGAAAAAATTCATAAAGATATTAAAAAGTAAAATCAAGAATTTAACAGATTTTTTTCAAAAAAAATCTGTAGTTGCTGTCATTCCTGCGAAAGCAGGAATCCATTTTGAGAAGATTTACATCCCGCCTTGGCGGGACACTTTTTTAACAATGCAAAAAAAGATTTGTCAAGTTTTAAAAACTTGACAAATCTAAATACTAATGTATTTCTCCAAAAAATAAATTATCTTTAACAACTAAAATGTAAATAAATAAACCCACTAAACTCCCTCTCCAGCGGTGGCTTTGCACGTTTTTTTGTGTCCCGCATTTTTTGCGGGATGCGAATGTGAGAAGGCTAAGGGGTGTGTAAAAAATAAGATTACAAAAGTTTTAAAAACTTTTGTAATCTTTGTTAAATAAACTCGCAACAGATAAAACTTTAACTCATCAATCATTATAAGGAAAAAAACACCATGTCAATCATTACCGACCTTTGGGCAAGAGAAATTTTAGATTCACGAGGAAATCCAACCATAGAAGTCGATGTTACATTAGAAGATGGAACAATTGGTAGAGCCGCCGTACCAAGCGGTGCATCCACTGGAGAACACGAAGCCGTAGAACTCCGCGATAACGATACAATGCGATACAAAGGCAAAGGCGTACTCAACGCCGTAGAAAACGTCAATACCACCATCGCTGATGCACTTGTTGGCTTTGATACACAAGACCAAGTCGGAATAGATACCATGATGTTGGAACTCGACGGAACACCAAACAAAAGCATACTCGGAGCTAACGCTATCCTCGCCGTTTCACTCGCCGTTGCAAAAGCCGCAGCACAATATTTACACGTTCCACTCTATCGTTACATTGGCGGAACAAATGCAAAAATTCTCCCCACACCATTAATGAACATCATCAACGGAGGAAAGCACGCTGATAACAATGTGGACTTTCAAGAATTTATGATTGTACCAACCAACGCACCAACCTTTGCAGAAGCATTGCGAATGGGAACCGAAGTATTTCACTCACTCAAAAACGTACTGCACAAAAAGGGCTACAACACCGCTGTTGGAGATGAAGGCGGATTTGCACCAAGTTTAAAATCCAACGAAGAAGCATTGGAAGTAATAATGGAAGCAATCACCAAAGCCAATTACAAACCCGGTGAAGATATTTATATTGCGTTAGACCCTGCAACAAGCGAAATGTATCAAGAAGGAAAATATTTATTTTATAAATCCACACAAGAAAAATTCACCGCAGAACAAATGGTTGCGTACTGGAAAAAATGGGCAGACAATTATCCTATCATTTCCATAGAAGATGGCATGGCAGAAAACGATTGGAACGGATGGAAACTTTTAACAGATACACTTGGTAAAAAAATTCAATTAGTGGGTGATGATTTATTTGTAACCAACACGGAATTTCTCAATAAAGGAATTGAACAAGGCGTTGCAAATTCCATTTTAGTAAAAGTCAACCAAATCGGAACACTCACCGAAACACTCAACGCAATAGAAATGGCAAAGCGAGCACACTACACCGCAATTATCAGCCACCGCTCCGGAGAAACGGAAGATACCACCATTGCTGATATTGCCGTTGCTACCAATGCCGGACAAATTAAAACCGGTTCCTCAAGCCGCACAGACCGTATTGCTAAATACAATCAATTATTAAGAATTGAAGAAGAGTTAGATACCAATGCTCAGTTTGCTGGTTTGGGTGGGTTTAATATCTAAAATGTCATTCCTGCGAAAGCAGGAATCCAGGAATAAAAATATAAAAACAACAAAAATAATTATTATAAACATATAATCTATGCCCACACACATAAAATTCGGAACAGACGGTTGGCGAGGAGTTATCGCTGACGATTTCACATTCACCAATCTTGAAAAAGTAGCACTTGCCACAGCACGCTATTTCAAAAAACATCCAAAAATAAAAAACGGCATCGTCATCGGATACGATGCACGATTCATGTCCAAAGAATTTGCCCATTGTGTTGCACAAGTATTGGGAAGCGCAGGAATCAAAGTCTTGCTCGCCGATAAAATTTCCAGCACACCAATGGTTTCATTAGGCGTTGTAAAGAAAAAAGCAGCCGGCGGAATCGTCATCACCGCAAGCCACAATCCCGCAAAATATAACGGATTTAAAATTAAAGGAGATTTTGGCGGACCAGCACATCCGGAAATGATAGCCGAAGTAGAAAAACAACTTACACCATT
Source organism: uncultured Bacteroidota bacterium (assembly GCA_937920105.1). Taxonomy (GTDB): domain Bacteria; phylum Bacteroidota; class Ignavibacteria; order UBA10030; family UBA8401; genus CALETH01. The sequence continues at coordinate 12,527 of CALETH010000113.1, forward strand.
GCAAAATGTAACCACACTTCCGCTCAAACTTCAACCATTTGATGAACTGCTAAAAAATAAAAAAATACAATTTGTAGATTATACAAAAATGTATGTTGAAGATTTAAAAACAAAAATTGAATTTCCACTCATCAAATCCACCGGAATAAAAATTTTGTACGATGCAATGTACGGTGCAGGAATGGGAGTTCCGGAACTTCTTCTTTCAAAAATTAACAGCATACGCAATATTTTCAATCCATCATTCGCCGGCGGACATCCTGAACCACTTGCACAAAATCTTGAAGAACTCTGCAAAAAAGTACGCGAAGGAAAATATCACATTGGCATTGCCACTGATGGCGATGCTGACCGTGTTGGTGCTGTAGATGAAAAAGGAAATTTTGTGGATTCACATCGTATTTTTGCCATCCTCTTAAAATATCTTATAGAACGAAAACATCTCAAAGGAGAAGTGGCAAAATCACTTTCCGTGAGCGAACTCATCACCAGAATTTGCAGCAGTTACGAAATACCACTGCACGAAACACCGGTTGGTTTCAAATATCTTTGCCGATTAATGACTGAAAGAAATATTATTATTGCCGGAGAAGAAAGCGGCGGACTCGGCGTGATGGGACATTTACCTGAACGCGACGGAATTTTTATTGGTTTTATGCTTGCAGAAATTATGGCAGTGAGAAGAAAAAAATTGAGCGAACTTGTTCAAGAATTATTTAACGTGTACGGAGAGTTTCATTATAATAGAATAGATAGACACGTTACCCAAGCACAAAAAGAAAAAATAGTTTCCTTCTATTCCAAACTCCCGAAAAAAATTGGAACCTTTACTGTAGAACGTGTTGACGCTACTGATGGTTACAAATTTTTCGTGAAAGATGGCTGGATACTTGTTCGTGCCTCGGGAACAGAGCCACTCATTCGTTTTTATGCAGAAGCAAATTCACCCAAAAAAGTACAAGCAATGTTACACGCAGCAACGAATATATGAAAATTGATTGCGGAAATTTTATTTTAAGACCACTAGCAATGAACGATAAAATAAGTATAGCCAAATATGCTAATAATAAAAATATTTGGTTAAACGTACGTGATGCATTTCCCTATCCCTACACTGAAAAAGATGCCGAAGAATTTATCACCAAACATTCACCACAAAATCCACCAACAACATTAGCCATTGAATATTCTTACGAATGTGTTGGAGTTATTGGTTTTGTTCCGCAAATTGATATTTATTCTAAAACAGCAGAACTCGGATATTGGTTAGGAGAACCATTTTGGAATAAAAAAATAATTACCACTGCTGTAAAAAATATAGTGCCATATTTTTCAAAATTTTGATATTGTTCGTATTTATGCAGACATTATAGAATGGAATATTCCATCAATGAAAGTTTTAGAAAAAGCGGGCTTTACCTTTGAAGGAATTTTAAAAAAAGGAGTTTTCAAAAATGGAAAAATCGTTGATGATTATAGATATAGTATTATAAAAGAATAATTTCTAAATCCTAAAAATCTTTTAAACATCATATTATCATATAATCATAGTTTAAGACAATTCATAAACATCATCATATAATCATAGTTTCAGAAAAATGTCCACTCCCCTCATGCAGCAATATTTTCAAATCAAAGCAAAATATCCGGAAACCATTTTGCTTTTTCGCATGGGAGATTTTTATGAAACATTTGAAGAAGACGCAAAAACCACATCCAACGTTTTAGGAATCACACTCACCAAACGCGGAGCCGGCTCTTCCGGCGAAGTTCCCCTTGCGGGCTTTCCTCATCACGCATTAGATAATTATCTACCCAAACTTCTCAAAGCAGGATTCCGCGTTGCAGTATGTGAACAACTTGAAGACCCAAAATTTGCCAAAGGAATTGTTAAACGTGATGTGGTAGAAGTCGTAACACCCGGCGTTGCATTTTCAGAAAAAGTGTTGGAACAAAAACACAATAACTATCTTGCAACAATTACTCTTCCCTCTTCTATCGCCAACGGGAATGACATTATCGGATTTTCTTTTGTGGATATTTCTACCGGAGAATTTGCCGTAACCGAAATTCCTTTCCGTCAATTAGAAGAACTCCTCACCTCAATTTCTCCCGCAGAAATTCTTTTACAAAAAAGAGATAAAGAAAATTTGCAACAACTCCTTCACTCTTTTTATAAAGGAATTTTTACTTCTGTTGAAGATTGGATTGCTCAATACGATTATGGTTACGAAACTCTTCTTCGACATTTCAAAACACAATCGCTAAAAGGATTTGGCATTGATGAAATGAGTATCGGCATTATTGCCGCTGGAACAATTATGCACTATTTGAATGAAACGCAAAAAGCCAATCTTGCACATATTCAAAAAATAGTTCCGCATTCCATTTCCGATACCATCATTTTAGACCCTTCAACAAAACGCAATTTAGAAATCACCTCATCATTCGGTGGAACGTTGGATGGAACATTGTTTTCTGTTTTAGATAAAACATGTACACCAATGGGTGCCCGTTTGTTAAAAAAATGGATTTCACATCCATTAAAAAATATTGAAAAAATTTATTGGCGATTGAATGCCGTAAAAACATTTGTAAAAGAGAAATCCACACGCAAAAAAATAGTTGATGAATTAACAACTATTGGAGATACTGAACGCCTCATCGCAAAAATTGCAACAGGAAGAGCAAATCCCAGAGATATTCTTGCATTAAAATCTACGCTGCAAAAAATTCCCATCATAAAAGATTTGTTGGAAAAATATTCTGAGCATGCCTTAACAGAAATTAATGCACAACTTGTTCCGCTCAACTCTCTTGTAGAATTGATTGAAAAATCCATTGCTGATGAACCACCAGCAACACTAACTGAAGGCGGTGTTATACGAAAGGGCTACAATGAAGAATTAGATGAACTCGTTTCACTTTCCCGTTCCGCAAAAGAATGGATTGCAAATTTGCAACGAAAAGAACGCGAACGAACAGGAATTGCTTCACTCAAAATTAGTTTCAATAATGTGTTTGGATATTATATAGAAGTAACACACACACACAAAGATAAAATTCCGGCAAACTACATTCGCAAACAAACCATGACGAATGCAGAACGATTTATTACACCGGAATTAAAAGAATATGAAGAAAAAATTCTCAACGCAGAAGAAAAAATTCTCGCATTGGAAATGCAACTCTTTAATGAAGTTCGAACGATAATTTCGGAGCGTGCAGCAACCATTCAACAAATTGCTTATGCACTTGCAATAACAGATTGTCTTCTTTCTTTAGCGATTGTTGCAGAAGAACATCATTACACAATGCCGGAAATAAATACGGAAACTCTTTTGAGTATTCAAGAAGGCAGACATCCCGTTCTCGAAACATTGATGAAAACCGGAGAACAATATATTCCCAACACTGTTTCGCTTGATACAAAGAAAAATCAAATTCTTATTATTACGGGACCGAACATGAGTGGAAAATCCTCCTTTCTTCGCCAAACCGGATTGATTGTTCTTCTCGCACAAATCGGAAGTTTTGTTCCTGCAAAAAAAGCAATCATTGGATTGGTAGATAATATTTTTACACGTGTTGGTGCAAGTGATAATATTACCAGTGGAGAAAGTACATTTTTAGTAGAAATGCACGAAGCAGCAAATATCATAAATCGAGCAACAGCAAAAAGTTTAATTTTATTAGATGAGGTGGGACGTGGGACAAGCACGTTTGATGGAATCAGTATTGCATGGTCATTAACAGAATATTTGCATGAACGCATTGGTGCAAGAACACTTTTTGCAACACATTATCACGAACTAAATGAACTTGCAGAAAATTTTCCACGTATTAAAAATTATAAAGTAGATGTGAGAGAATATAATGATAAAGTCGTTTTTCTCCACACTGTTACACCGGGAACTGCAGACCACTCTTATGGGATTCAAGTCGCAAAAATGGCGGGTTTACCGGAAGAATTAACAGAACGAGCAAAAATAATTTTAAAAAATTTAGAAGCCACACAACTCAATCCCAACAAAGCAGAAGAACATCAACTACGGAAAAGCATTAAAGAAATGCTCCACACACCACAAATCACACTTTTTGAAATGCAAGATGACGAGATACGAAGAGTGCTGCAAGAATTAGATATCAACGCCATCACACCCCTCGAAGCCTTAAAGATTTTAGCAAAATTAAAAGAGCAAATAAAATAAAAAATGTCAGACACAATAATGAGTATCTGACATTTTTATTTTCTACTAATTTTAAAAATTAATAATAATTGACATTATAAGTTGTAGAATCTTTATCTGGACCTACACCATCAATACGAGTATATTTTGTCACATAATCCGTACTATCAATAACATAACTATAATTTATTACATTTATAGTAGTCGTACCAGATTTCTGTGTAATTGTTTTTACTAATTTATCATTAGGCTTTCCAAACATTTCTTTTTTGTTAACAAGTGTTGGTGAATATTCTTGTTGTATAAAATTAAGATTGAACTTGTCTTTTTTATCAGTGTATTCCATTGTGTAAATAGATTTTTGATTTGCATTATGAGCAACACGAATACAATTATTTCCTTCATATTGTAATGAATCTACATAGAAATCAGCAGTAACATTCATCAAATATTCACCAGTATAAGTAAAATTAGTCCTATCAAAATTTTTTATTTTTCCATATTGAAAAACCCCTTGAGATTCAGAAGCAGGTTCTTGAGAAGGAAACACATAATTTTTTATGGTCATTGTATCATTAGTTTTATTGTAAACATACACTGTTTTTGTGTTATTTTCAGGCATATTAATTTCCGTCAATCTATTTTGTGAATCATAATAATAAAAAACAGTATGTCCCGTTTTTGTGTTTTCTATTTGCCGTATTTGTTTTACTGTTGGTGGTGGAACTACATCATCTTCTCCACATGATGTGAAAAATAAACCTATTGTAAGGATGAAAAAAAGTTGTAATACTTTCATAAATAATAATAATTAGTGAATAAATAAATTTTGACTTTCAGTATAAAAAAAATTTCGCAAAAATAAAATTATTTTTTATTGTTTGTGACTTTAATCACAGCTAAGTAGTATAACTAATAAAAAATGCCAGTTATATCTATCTCTGGCATTTTTACAAATTTGAGATTTTATTTTTAATAAACTACATCAAAAATAACAGTATCTTTACTATTACTTGTTTGTTTTTCTATAATAGTATATTGTGTAGCATAATTTGAACTATTTAATGTATAAGAAAAATCTGCAACATATGTAGTATTATCTGAATATGTTTTCGTTACTTTTTTTATTAAATTAGAATTAAGTTTTCCGAACATCCCTTGATGGATAAAATCAGCATAAGCATAATAGTTTTCTATTGTAGTTGTATTTAAAGTATTTTTTTTATCTGTATAATATTCCATAATATACGTTTTTGATAAATCAATCTTCTTAATACAATTCCCATTTAAATATTCTAAAGAATCTTTGGATGTTCCAGTAATGTTCTTAATATTATATCCTTGATTATCATACTCACACACTATTGTATCACCGTTCTGAATATATCTTACAGCTCTTCCATTTTTTAATGTATCAACAATAACCTCTATGTTAAGAATATCATTACCATAATATTTTATATTTACTTCATTATTGCCATAATTATAAACAGATTTCTCTTTATAATTCAATTGAGAGTAATTAGTAAAAATTTCCGTTAAACGGCCCTGTATATCATAAGAATAAAATGTTGTATCATTCTTTTTCGTATTAATTATTTGCTTTACTGGCTTTAATACTTCTATTGTAGGACCAACCGTATCTTTACTACAAGAAACAAAAAAAACGGCTGTTGCGATTACTAAAACTATTTTAAAAAACATGCTCTTATTATTTAACATTTTACCTCCTATATATATTTATATAATAATTAATTATGGTATAATGTAATTAATTATTGATTTAGATGCTACATATCACATCTAACATTTGTTGATGAATAATACCATTTGTTGCAAGAGTTTGTTGTTGATATGGAGTGGCTGTATTGCCCAAAAAATCTGTAACCTTTCCACCCGCTTCTTGCACTAATAAAATCCCCGCCGCTTTATCCCATGGATTAAGAAAAACTTCCCAATAACCATCAAAACGACCGGCAGCGATATAGGCAAGGTCAATTGCTGCGGAACCCAATCTTCGAACTCCTCTACTTTGCGGTAAAAAATTTATAAAATATTCAATAACATTTCCCGGATTTTCTTTAATGTTATAAGGAAATCCTGTTACCAACAAACTGGAAATTAATTTTTCAGTAGAAGAAATATGAATTTTCCTTCCATTCAAAAATGCACCTTTTCCTTTTTCTGCATAAAACATTTCATCCATAGAAGGATTATAAATAACGCCAATAATTATTTCTCCTTTATATTCTAAGCCAATACTCACACTAAAAACTGGAAGTCCGTGTGCATAATTTGTAGTACCATCTAACGGGTCAATAATCCAGCAATAGTCAGAATTTTGATGATAACTATTTCCACATTCTTCTCCCATAATATCATGAGAAGGAAATTGTTTTTGAATTTTTTTGATAATAATTTCTTCAGCACCTTTATCAAATTCTGTGACAAGATTGGTTACTTGTTCTTTTTTATATTCAAGATGGTGAATTTTTCCGAGATGAAGTAACAAATACTTTCCGGCTTGGTAAGCAGTTTCTATTGCTAAATCGAGCATGAGTATTCTCCAAAATATTTTGATTGTTTTAATGTAAAATAAAATGTTGGAGAATACTACTATGAGAAGGGAAAAATGAGATGAAGAAGTTTACAACATTTCTTCTAAAGGAAGGAAAATGGAAAATGTTGTCCCTTTTTCTTGAGTACTATGAACAGAGATAGTACCTTTATGTTGTTGAATAATTTGTCTACAAACGGAAAGTCCAAGTCCGCTACCATGTTCTTTTGTTGTAAAAAGTGGCTGGAATATTTTTGACAAATGTTCACCTATAATTCCATTACCAGTATCACAAATTTGTATACGAATATAATCGTTTATCATTTCTGTACGAACAAAAAGTTTTCCACCATCACTCATGGCATCACAAGCATTGATAATGAGATTTAAAAATACTTGTTGAAGGCAAATTGTATTTCCTCGAATTGTAGGAAGTTTATTCTCTAACTCCAAAGCAACAACTATTTTTTCAGAACAAAAAAGATGAGAGGCAAACTCCAACGTTTCTTTTATAACATTATTAATATGTAATGAAGTAAATTCTATCGTTTCCGGCACAGCACGAGCATAATCAAAAAAACGGCGAGACAGTGTTACTAATTTTTTAACTTGTTGATGAACTGTCTCATCGATTTTTTCTTTATATAACTCTATATAACTTGATAAAATTTGTAGAGGATTTTTTATTTCGTGAATAATTGTTGCTGTCATTTCTCCAACACTTGCTAACCGAGTTGCTTGTACTAATTGAGTTTGTTTTTCTTTGATATCAACCCACGCTTGCACTAATTCTTGACGAGTTTTCCATCGTTCAATTGCGACAGCAACATAATTTCCTATTATAGAAAGCAATGATAGTTCATCATGGATAAAATCTTCTTGTTTTTCATTAGTAGCAAGAATAAAAATCCCTATTTCTTCGTTTCCAATAATGAGCGGTACAATAACAAAATTTTTTGTTATTGTACCAAAAACAAAATAAGTAAGTTCTGGAACTATCATTGTCTTTTTTTCTTTCATTATCCAATGAATAATTCCATCGTTAACATATCGTTGAACAGATTTTTCCAAAAAATTATTAGAACTCGAAGAAAAAAGTGAGAGTTGTTTTTTTTCGTTAAACAGAAAGAAACCGCTTTCACTTTCGGCAACAATAGTGTTACTTACTTCTGTAGCAATATTTATAACTTCAACAATATTTGTACATGTACTTACCGCATCAAAGATTTTTTGAAGATGTACATTCTTTCCACTATGTATTTTTTGCTGCGTGTTTTCCTTAGATAATTTTTTAATATCACAAAATTTTTGGTCCGTTAGGAATGTATTTAACATCATATATTTTTTTTAAAAAAATGGATAGATATTTTTTATACTATCTTATATTACAAGCATCGTACCAAAATTTTAAAGAAGTTTTTTTATCAAAAATGGCTTTTTTATACAATAAAAAATTTTTTATAGTGCTATAGGTAAGCAGTTGGCTAAAAATATTATTGGTGTTTTTAATTCAAAACTATAAAAGAGTTGCATAGTGTTTTGATTTATCAACAAATAAAAAGGTATTGTTTGAAATTTTTATCAAACAACACCTTTTAACGCATTATTTACAATAGGTTAACTTTAAAAGAAAGAACCCTTAAAAAACGCAAAAGCGAAAAGTTTTTACCTTTTCGCTTTAATACTTTCATACAAATACTCAATTTTTTACACAAAAAAATCAAACAATGATGTAGAAAGTTTTTTGCAACATACCTTTTCAAATGGATTGAGTGTTGCTGGGAGAACAATTAATTCTCCATGAAGAAATGTTTTGTATGCTGTGATACTTTCTTCTATACTTACTTTTACATCTCTATCACCAACGCCAATTCTTATAGGATGAGAAACATTTTTCAGTGTTTCAGATGAAAGATAATTATGATTTCCTAAATCAATCATCATTTCTTTTGTGTTATGGAGTACGTTTTTCCATCCAATTGCTGTGTGCCGTTTTTCTAAATCCACAACATACGCAGGAATTTTTTGCTGCATTATTTCCGGATTAAGAAATTGTATTTCTTTTTTTGCTATTTCTGGTGACCAAAAAAATTTGGTTGCTAATGTATAAATTTTCTTTACTCGTTCGGGAAATTTTTGTGCTAATCGTACTGCAACATATCCACCCATGCTATATCCAAAAATATCTATTGAAGAGATTGAATGTGCATCAAGATATTCAATAACATTATCAACAAAATAATCTATAAGAAAAGTATTTTTTGTTAATGGACGTTCTCCGTGTCCTTCAAAATCTATGTTATGAATGTGGAATTTTTCTTCAATGAATGGAATAAACGGAAGAAATTGTTTATGTGAACTTAACGCTCCGTGAAGTAATAAAATATTAGATTTCATCTTACCAAATTTCTTCTTTAATAGAATATTCTTTATCTATTTTTCGTTCTTTAGCAATCATCTCTCCAACTAAACCAATAGAAATAAATTGCACACCAACAATAATCATAATTAAACTCACCAGAAAAAGCGGACGATTACTGAGTGCAATATCATTAAAAAATTTTTCGTAGGTAAGCCATCCACCAATCACACAACCAACAAACGCAGAAATCAATCCCCAACCACCAAATAAATGTAGTGGACGCGAAATATATCGTGTGGTAAAAATTACTGTCATCAAATCCAAAAAGCCCTTAAAAAATCTTCCCATGCCAAATTTTGTTTTTCCATATTTTCGCGGACGGTGAGCAACGGGAATTTCTCCAATACGAAAACCAAGCCATTGGGCAAGAACAGGAATGTAACGATGAAGTTCTCCATATACATTAACACTTTTTACTACTTCTTTGCGATAGGCTTTTAACCCACAATTAAAATCATGAATATTGATTCCGCTTACAACTTTTGTTACATAATTAAAAAATTTTGACGGGAGTGTTTTTGAGATTGGGTCTTTGCGTTTTTTCTTCCAACCGGAAACAACATCATAACCGGATTTTATTTCTTTTATAAGATTGGGAATTTCGCTTGGGTCATCTTGCAAATCAGCATCCATCGTAATAATAAATTCACCTTGTGCTTTTTGAAATCCAACCATTAATGCAGCACTTTTTCCATAATTGCGGCGGAAGCGTATTACTTTTACACGATGATTTCTGTGATGAATATCTCGCAACACTTTAAAAGAATTATCCGTACTTCCATCATCAATAAAAATGAGTTCATAATTTCCTCCCATTTTTACCAACGTGTTTTTTAATTGTTCAGTAAGTTCTCGCAAAGATTCTTCTTCATTATAGAGTGGGATGACTACAGAAAAATTTGGTTTTCTTGGTTGATGTGGATGTTGATGTTTTTGTGATGCTGCTGCAGATTCTTTTTGCTCTTGTTGAGGAGTAACTGATAATTCTTTTTCTTGTTGGGATATTTCTTGAATTTCTTTTTGCTCTGCGATTGTTTCTTCTTTTCTTTCTTCTGGGATTTTAATTTCTGAAGAAGGTTTTGAAGTATAACGATGCCTTCTATAATTATGTTTTCTAAAAGGATTACGTTGTTTTTGTTCGTTGTTTGTTTCTTCTGCCATAAATAATTTATTTTTAGGATTGCTTTATCCCGATAAATAGGATTTGCAATGACAATGATTTATTGAAAATAAAATTAGCATAAATCACTATGAAAAGCAATGTAGCGATATCACACACGAGTTTTTGCAATAACAATTTATTCTCTCTATCTTATATGTCAAAAAATAACCAATTATTTCAATGCTATGTACACAGTTTTACTACTTCTTCTTTCCAATATTTTTATGACGTTTGCTTGGTATGGACATCTAAAATTTAAAGATGTTGCTTTATGGAAAGTAATTTTGGTGAGTTGGCTTATTGCGTTTGTAGAATATTGTTTTATGGTTCCTGCAAATAGAATTGGTTATACACAATTTAATGCAGCACAGTTAAAAATTCTTCAAGAATCTATCACTCTTGTTGTGTTCAGCGTTTTCTCTGTCTTGTATTTGAAAGAAGAATTACGTTGGAATTACATTGCTGGTTTTTTATGTATTCTTGCTGCGTGCTATTTTATTTTTAAAAAATGGTAATAGATTCCCACTAAAAACATGTGGAAATGACACAGGTAATGGAGAATTTTGAAAATATTTTGAAACAATAGTTTTCTTTTTTAGGTTATGATTTTTTCTTTTAAAAATAATCGTTTCGTTCATCTTTTTGTTCGATGGAGTATTTTTGTTGTTTTTGTTACTCTGATTGCATTGATGTTTCCATCCAGTGTTTCGGTGGAATCGGAATATACTGTTGGTGCTATTTGGACTGATAATGATTTTTATGCTCCTTTCTCTTTTCCTATCTATAAAGATAAACAGGAATATCAGCATGAGCGTGAAATCGCTTCTTCAAAAGTCTATCCCGTTTTTGAAGAACAAAATACTATTGCAAAAACTTCGCTCAATTCTTTACGAAAATTCTTTTCTCAAGTTTCTTCTCTTTTTGCTGATACAACACAAAGTTCTGCGGAAAATATATTTCCTATTAATTTTCAAGAAAATGAGTGGAAAATATTAGAGAGTCTTTGGAAAGCACCGGAAAAAAATTATTCTTTCAAAAAACTTCAACGGGATATTTTACTTGTAGTGAATGGTTTATACTTACAAGGTATTCTGGATATTTCAAAATCTAATTTTCCCAAAAATCAACAAATCGCCGTACGAAAAAAATCTGTAGAACAAATTACACCGATAGAAAAATATCTCGATAAACAAGAAATAGGGAAAACTATTGAACAGACTTTTATAAAAGAATATAAAAAAGATAATGATACTATTGCATTAGCAGTAAAAATTGCTGCTGCTTTCACCACACCAAATATTCTCTATCAACAAGAACAAACAGAAAAAGAAAAATTTTATGCAATGGACCTTGTACCTCGAACAATTGGAACAGTGCAGGAAAATGAACGAATCATTGGAAAAGATGAACGTATTACTGAATCAACAAAACAAAAACTCAATTCACTTCGCCAAGCAAAGATAGAACAAGGTGCAGATATTAATCGTTTTACTATTTTTATAGGAAAATTACTGTACGTTGCCATTATTTCACTTCTTGGTATACTTTTTCTGTACGCATTCCGAAAAAGAATTCTTTTAAATAATAAAAAAATATTTCTCATTGCGGGCTTTTCTCTTTTGGAAATTTTTCTTGCATACAGCATTACGCAAAGTAGTTTAGAAGCATCAGCAAAATTTTTACTTGTTGTTCCAATGGTTTCCATGTTGTTCACCATTATTTTTGATTCGAGAGTTGCATTGTATTCTACATTAATTATTGCACTGCTCATCGCTGGTGTGTGTGGTAATGATTATGCTTTGGCAATTTCTTCTCTCATTGCAGGAACTTTTGCTGTGTATACGGTGCGTGATATAAAAAAACGAACGCAGATTTTCCGTTCTATTGCCTATATTTTTCTTGGATATGTTATTTCTATTATTGCAATCGGATTAGAACGTTATGAAACTATTTCTACCGTACTAAATCAAATACTTTTTGCAGGAGCCAATGCGATTGTTTCTCCGTTGCTGGCGTACGCTATTCTTATTTTTCTTGAAAAAACTTTTCGCATTGTTACGGATTTAACGTTGATGGAGCTTGCGGATTTTAATCATCCGCTTTTAAAGGAACTTTCACATAAAGCACCCGGAACATTTCACCATAGTATTAGTGTGGGAACATTAGCAGAAACTGCTGCGGAATCCATCAAAGCAAATTCTGCTCTTGCAAAAGTTGGTGCGTATTATCATGATGTTGGAAAGATGCTGCATCCTTCTATGTTTATTGAAAACCAATTAGAAAACGAAAATAATTATGAACATTTCAATACTAAAAAAAGTGTAGAAATTATTTTTTCTCATATTCAAGATGGAATTGCTTTAGGAAAAAAATATAAACTTCCTGATGTGGTATTAAATTTTATTCCTACACATCATGGAACAACGGTAATGAAATATTTTTATGAACAAGCATTGCAATCAAAAAATGAAAATGATGCAATAGATAATGTGATAGATGAAAATGATTTTCGTTATCCCGGACCAAAACCAAACTCTAAAGAAACGGGAATTGTGATGTTAGCAGATGCTGTAGAAGCCTCTACCAGAACTATCGAAGAACCAACGCTACAAAAAATAGAAGAAAATATTGATACAATTGTTAAAGAACGTTTGGTGGAAGGTCAATTAGATGAATGCAATCTCACAATGAAGGAATTAAAAACAATTAAAGAAAGTTTTGCGAAAATTCTTGTCGGTGTTCATCACACGCGGATTAAATATCCTGAACAAAAATTGGAAGAAAAAGAATTGGAAGAAGTTGTAAAACCAAAAAGACGACGTACGCGTAAGAAAAAAGAATCTGAATGATATGGATAATGAGGTAAAATTATATTTACAATTTATTTCTTTAGAAAAAAGTTTGTCCACCAATTCCATAGAAGCATATAAATATGATATTTCACAATATGTAGAATTTTTAAAGAAAAAAAGTATTACTTCATTTAAACAAGTAGATGAAGATATGATTTCATCATACATTCAATTTCTTTCCAAAAAAGAAATCAATAAAGACGAGTTTTTTTCTCCGTATAGCATTGCAAGAAATATTTCTTCTATTAAAGGGTTGCATAAATTTTTATATGGAGAAAAAATTCTTTCTGCCAATGTTTCTGAAAATATTGAAACTCCAAAAAATAAAAAATATCTTCCTGATGTTTTAACTATAGAAGAAGTTAAAAAAATTTTTGATGCTGTTGCTGAAGAACCGGATACAAAAATTAAACTTCGCAATAAAGCCATTATAGAAACTTTGTATGCTACTGGTGTACGGGTTTCTGAACTTATTGGTATTGCACAAAATCAAATTCACTATAATGAGCAAATAGTTCAAGTGTTTGGAAAGGGTTCAAAAGAACGCATTGTGCCAATTGGACTTTCTGCTTTGGAATCAATAAAAAAATATATTCAAGAAGAACGAATACATTTTGCAGGAAAAGGAAAAAGCAACAATATTGTTTTTCTCAATCAACGCGGCACATCTCTTTCACGAATGACAATACGAAATATTGTTTTCTATTACACAAAAAAAGCGGGAATAGAAAAAGATATTCATCCACATACATTTCGCCACACCTTTGCAACACATTTATTAGAAGGTGGTGCGGATTTACGTGCGGTGCAAGAAATGCTTGGGCATGCGGATATTGCAACAACACAAATTTATACTCACATTAGTAAAGAATTTTTACAAACTGAATATCAGAAATATCATCCAAGAGCGTAGTTTATAAATCAGTATAGTCATTCCCACGAAAGTGGGAATCCAGTAATAAATTATTTTTTATGGATTCCCGCTAAAAACGTGCGGGAATGACAATCATTAATAAAATATATTTTACTTTATGATAGTCATGAAATTTGGAGGCACATCTGTTGAAGATGCTGTTTCCATGAAAAATGTTGCAACCATCGTTCAACAAGAAATACATCAACAACCTATCGTTGTACTTTCTGCGTGTTCAGGAACAACCAACCAACTTTTACGCATAGCACAACTGGCTTCACAGAGAAATAAAGAAGAAGCGTTGCAACATGTTGCTTCCGTAGAAGGAAGACACAAAAAAATTGTTTCGGATTTATTTGATAAAGATTCTGCAAAACCACTTCATCGTTACATTACCACACAAATAGAAGAACTTGCTGCATTAGTGAATGGCATTGTTATTGTTGGAGAATTAACTCCGCGTTCATTAGATATTTTTGCATCATACGGAGAACGATTATCTTCTTCTATTTTTTACGAATATCTCAAATCTCAAAATATTTCTTCTGCGTTGGTTGATGCTCGTACGTTTATGGTAACGGATGAAAATTTTACTAAAGCCGCACCATTATTTTCAGAAATAGAAAAAAAAATGTATGATATTATTTCACCAGAATTACAAAAAAATAAAATTGTTGTAACGCAGGGATTTATTGGTGCAACAAAAAATGGAGTAACAACAACTATCGGACGTGGTGGTTCAGATTATTCCGCAGCGATTATTGGTGCGTTACTGAATGCAAAAGATATTCAAATTTGGACTGATGTGGATGGAATTTTGACGGCTGCTCCCAACATTGTAAAAAATGCAAAAAAAATAAAAGTGATGTCTTTTAACGAAGCGGCAGAACTTGCATATTTTGGTGCAAAGGTTTTGCATCCGGAAACAATTCTTCCCGCCGTGAATAAAAATATTCCGGTGCGAGTTTTAAATTCTAAAAGACCGGAATCTACAGGAACATTGATTGTTGCAAAGCCATCAACAAAGCAGCAATGCATTATAAAATCTATTGCTTATAAAGAGGGAATTACTATTATCAGTATTGTTTCTTCTCGAATGTTTTTGGCTCACGGATTTTTGGAAAATATTTTTGATGTGTTTCATAAATATCAAACCGTAGTTCACACCGTTGTTACTTCTGAAGTGAGTGTTTCGGTAAGTATTGATAACTCCACACATCTTTCAGAAATCGTTAAAGAACTTCAAAAATTTTCTACCGTAACCGTGAATGATAAAAAAGCGATTGTGTGTGTTACCGGAGAACATATCAAAAGCACTCCGGGAATTGCAGCAAAAGTGATGAACTCTCTCGCAGATATTAATATTAATATGATTTCGCAAGGTGCTTCGGAAATTACTATTGGGCTTGTGATTGATGAGATAAATGTACAAGAAGCGGTTCAACGATTACATATTGAATTTTTTTCTGATGTTTCACAATTAACAGAAATTTTTGAGTAATTTTATTTTTATAGATTATGACTTTTGAATACAAAAACAACCAACTCTACTGTGAAAATATTCTTCTTCAAGAAATTGCTGAAGAATTTGGTACACCGCTGTATCTTTACAGCAAAAAACAGTTAGTAGAAAATTTTCGCACAATCAATAATGCGTTTGGAAATATTGACCACACAATATGTTATGCACTCAAAGCAAATTCAAATCCGGAAATTCTTAAAATTCTCGTTGATGAAGGTGCTGGTGCAGATGTTGTTTCCGGTGGAGAATTATTTCTTGCACTCAAATCCGGATTTTCTCCTTCTACCATTACTTTTGCCGGAGTGGGAAAACGTGATGATGAAATTGAATATGCACTAAAAGAAAATATTCATTCATTCAATGTAGAATCTTTGCAAGAATTGGATGTGATTAATTCCATCGCAAAAAAACTCAACACAAAAGCACGTATTGCACTTCGCATCAATCCTGATATTGATGCACAAACACATCCTTACATTTCTACTGGATTAAAAGTTAACAAGTTTGGAATTGATATTAGTGTTGCAATGGATGCGTTTCGATATGCACATTCTCTTTCCAATCTTTTGGTGGAAGGAATTCATACACATATTGGTTCGCAAATTACTACGGTTGAGCCGTTTGTGCAAACTGCAAAAACTATTGCAAAATTGGTAGATGAACTTCGTAAAGAAAATATCACTATTCGTTTTATTGATTTTGGCGGTGGTTTTGGAATTACTTATAAAAATGCTCTTCAACATCCTCTTCTTCCAAAAGAAGAAACTACTCCACAAGAACAAGCACCATCACTTGATAGTTTTATTACTTCTGTTCTTCCAATACTGCAACACACTGGTTGCAAACTTTTTATCGAACCCGGACGTTCTATTATTGCAAATACCGGAATTCTTCTTACAAAAGTTTTATTCACAAAAGAAAACAGTGTAAAAAAATTTGTTATTGTTGATGCGGGCATGACGGAACTTTTGCGTCCGAGTTTGTATAACGCCTATCATCAAATTGTTCCGCTCACACTTTCTGATACACCACCAGAAAAAGTTGATGTGGTTGGACCGGTATGTGAAACGGGAGATTTTTTTGCGAGAGAGAGAATGTTGCAGCCATTACAACGCGGAGAATATTGTGCTGTGCTCAATGCTGGTGCGTACGGATTTACTCTTGCTTCGCATTACAATGCACGTCCATTTGTTGCAGAAATTTTGGTGAATGATGATAAGATAAAAGTAATTCGAAAACGAGAAGAAGTTTTTAATTATCAATGAATAATGGACAATAAAAATTAGACTACAAAAGTCTTAAAAACTTTTGTAGTCAATTCGCATAATTACCATAATCCGTTGTTAAAACAGTGTTGGGACTAAAGTCCAAATATTCATTACATAATTTAACCACGCTCTAAAGAGCGTGGCTACCTTACATACTCATCTACTTCATTACTCAAATACTTCGCTACTTCACTAACATTATTTTTTTCATTTCCATTTTTGCATCGGTTTGAACGCGAATAA
>CALETH010000114.1 GCA_937920105.1 uncultured Bacteroidota bacterium
TTCTTGGTCATTGACTTACAAGTTATTTTATATAACTTATCTAGTCAAGCCCCATAAAAAAATCTCTAAATGCTTTTTCTATTATTGTTAAATTGCTAGAATATTTAATCTGAGTATCTGACAAAGTTTCTTTCACTTGTATTAAAAAGTGAAAATGATTAGGCATCAAACAATACGCATATATATCAACATATTTTTCAAGATAATAACAAAACTTTTTCAAAAAATATTCATAATTTTTTAATTCAAAAAAAATGTTTTCTTTATTATTTCCACGATTATAGATATGATAATATTTTCCAATTTCCATACAAATTCAAAAATACAAGATTACAAAAGTTTTCAAAACTTTTGTAATCTGCTAATTCATTTTTAACCCAACATTTCCAACAAACGATAGAGTGTTGTTTTTAAATCTTTTCTGTGAACCACCATATCAAGAAATCCTTTTTCCATCACAAACTCTGAACGCTGAAATCCTTTTGGTAAATCTTTTCCGATAGTTTGTTTTACAACGCGAGGTCCGGCAAAACCGATAAGTGCATTGGGTTCTGCAATATTTACATCACCTAACATTGCAAAACTTGCTGTTACTCCTCCCGTCGTTGGGTCTGTAAGAACGGAAATGTAGGGAATTCCTGCCTGCGAAAGTTTTGCCAGCATCCCACTAGTTTTTGCTAATTGCATCAATGAATACGATGCTTCCATCATTCTTGCACCACCACTGGACGAGATAATGATGAGTGGTTTTTTCATTTTTAATGCTTTTTGAATTGCTCTACTGATTTTTTCTCCTACCACGGCTCCCATACTTCCACCAATAAATCCAAAATCCATACATGCAATAACTACATCTTGTTTGTAGATTTTTCCTGTTCCTGTTCGCACAGCATCATTCAATCCTGTTTTGCGGATGGTTTCTTTAATACGGTCTTTATAAGGTTTTGTATCAACAAAATTGAGTGGGTCTTTTGAAGTAATGTTTGCATCTGTTTCTTTAAATGATTTTTCATCTAAAAGGATAGAAAAATATTCTTTGCTTCCTATACGAAAATGATGATTGCATTTTGGACATACCCAAAGATTTTGCTCCAACGCAACTTTGTGAATTATTTCTCCACATTCATCGCATTTAGACCAAATTCCTCCGGGTGTATCTTTTTTTTGTTGTGATGAAATATTTTCTTTTGAACGTCGAAACCATGCCATAATGGTATTTCCTTATAGATTTATAGATAATAAAAATTTAACTATATGGCTTGCATAAAGCAAGTTGGGTTTTGGTGTTTTGTGATTGAAATTTGTCAAGTTTTTAAAACTTGACAAATTTTTCCTTATTGTATTTTTGCGGTGGTGTAAAATTCTCTAATATAGAGTGGTTCAAGAAAATCATATTCATAGAGAATATTTTTTTTCTTTTGCCAATAATGTTCGGCTAACATTCCTATTGCAATGGGATTACAAATTATGTTACTGTTGATAGTATAATTGTGTGATGCTATTTTTATAGCACCATCTCCAATAAAAATAACATTATCATATTGTTTGGCAAGTGTAATGATTTCTTGTATTGGAGCAATTGAATATGGTGTAAGATTGTGCGGAATATTATTGTTGATTTCAAAAAAACTGAAATAGGCTTCATCTCGGCGAGCATCTATTAATGGGCAAATGATAGTATTACGCTGTGATGGATTTGTGCGAAGATATTCCATCACCAAAGAATCTAATGTTGGTACCGTAATAATTGGTTTTGATTGTGCATATCCCAATCCTTTTGCGATGCTTAATCCAATTCGTAAACCGGTAAATGAACCAGGTCCGATGGAAATTGCAATGGCATCAATTTTTTGGAGTGTAGTTTTTGCTTCATGAAAAAGTTCATCAATAAATACAAGCAGTTTTTCAGAATGAACATTTTTTTCGTTAATGCTTCGTGAGGCAACTATTTTTTGATTTTCTATTAATGCTGCTCCGCAAATGGGTGTTGCTGTTTCTATTGCTAATATCATTGAGTGATTTTTTCTATAGTAATTGTTCGTTGGTGTTGCTCGCTTCCTACAGTAATGTAAATATCATATCGTTGATGTGGCAGTTTTTCTTTGATGAGGTCTGCCCACTCTATAAGACAGATTCCTTTTTTTTCTAAATATTCATCAAAACCAATTTCATCTAATTCTGAAAGTGTTTTCAAACGATAACAATCAAAATGATAGATTGGAATTTTTCCTTCAGTGTATTCATTGACAATGGTAAATGTTGGACTGGTGATGTTATGTGTAATTCCTATTCCCTTGCACAATCCTTTTACGAAGTGTGTTTTTCCGCTTCCTAATTCTCCATACAGTGCAACTACATCTCCTTGTTGCAAGGATTGTGAAAATTTTTCTGCGATTGCAAAGGTTTGTGTTTCTGATGTGGAGTGATGGATTTGTTTCATTATTTTTTTAAACTGGATTCCCGCTTTCGCGGGAATGACATTTTTTATTTATTATACATATTGAAGATATTCTTGGATTGTTTTTTTGTAATATTCTGTTTCATTGCGTTCATCAAAGGCTTGTGCAAGTGTTTGGACTTCTTGTTCAAACCAGTTTATTAATGTTGCTACTTCGTATTTTCCATTTTCATTATACAATGAAAAGATTTCCGGAAATTGCATTGTGATTGTTTTAGTATTTTCTTGAGATAATTTTTTCAGCATTACTAATGATGAGAGATAATAAAAGAACTTATTACTTATTTGGAGTGTTTCATATCCCCATAAAAAATGTTTTTTAAATATTGTTAGAGATTTTTTTACATCTACTAAAGAAAGAAAAAATATATGTCTTGATAGTGCTAAAACAAATTCTTTACTTTGAGAAATTAACCGATACCCTTTTTGTTGAATTTCCATCGCTTCTTCATGTTTTCCTAGTGTATGTAAAGGAAATAGTAAATATGAATATGTAAAATGAGGAATTTCTGCACATTTCATTTTACCATCAAGAATTGGTTTGGCTGTTGATATTGCTTTTTCATATTCTTTCAAAAAAATATAATAATCTACTTCAAAATTTTTATCGCATGCTTTACAATCACTATTAAAATCTGGTTTTTCTTTTTGCATTAACTCGTAATAATGAATGGCTTTTTCTTTTTCTCCCATTTCCATGGAAATATTGCAATAAAGTTTATAATATGGACGAAGGTTATAACCATTTTTTGTATATCGCCGCTTCATATCCTCCAATAATTCATAAATTTTTTGTTTAGAAATCGTTGGATATGCTGCCACGTTATCTAATACCCATTTATATTCCCACAAAATATCTTCTTCGGTAAAATTATATTTTTCTACTTCTGCATATTTATCTACTTGGGTTACACACCATGTAAAATGAATAAGTGCTTTTAATTTATTTCCGGAAAATGTTGCTGCATCAATTAAATCTTTTCGCAACCAGAATGCTTGCTCAATATCACTTTGAGAATCAGCAATACGGATGGCTTCTTCTAATAAAGCAACTTTTGCATCGGAATTTGGTAAATCATATATCTTATCTAATATTTCTTCTATTTGTTGTGTGTAATCCATTTTGAATTCCTTTCTTAATTTTAGAATAAATTTGTATGAGAATATCTTTCTAATTTTCCTTCGTTTTCCATTCAAGAAGTTGTAATAAACCGGTACTTAATATTGTGAGTTCATTATTTTTTAATGGATAGTGTCCGAGGAGTAGTGCTTGAACGTACAATATTTCCACTGCTAATTTTTGAAATTTTGTATCGGTGGTTGTTCCGAGTTTTTGAATAAGCGGATTGTTATAGTTGCAACATAATTGAGCGTAACTTGATTGGATACTACTCGGTGTTACACTATCTAAAATAGAAGTAAAAAATTCATTGGTTTGCTCTTTTGTTTGTTCTATGGAACGAAAAAATGTTGTTTCTTCATTGGTACTATAGAGTGCTGCAATTTCTTTGGGCTGAAACCGTTTTACTTCTAAACGGCAAAGATATTTTTGTAATGTTTTATCGGCAAGTGTAATAAAAGAAAACATTTGTTCTTGTTCTTCTTCCGTTAACTCTTCAAACGCTTGTGTGATTTGTTGCGGATTGACTCGTTCTACAGTAACATCGGAAAAAAATTCAGGAAGTTTTTCTAATAACTCTGCATCATAAATATATCCACCATTAATCACTAACATTGATTGTGCAGAAGCAACTCGTGCTATTTGACGGTACTCATCAAGAATTGGTGTGTAGAGAATATTTTTTTTGTGTTGAAAAATTTCTTCTATAGTATATTCCCCAAATGAAGTTTCAAATGGCAAATATTTAATAAATA
Organism: uncultured Bacteroidota bacterium; assembly: GCA_937920105.1. Taxonomy (GTDB): domain Bacteria; phylum Bacteroidota; class Ignavibacteria; order UBA10030; family UBA8401; genus CALETH01. The sequence continues at coordinate 4,334 of CALETH010000114.1, forward strand.
ATTTATACAATTCATCATCTTGCAATGCCAATGTTTTTATGGAGAGATAATGAATCGCAACAATTTTTCTAAACCGAAGTGTATCTGTTTTTGCAAGAGTTACTAAATAATTACGAAGACAGTTTCCTAATTCTTCTTGTACAGTTTGTAATTTTTCATCTTCATAAAAATCTTCTCGTGAAGCCGTTGGTCGCAAATCATTAGCATTGATAATGCACTTTACAAAAAATGCCCATTCCGGCAAAACATTTTCTGATTCTTCCGAAAGCAACATTCGTTTAAGATATACTCTGTGTTTACTTTTTACAGCAATGTTCACTTTATGGGGAAGAATGTACGCTATACCATTCACACTTCCGACTGCTGAATGTAATGGTATATAATCTAAAAATTCTGTACCAAAAATTTTTTTTCCATATTCTAATACTTCAATTCTTGGAAGAAGATTTTTTTCCTGCAGCCATACAGGAACATCATTTAATTGTTCTTTTTGTTTTCCGTTGGATGCAATAATAGGAAATGGTAAAAGTCCGCCATAATAGGAAATTAATTCTTTAACGGTTTCATACTGAAAATATTCTTCTCGTTCTTTTTTACTGCGAAGATATATTTTTGTTCCGGAATGTTGTAATGGTGTTGGTACTTTTTCTATGGTGTACGTTCCATCAGGTTTTCCAATCCACTTCATTGTGTGTGGTGATTTTTCAGAATGTGTGATTAATGTAATTTCATTACTCACCATAAAGCATGAAAGAAGTCCGATACCAAATCTTCCAATAAAATCTTGTTTGGCTTCTCCTAATTCATTACGTTTTGAGGATTCTCCAATAATTGCGAGAAAGCGATGGATTTCTTCTTCTGTTAAACCAACTCCATTATCTTCTGCCATTATTGTAAATTCATCTTTTGTTTCAATTACTTCTACAAAAATATTTCCTTGATGATTTGGATTTTGATTTATTTTTGCACGAATGGCATCTGTGGCATTTTGTAATAATTCTCGAATGTAGACTTTTGGACTGCTGTAAAGATGATTGGATAGTAAATCTATCATTCCGCCAAGATTTACTTTAAAGCGATGTGATTCTGTATTCATATTTTCCTTCCTTTATTTTTTCATCAAACAAAATAGAAAATTTTAATATTGTAATAATTGATTGTTATTAAAAATTCCTATTGCTTTTCCTTTTAATATTTTTCCGTTAAATGGAGAATTTTTAGATTTTGATTTGAATTGTTCAGTGTTCACTTTCCATTCAACAGTTGGGTCTATAAAAGTAAAATTTGCTTTCTCTCCTTCTTTTATTATTATAGATTTACCAACAATTTTTCTTGGGTTGGTAGAAAATTTTTCGACTAATTGCATCATGGAAAGAATTTTTGGTTCAACCAGTTCTGTAATGGAAAGTCCGATTGCCGTTTCTAATCCCACAATACCAAATGGTGCTTGAAGGTAATCTACTTCCTTTTCATCCAATGAATGTGGTGCATGGTCTGTTGCGATGACATCTATTGTTCCATCTCGCAAACCTTCTTTCATTGCATCAACATCTTTTTGTGTGCGAAGTGGTGGATTCATTTTTGTGTTGGTTTCAAAAGAGCGTACAATTTCATCGGTCAACACAAAATGATGTGGTGTTACTTCACTGGTTACGTGTATTCCTTTTTTCTTTCCTTCTCGTACTAATTGAACAGCATTTGCTGTACTAATATGTGCTACGTGATATTTTGCTTTTGTGTATTCCGTTAAAAGCAAATCTCTTGCAATCATTACTTCTTCAGCAATTCCGGGAATTCCTGGTAAGCCAAGTTCGGTAGAAATTTTTCCTTCGTTCATCACTCCATTATGAGCAAGTGTTTGGTCTTCACAATGTTGAATGAGTGGAATGTTATACATAGTAGAATATTCCAACGCTCTTCGCATGATGTTTGCATTAGAAACCGGTGCTCCATCATCACTTAAACCAATAACTCCTGCTTGAACAAGTTCTGCAATTGGTGCGAGTTCTTTTCCTTCGCGTTTTTTTGTTACTGCTCCAATTGGATAGACATCAACAATTCCGTTGTTTGCTTTTTTTGCTTGCGTTTGGATGAATTGTGCTATTGCTTCATCATCTATTGCGGGATTTGTGTTTGGCATACAGCACGCAGAAGTAAATCCGCCGTACGCTGCGGAAAGAGTTCCGCTTGTAATGGTTTCTTTGTGTTCAAAACCGGGTTCACGGAAATGTACGTGCATATCCATAAATCCGGGTGCAATAATTTTATTTTTGAGATTTATTATTTGATAATTTTTTTGCTGCGGAATGTTTGGTTGAATTTTTTCTATTATTCCATTAACAATAAGTATATCAACGATAGAATCAGTGTGTGTGGATGGGTCTATAAAACGACCGGAGTGAAGAAGAATTGTGGGCATAGGTTTTTAGAGTATTAGCTATTAAAACCCTGCCAGAGTTCTAAACTCTGGCAGGGTTAAGGAAATGATATTTATTTCAATTAGATTTTCAATAATACAAAAAATGTCAGACATTTTTACTTACATTTTTTTATTTACAGGTCCTAAAAATGAAGTTTGGATTGTATGTACTAATGTATTTTTTTCATCATAAATTTCTATCATAACTACTGTATTCATTGTTTGAATGTA
>CALETH010000115.1 GCA_937920105.1 uncultured Bacteroidota bacterium
GCTGCGGAATTTCTTGCTTGTAAGTAGTTGTAAGAATTCTTAGAAAGTGAGGTGGGTTGTGAGTGCTGAAGATTTTCTGCACTGGTAGGTGGTTCTATTGGACCGTCTTTATTACATTCGATAAAAAAGAGTGCACTCAATAGTGTGAGTGTGATGAGGTAGGTTTTCATAAGATTCTCCTATGAATTACGGATAAATAAGTTAATTATATTATTAATATTTTTTTTGTGGCTGATTTTAATAATGCTCCTCTAAAAAGCACAAAAGCGAATCTCAATTTTAGTTGGATTCGCTTTTGCTAGAAATATGGATGTTTTTTGTTAGTGCATTGTTGTTATTTTCGTGTATGTATTTTTCTATAATTTTTTCTTGAAGATATTATACAAATTATTTTTTCTTTTGTCAAGTAATATTTTTTAAATTAGAAAAATTTAAAACAAAAACCCTCAACGAATGTCGAGGGTTTTTGTTTATGGGGATTCCTGCTTTCGCAGGAATGACATTATAATAATTTTTAGTACATATCACCCATTCCACCGCCTGGAGGCATAGGTGGCATAGGTTTCTTTTCTTCTGGTTTTTCTACAATCGTTGCTTCGGTTGTTAATAATAATGAAGCAACACTAGCAGCATTTTCTACTGCAACACGAGAAACTTTGGTTGGGTCAATAACACCAGATTTCATTAAGTTTTCGTATTGTTCGGTAAATGCATTAAATCCATAATCATCTTTACCAGATTTAATTTTATCCACAACCACAGAACCTTCCAAGCCAGCGTTTGCTACAATTTGACGTAATGGTTCTTCTAACGAACGTCGAATAATATCAACACCCGTTTGTTGGTCATGATTGATTCCTTTTACATCAGAAAGTTTTGGAATAACACGAACAAGTGCAACTCCACCACCAGGAACAATTCCTTCTTCTACAGCGGCGCGTGTTGCATGAAGTGCATCTTCTACACGGGCTTTCTTTTCTTTCATTTCTACTTCTGTAGAAGCACCGATTTTTAATACGGCAACTCCACCGGAAAGTTTTGCAAGACGTTCTTGCAATTTTTCTTTATCATAATCTGATGTAGTTTTATCAATTTGTGATTTTATTTCGTTGATGCGTTTTTTAATATCATCTTTTTTGCCAGCACCTTCTACAACTGTTGTATTATCTTTATCAACCACAATTTTCTTTGCAGTTCCAAGATAGGAGAGAGTTACATTTTCTAATTTGTAACCTTTTTCTTCTGAGATAACTGTTGCACCAGTAAGAGTTGCAATATCTTCTAACATTGCTTTTCTTCTATCACCGAAGCCGGGTGCTTTTACTGCAATCACTCGCAATGAACCACGAATTTTATTCACTACTAATGTAGCAAGTGCTTCACTTTCAACTTCTTCTGCGATGATGAGTAAAGAACGTCCGCCTTGTGCAACTTTTTCTAACACAGGAAGAAGGTCTTTCATGGAACTTATTTTTTTATCATGAATTAAAATGAGTGGGTCATCAAGAATTGCTTCCATAGTGTCTGCATCAGTAACGAAGTAAGGAGAGAGATAACCTCTATCAAATTGCATACCTTCTACAACATCCATATAGGTTTCGGTACCTTTTGCTTCTTCCACAGTAATAACTCCATCTTTACCAACTTTTTCCATTGCATCAGCGATAAGATTTCCGATGGTGGAATCATTGTTTGCGGAGATTGAACCAACTTGTGCAATTTCTTGTTTTCCAGCAACTGGTCTGCTCATTTTTTTCAATTCTTCAACAACTTTTGTAACTGCTAAATCAATACCACGTTTTAAATCCATTGGGTTTGCACCAGCGGTAACATTTTTTAATCCCTCACGAACAATTGCTTGTGCAAGAACGGTTGCGGTTGTTGTTCCATCACCAGCAACATCAGAAGTTTTGGATGCAACTTCTTTTACCATTTGTGCACCCATATTTTCTAATGGGTCTTCTAATTCGATTTCTTTTGCAACAGTAACACCATCTTTGGTAATTGTTGGTGCACCAAATTTTTTATCGATAACAACATTGCGTCCTTTTGGACCTAAGGTTACTTTTACAGCGTTGGCAAGTTGGTCAACGCCTCGTTTTAATGCTGCACGAGCATCAAAATCATACTGAATTACTTTTGCTGCCATACTTTTATGAACTCCTAAAATTTAATGGTTTCTGTTTTTTTGAATTTATTTTGACTATCGTTAAAAAATGGATTCCCGCTAAAAACATGCGGGAATGACAATTCCCTTTTTATTTTGGCATGATTGCGAAGATATCGCTTTCTCGCATAATGAGAACTTCTTCGCCATCAACGGTTACTTCTGTTCCGGAATATTTTCCGTACAACACTTTATCTCCAACTTTTACTTCCATGGGGATTTTTTTTCCATCATCGGAAGTTTTTCCTGGACCCGCTGCAATTACCTCTCCCCATACTGGTTTTTCTTTTGCTGTATCGGGAAGATAAATTCCGCCTTTTGTTTTATCTTCAGCAACGGCTGGTCTTACAACGATTCTATCAGCCAATGGGTGTAACTTCATAAAGTATCTCCTATATTAATTGTGAATTGATATAACGTGTTTATTTACAATGAATTGCAAAAATTTTAAGATTTTAGCACTCTCAAATTCTGAGTGCTAATATAATAAATTTTGTGAGGGAAGTCAAGGGGCAATTATTAATGGATAATTGACAATTTACAATGAAGTATTCAGAAAGCAGGAGTTAGTATTCAGAAGACAGAAGATGGGTGAGGAAAAAGTCTGGTAAAATAAAAAGGACGGATTTGCATCCCGCATAAGCGGGACAAGTCCGTCCCTACAAATTCAAATCATGATAATCTTTAAATCCTAAAAATCATGGTCCTATTTCACCAACACAATCTTCCTCATCTGCACCTTACCATTAAATTCTAATCTCGCAAAATACACTCCAGAATTTAATTGGCTTGCGTTAAATTCTACTTGATGATAGGTTCCTACTTCGGCTTCTTTGTTAAACAATGTTGCAACCTCTTGTCCCAAAGTATTAAAAACTTTTAAGACTGCTTTGCCGGTTGTTGGTACGGTAAATTCTAATGTTGTGGTTGGATTAAATGGATTGGGATATGCTTCTTTCAATGCAAATACTTTTGGTGCGGAGATTTCTACTTCTACTACATCGGAGTATTCATATTTTCCATCATTATCTACTTGTTTTAAACGATAATAATATTTTCCTGCAACAGTATTTTTATCAACAAAAGAATATTGTTGTGGTGTGTTGGTTGTTCCTGCTCCTTTTGCAAAGCCAATTTTTTCCCATTTTTTTTCTGACGATTGATTACTGATTACTGACTTCTCTACATCAAACCCACTATTATTAATTTCTGTTGCGGTTGACCAACGGAGTTCTACTACATTTTCTTTTGTTGTGGCGGTAAAGGAGGTGAGTTTTACCGGTACGGGAACGGTGGAAAAATATGTTTTTATTGTATGATTTTCTGTTACACTTACAAATGTATAACTGGTAGTAGAATCGGTATTTCTTGTTCCATCAATAACTAAACTATCAAGGACGTAATTAGTATTTGGAGAAAAGGTAAATTGTTGATTGGCTCCATACGTAACATTGACTGTTCCATTTGGAGTTAGGGTTCCATTTCCGCTGGAGATGGCGGTAATGAGATAGTTATTAGAAAAATATGCTATTATTGTGTGTGGTGATGTTACACTGGTAAATGTATAACTGGTGGTGGAATCTATATTTTTTATTGTTCCATCAATTATTAAACTATCAAAGTGATAATCGGCAATTGGTGTATAAGTAAATGTTTGCGTGCTTCCTCCTGTATAATAATTTCCTCCATTTGGTATAATAATACCACCTAATGAAGATGAAGATGTTATTTGATAATGACTAAATGATAAAGTATCTCTTCCTATGGCAAAATCGGAAAATGTGGTAAGATTATCTACCGTAATAGTATTGCTTGTTGTATTTCTATTACTAACATTCGGAAATGTCCATGTACTTCCATCATATTTTCCTACTGCTAAGGTATTTTCATCATTTGGTGTTTCAATAACTCCTGTATTAAAATCTGCTGATAAGTAATTTATTGTAGCACTGTAATTGGTAAATGCAAGGCTGGCATCTTTAGTGATAGTAAAATAACGTTGGAGTGTATTGGCTGGCGTACCTGCATTGGGATGTGTGGTTTGTTTTGGGCTTACGGTGAGTGTTCCTTGTTGAGTTACACTTGCAAAATTAACGGTAACTGGTGAATAACCATTGGCCGTTCCTACTTCAAAGGTTTGGCTTACATTTGTACCAGTAGTAATTGATTTCGCAAGGTTACCTTGTACATAACCAGTGGTGCGACTTATTGCGGTTGCAGTGACAACATTGTTTCCTGTAATAAATTTAGTAGAATATAAAAAAAGTGTATTTGTTATAGTAATATTTTTAGTAAGAATGAGTAGTGAATTCGCGAATGGTATCTCAATATTTGCAATGGTGGAAGGTAATTCTATTCCAGTAGTATCCGTAGAAAAGTATTTAATAGTATTATTTCCTTGATATATAGGTGTACTAGTAATCTTACTAACACTGTATTTAACTACAAAACCATCACTCAATATTGTCACTTGATTGTTATTAGTATTTAAAACACCTGCAAATAGATATAATTTATTTATTGTAATGTTATTATTTAATGTAATTATATTGTTTGAATTACCTGTCCATATAAATAACTCTGAAATTCCATTTGAGGGTAATTCTGCTCCGCAAGTTATGTCGCTAGTTCCTTTATATTGAAGAATATAATTTCCAAGTGGAGTATTATTAATTGTTCCACTATATCTATATAAATTTTTTTGTACAGTTACATTATGAGTAGTATTATTAAAATTTCCAAGTTGGAGAGAAAGATTTTTAACTGTAATATTTTGTTGCAGTGTTATACCCAAAATGTTAGATATATTTAAATCTGAAAATAAAAATATTCCATTTCCACTTATAGAAAAATTTATAAGGGTATTTATTACAGAACCATTTATATTACATACAAGACTCCCAACCTTTCCAAACATATTTACTTCTCCGATAATAGCACCATTATTAATAAAATTACCAAAATAAATACTATCAGTACCATTTGCTGTCGTTTTTGGTGTGCGAGCACGCAGCCCACCTCCATTGTTAATAATAAGGTCTCCATAAATAGTTAACTTACGAATAGAAGATGAGTCAAAAGTAAGTGTATCAATTTGTATGGTTATTGTTGCACAGGTAATAGTTGTATCTATTGTAACACGGTTGTTTATAATAATAGTATCAGTTGCAGCATTTGGTGCTATTCCGCCCACCCAAGTTCCTCCTACAGACCATTTTCCTGCTTGTGTGCTGGTGTAGGTTTTTGCTAAAAGCGGCAGTGAAAAGAGTGTTATTAGTACTGCGAGTTTGGTAAGTTGTGTTTGCATGTTTTTTTTGTCTCCTTTTGTTAGTAAAGTATGAAGTAAAAATTAAGAATTATGAATTAAGTTATCAGTTGTCAGTAATCATTGAATCATAGTTTAAAATTGTATTAAATATATAAACAAACAAACAAACAAAATATCAATAATTATCACTTGTCTAGATTCCCGCTAAAAACATGCGGGAATGACTGAGTTCTGATTTCTTCATTCTGAATTCTACTTTCTTACTTATGTAGATGTAATTTTGTATATTACTTAAACATCGTAATAAATTTTTGGATTTCTGCTCCCAACTTAAAACATGTTGGGACAAGTTTTGCAGGAATGACATTGTAAAAACTCATCAAAACCAATGACCCTCACTCCCGATAAACCCCGTTGTGCTTGTGGAATTTTTGGAATCTTCGGACATCCACAGGCAGCACTTCTTACGTACTACGGACTTCATGCTCTTCAACATCGCGGGCAAGAGGCAAGCGGTATTGTTTCTCATCAATATGATAATGAAAAGAAAAAACATCACTTTAATATTATAAAGGGAATGGGTTTGGTTACTGATGTTTTTAAAGATTATTCTACAATTCAAAATCAACTTTTGGGACTTTCTGCTATTGGACATAATCGATATTCAACATCCGGTTCAGCCAACAATAAATCCAACATCCAACCATTTTGGGTAAATTATCGCAATGGAAATTTAGCCATCGCACACAACGGAAATCTTACTAATTTCAGAAAACTCCGTGCAGAGTTGCAAGAATCCGGAACAATTTTTCAAACCACTTCTGATAGCGAAATTATTCTTCATCTTATTGCACAAAGCAAACAAAAAAATCAAATAGCACAAATCCGCGAAGCGTTGGAAAAAATAGAAGGTGCGTTTTCTTTGCTCATTCTTACTGATACTGCATTAATTGTTGCACGAGATAGTTTCGGATTTCGTCCGCTTGCATTGGGAATAAAAGATGATAGTTATGTTGTTGCATCCGAAACGTGTGCATTTGATATTATTGATGCAAAATATATAAGAGATGTTGAACCCGGAGAAATTCTTGTTATAGAAAACAATGTTTCGCAAACGAAAAATTTACAATCCTATAAGTCAGAAAAAAATCAACAACATCACCATTGTATTTTTGAATACATTTATTTTTCACGTCCTGATAGCCAAATATTTGGAGAAAGTGTTGATAAAGTTCGTAGAAAATTAGGCAAAGCATTGGCACAAGAAGCACCGGTAAAAAGTGATGATGAAAACGATAAGCCAATTGTCATAAGTGTTCCAGATTCAAGTAATACAGCAACATTGGGCTTTGTTTCCGAAAGTAATAAACAAGGAAATCCAGCAAAATTAGAAATCGGTTTAATTAGAAATCATTATGTGGGAAGAACATTTATTCAGCCGGGAAAAGAACAACGTGAAATGAAAGTGAAAACAAAATACAGCGTTGTAAAAAATGTATTAAAAGGAAAAACAGTTGTGGTGGTGGATGATTCTATTGTGCGAGGAACAACATCAAAAAAATTAGTGAAATTATTGAAAGAAGCACAGCCAAAAGAAATTCATTTTCGTATTACATCACCACCAATAGTCAATCCATGTCATTACGGAATGGATTTTCCGAGCAAAGAAGAATTGATTGCTGTTCAATGCAATAATGATGTAGAAAAAATTCGGAAAGAGTTGGATGTGGAAAGTATTCATTATCTTTCAATGGAAAAATTATTAGAATCTGTTCCAAAAGATAAAAAAAAGCATTATTGCACTGCATGTTTTGGTGGAAAGTATCCAACACCAGTAGAAATTTCTGTAGAGAAGGATGGGTTGGAGTAAAGAAATGTCATTCCCGTATGTTTTAAACGGGAATCTAATTTTTGAAAATTAAATAACCCTACCCAAATTGGTAGGGTTTTATTTTTTTGGATTCCTGCTTTCGCAGGAATGACAATGATGAAGTTTTTTATTATACTCAATTCCGTTTTATGCAAAGAAAAATTTGTATATTTTTACTCTCAAATATCAATTATCACAATATTGTTATGAAAAAAAATCTTTTTGCATTATTCTTTTTTTCCACAATTCTTTTAGCACAAAAATACGTCCCAAATCAACTCATCATTAAATATCGTTCTAATATTTCAGAACAAGAAATTTCGCAAGCAATTTCTCGCAACACGCTTCCACAAATATCATTATCAAAAACATCAAGCACGCTGAACGCTGCAATAAAAAAAGTTACACCGCTTTTTCCGGAACACAAAAAAAATATTTCACAATTACGAAAAACCTCATCAATACAATTTTCTTCGGAAAGAATTTGCAAAGTAGAATTGCAGCCAACAATTTCTGTAGAAGAAGCAATAACTCAACTTCGCAATGACCCTGCTGTAGAATACGTCCAACCAAATTACATTTATAAATTAGATGATGTAAAAAATAGTGAACCCAACGATTCCGCCTATTCATCACAATGGAATCTCCGTATGATTAATATGCCGCAATATTGGCAGCAATATTCCTTCACACCAAAATCTGATGTTATTGTAGGAATTATTGATAGTGGAATAGATTATCTTCATCCGGATTTGCAAGGAATACTCTATATCAATCAAGGAGAATTTGGCAATGGAAAAGAAAATAATGGAATTGATGATGACGGAAACGGTTTTGTTGATGATTGGCGTGGATATAATTTTGTCGGAAAAAATGGAATCCGTGATAATGACATTATGGATAGCACATCACACGGAACAATTGTTTCCGGAATTATCGGAGCCGTAACCAATAATGGAATTGGCATAAGCGGAATTGCACCAGTGAAAATTTTACCTCTCAAAACATTTACTTCTACAACAGGAAGCGAAGCCGATATTGCAACAGCGGTTTTGTACGCTGTAGATAATGGAGTAGAAATTATCAACATGAGTTTTGGTGGGATAATTTATTCTGCACTCATGTATGATGTTATTCGTTATGCCTACGATAATAATATTGTAATGGTTGCTGCCAGTGGAAATAATGAGATATTTGCTCGTCTAAAAGATAAACCACATTATCCAGCAGACCTTAATGAAGTTATTTCTGTTGGAGCAGTTGATTCAGAAAGAAGACGTGCTTCATTTTCTACTCACGGAATCGGACTTGACCTTGTTGCTCCGGGACAAGATGTCTCTGTTATTTTGCTGGATAGTAGTTATGGCTTTAATTCCGGAACATCATTTGCTGCACCACACGTTGCAGGAGTTACAGCACTTCTTATCAGTCATTACAAAGCACAAAATAAATCTTATACGAATGATGAAATTAGGACAGTGCTACTCAATTCTTGTCAAGATATTGGAGAACCCGGTTGGGATGAATTTACCGGTGCAGGAATTTTGAACGCAGCAATGGATTATGAAAAACTTCCCTATAACAATGTTACTATACAATCTCCCAACGCTGATGAATTACTAAAAGGAAATACCATCACCATTATTGGAACAGCAACAACAAGTCAACTTTCAGTAGTAGAAATTTCCTACCAAGCAGAAGGAGAAAATACGTGGCATCATATTGCACAATATTCCGGACGTCATTTTATTAATGAAACATTAGCAGAGTGGAATGTCAGCAACCTTGCAAATAGTTTGTATGCGTTGCGATTATCGGTTACCAATATTGATGGAAAAACTGTCGAAAACAGAATCCGCGTCAATATCAACACATCAACATTTCGCATTGTGCAAGTGCAATGCAATGATTCTACGATTATGGAAGAAAATTATGGATTTCATCTTTCATTATTGATGGATAGAATTAGTTCGGGAAAATTATTTTATCGTAAAAAAAATAGCACAGAAAATTTTACAGAAATTTTTCTGCAAGCAATTCAACAATACATTACCTTTGCATTTCCGTACGATTATAGTTTTTCTAACACTGAGTATGAATTTTATTGTGAGTTGAAAGACCAAGCAGGAAATATTCTTCGTTATCCAACAGAAAATTATTCTACATTTCATCCGAGACAAAAAATTTCTCCGATAACATTCAAACAATTATCAGATACACTTCCCAATGGTTATCTCTTAAATAATGTTACACAATTTCTTTCACATCCATTAATGATTGTGGGAGATTATGTTGATGGAACTTTTAATTCTCTCAAAGCGTACAACTATCAGCAAGGAAAATTTTCTTTTGTAGATTCCATTCCCAGAGCGTGGGTTCCTATAGATATGAAAATAAGTAATGGAGAATTACTCACCTTGTTAGGAGATAGAGGAATAACAGCAGTTTTTATTTCTAAAATATCATCAGGGAAAATTTTTGATAAAATATTTTTTGCAGATTCAACAACATATAGAGGTACCCCAGATAGATGGGCAAGCCAATTTTATGATTTTGATAATGATGGAAACGTTGATATTCTTTTGCGAGATAGTGATAAGTATATGATTTATAAAAACAACGGAAATGGAAGTTTTACAAAAGTAAGCGATATACAAAATCCGACAGATAAAGGAAATAGTTCTTATGGAATTTCTAAAACACTTATTGGAGATTTTTCAGGAACAGGAAGTACCGAACTTATTTTTGGAGATTCGGATGGAGATGTTTTAATGTTCCGCCAAAAACAAACTGATAAATTTTCTTTTGATGTAGTGTGGAAAGATACCTCAACCTTTGTTGAAATTTTTGGCAAAGATACAACTAATATTTTGAACGTTGGAAATTATCTCACTGCCGGAGATTTTAATGGTGATGGAAGATTGGATTTTGCTGTTGTTGGACACACAGAGTTAGAAACCAATTGTGATTGTTTTGCACCACGAATGGATATGTATATTTATACTCGTAAAGAAGGAGGAGATGCTAACACATTTAGTCCAATTTGGAAACAAAGTTTCATTGCTTTTAATGAAGAAGAATCACGTGGTTTTGGATTAACCTCCGAAAAAATTTTAAATACACCGCAAAGCCAAATACTCTTTTTTCTTTCACCATATATGTATGCTATTTCGTATGATGAAATGAAAAGTACATTTACACCAATTTGGGTGCAAAAAGCAAATTCAAATTCTGCCGTTGTGTATGATTTTAATAATAATGGATTTGCTGAATTTGGATTTTCTGACGGAAAAAAAATTGTCTTTTATGAAAGCAGCACTGCAACACAAAATTCACCAACACCGTGGAATATTCTTGCAACAGCAAAAAATCATCATACCATAAAATTACAGTGGAGTTCTGCACAGCCGGATAGTTTTCATAATATCTATAGAGATACAATTCCCAATCCGCAAAAATTATTCAAAACAGTTCAAGGAACACTATTTGAAGATACTACTGCACTAACCAATCAAAAATATTATTACAAAATTTCTTTACTCAGCGGACAAGAAAGTCCACTTTCTGATGAAGTGAATAGCGTAGCACATTATCCTGCAAAATTAGATAGTGTTCGTGCAACTTCAAGAACACAAGTGTTATTATATTTCAGTTATCCTATAGGTAGAGAGCAAATTTTTTCTAAGGTCTCAATTATTATTAATGATTCAATTCAGTTATCACAAGTAATTGATAAAACAGAACAAATACTTTTTGTAACATTTACAAAACCAATTCCCTTGGGAACAAATACGATAAAAATACGTCAATTAGTAGACTTGTATGGAATGCTTGTAGATACAACACAGCAAATACAATTTGAAGTAACAGAAAAAATAGAAAATATTTTTTATGCACAAAGTGTAAAACTGCTTTCACCAACACAAATTCAAATTCAATTTAATGATACTGTTGCACAAAGTTTAGCGACAAATTTTGCAAATTATTCTATCTATAATAGAGCAAAAAAATTTACGATAGAAAACATCCAATATAATTTTACAAATGTAATACTCTCTATTTCTTCTTCCGAAAATCTTACACGTCTCGGACTTCGTTTAGAAATTTCTATTGATGAAAAATTACAAGATATACAAGGACGAAAACTTAATAATGGAAGAGCGCAAACACTATCTATTGGTGTCAATGTAGAAAATTTAGATAATGTGATTGTATTTCCTAATCCATTTCACATTCAGGATGGACAAAATGTTTCCTTTGCGAATATTCCATTTCATACCCAAATTATGATTTTTTCTTTAAACGGAAATAAAATCATTACATTAGAAGGAAAAGGAACTGAAGGAATAGAATGGAATGGACACGACGAAAATAATACACCAATTTCTTCCGGAATATATTTTTACCGCATCACCAAACTGGATGACCAAGGCAACGAACAAGAATCTAAAATGGGAAAATTTGCAGTAGTGAGATAAACTATAAAGATTTATCAGGTTTTAAAAATCTGACAAGTCGTCTAAAAAAACATACAATTGAGAATTGCAAGTCCCCTCTGTACGTAAGCAAGTACGATGGAGAGAGGGGATTTAGGGGTGTGTCAAAATTAATATGGAAACCTATAAGAAGTGTCCTTCCCGCGAAAACGATAATCCAATTTATATAAACTAAAAATACAATCATAATGAAAAACAAACTTACTTTTATCTTATTACTATTTTGTATTATCACCACAATTTCTTTTTCTCAAACTGGTAATCTTACCGGAAAAATAATTATTCCCGATGGTACAGCAATCGGAGCAACAGTCATACTTAACAATACCCAAATTGGTACCGTAACTGATTTCGATGGAAAGTTCACCATCAAAAATATTCCTGTAGGAAATTACGAAATCATCGCACGGCTCATTGGTTACGAGCAACCGGAAATCCCCACAGTAAAAATTACAGAGGGAGAAACAGCAACAATCACCATTACACTCAAACTTTCTGCAATTCAACTTCAACAAGTAGATATTACCGCAACACGAAGACAAGCAACCGAAGATATGCGTACCAGCGTTACCACCATGACTCCGCGTGAAGCAAAATATTTACCCGGTGCTGCGGAAGATGTTCTCCGTTCATTACAAGCAATGCCCGGAGTGTTAAGCGTTTCAGATTTTTCTTCGCAGTTGGTTATTCGCGGTTCGGGACCTGACCAAAATCTTATTGCCATTGATGGATTTGAAGTGATTAATCCATACAGATTGTATGGATTTATTTCTATGTTCAATCCCGAAACAGTGAGCGAAATAAGTTTGCAAACCGGCGGCTTCGCTGCAAAATATGGAGATAGACTTTCCGCTGTGTTAGATGTAAAAAATCGTGAAGGAAAAATTCCCGGTTATATTCACGGAAAAATTAACACCAGTCTCACCAACGCAAATCTTGTATTGGAAGGAGAGATGCCATTCAAAGGTTCATGGTTATTTTCTGCACGAAGAACATATTATGATTTGGTTCTTGAACCATTTATCAAAGCAGCAAAACTTGTTGAAGGTGATGTTGCTCTACCAAGTTTTACGGATTTTCAATTTAAAGGAACAGCAATTCTTGACGAAAATAATTCTCTTATTCTTAACGGACTCACTTCTCGCGATGGAGCAAAACTTACTTCGGGTGCAGGACGTGCTTCTGCTGATAGTGTAAATTTTCTTGATGAATCATTTAACTCACTCGCTGGGTTAACATGGAATTACACGCCAACAAAAAATATTATTTCTCAAACACGATTATCATGGTATAAAAATAGCGGAGAGGGGTTTTTTGATGGATTTTTTGTTGACCCTGCCCAACGAAAAGATGAGCAGCTCTCTGCACAAGATACCACTATTCGTTTATTCAATTTTGGATTTAATTCCAAATATAGTTTTACCAAATATTCTCTTTCCAATGATATTGTGTGGTATGTTGATAAACACACATTTGATTTTGGCGGTGGAATAGATATTCTCAACACACAACGAATGCGAACATTTAAGTTGGATAAACTTTTTCAAAATATTTTGCTTTCACGTCAATTAGTATTTCCAAAAGATATTAATGCGGATTTAACTTATTGGCGTTCTAATATTTATGCGAGTGATAGATTTCAATTTTCGCAAAATTTTTATCTCCAACCCGGATTGCGTTTTGATTATTATGATGCACTCAATAAATATTATCTTTCACCGCGTTTTGCACTTTCGTACGGCATAGATGAACTTACTACTGTGCGGACAGCATACGGAATTTACTATCAATCACCGGGAATGGAAAAACAAGATGCACGTGCAGCATTGGATTTCACCAAAGAAACACTTCGTCCGTTAAAACCAGAACGTGCAGACCATTATATTTTTGGAATTGATAGAATGTTGACATCACAATGGCAAATAAAATTTGAAACGTATTACAAAAAATTTTTTGATATTATTGTTGCAGAAAAAATTGCTGCGGAAGAATGGAGAAGTACGCAAGTAAGCGAAAATATTTTCAGTCCATCAGCATGGAGTACACCACAACAAGTTCCTACCACACGATTTACCAGCACACCAGTCAATGATGCACAAGGGCAATCTTACGGATTTGAATTTTCGTTACAAAAACTTCAAATGGCGAGTGGAGAAAAATTAACGGGATGGTTGAGTTATGCACTTTCGTATGCAGAGCGTGAGCGAGGTGGAAAAATTACTCCGTTTATTTTTGACCAACGTCATGCTATAAATATTGTTGGTAATTATCTGCTTTCGGATTCTTGGGAAGTAGGAATAAATTTTTCTTTGCGTTCAGGAAAACCATTTACAGAAGCCGTTGGTGTAAAACCACGATTGCTGATTTATACTGTTAATGGTATGCAGCAAGCAGTAATAGATACTGTTACCGAAAAAGGAAAAGTGATTTTAGAAGTGGAGTTTGAAAAAGACGCACTTTCCGGTCGGTTAAATTTGTATCACACATTAGATGTTCGTGTTACCACGTATCCAAAATGGTGGGGATTGCAATGGTCAATCTATTTAGATATAACCAATATTTACAATAACAAAAACGAACAGCAAATTAATTATTTTGTGGATGATGAAGGGAAACTCCGCCAGCGAAAAGTTTTTGGGTTGCCAATTTTTCCGGCGTTGGGTATGAGTGTGGTTTTTTAATTGATGGTTGGAAATGAGAAATTGATAATTGATAATGTTTTATAATGATAAAAATTATTACATTACAAAAACTAATTAAATAATCCATATAGGTATAAAATATATTTTTATTTATGAGCGCAGAAGAAAAAAAACACTATGAAAGTTTGATTACTTTTTTTAAATATACGATTTCAATAACTGGAGCTTTTGTAACATTGATTGTTACTGTGGGTTTATATTTTACCTACAAAGACACTAATCAAATGAAAAATGACATTCGAAGTGAATTAAAAGATATTAAAGAGGATATAAATAAAAATTTAACAAATTCAAGAGAAGAAATTAAATCGTTAAATGAATTTGCAATTTTAAGTCTTAATGAAACTAAAAAAATGGCTGCTTCTTCATTGGATAACATTAAACAAGAAGCAAAAAACTCTGCTATTATTGTTTCGAGAGAAAAAGTTGAAGAAGCATTCAGGGAAAATAATATTCAAGATTTAATCGATAAAACAGCTAAAAACATAATTGAATTTAAAATAAATCAGATGGTACAAACTCAAATAGAGTTGTCAAATAATAAGCTAAAAGAAGTATTAAATAGTATGCCAGATTTTATGCTTGCCGTTGATAGATTTCGGGCAGGTGATAAAAAAGGTTTATTATATATAGACAGTATTAGAAGAACTTCAAAAGACACTATAAAAAGGTTATTTGCTGGTAAAATTTTTGAGGAAAAAATGAAAGATTATTTTGATACTTATTCTATATATGAAAAAGAAGAAATGTTAAATTTTTTGGATATAAATTCAAAAGAATCAGATATAGTAATAGTAACAAAACTTAAAAATATTATGAGTAATAGTAATAATTTAACCAAAATTTATTTAGCTACAGTGCTTCTTGCAATGTATTCAAAGGAAGGTATACCGGTTTTTGATTTAGAGTATAACAAAAACTTAAAATAAACTATAAATGAATTTTATATTTCCCTCAAAATCATTCCATATCTCAAACCCCAATCACTGACCGTAATTTTTTGAGTATTTCAAAACATCATAACATTGTTTATCTTCAACTATTCTGTTTGGCTTAAAGTTCCAATAAAAAATTCATATTATGAAAAAAAGCAATACGATAGAAGTAAAAGGAACAACGGTAACATTATTTACAACGAAGAATAATGATTTTATTTCGTTGACTGATATTGCTCGTTTTCGAGATGCAGAGCGGAGTGACTATATTTTACAAAACTGGATGCGTAACAGAAGCACCATTGAGTTTATTGGCTTATGGGAATTTTTCAATAATCCAAATTTTAATTCCATCGAATTCGATGGAATTAAAAATATGGCAGGAGCAAATAGTTTTTCTCTCACTCCTAAACGATGGATAGAAGCAACCAATGCTATCGGGATTGTGGCAAAGACTGGTAGATACGGTGGTACATTCGCCCATAAAGATATTGCCTTTGAATTTGCTTCGTGGCTCAGCGCTGAGTTTAAGTTTTATCTTATCAAAGAATACCAACGCCTCAAAAACGATGAAAACGACCGTTTAAAACTTAATTGGAACTTAAATCGCACATTAGCAAAAATCAATTACCGTATTCATACAGATGCTATTAAAGAAAATATCATTCCAGAAAATCTCAGCAAAGAACAAGTCAGTTATATTTACGCGAACGAAGCCGATGTGTTGAATGTAGCCCTGTTCGGTAAAACGGCTAAACAATGGCGAGACGAAAATCCCAATGAAGAAGGTAATATCAGAGACTATTCCACCATTGAACAACTTTTGGTCTTGGCTAATTTGGAAAGTTTAAATGCAGAGTTTATCAAAATGGGACTACAACAGAGTGAACGATTAGTGAAACTCAATCAAACAGCCATCCATCAAATGAAATCATTAACGTATAATTCTACCATTAAAAAACTGAAAGAATGAAACTTCGAAAGTGAAATAAAAACTGTTTAGATTAAAATTCAGTTGTCAAGGAATACTTGACAACTGCCAAACACAAAAAAAATTGTTCATTGTTCATTGTCAATTGAAAATTGATATGTTTCCCTCAAAATAACTCCATATCGCAAACCCCAATCACTCACCGTAATTTTTTGAGTAGCAGTTTTTTCCATAAACGTCAGTAAAATCAAAATTCCCGCTAAAAAAATATCCGCTCTACCAGCAGAAATTTGCGGAATCTGTTTAATCTCTTCCAACGTTTTAGTTTTTAAAGAATTATAAATTGTAGAAATGGTATTATAAGAAAGTTCATATCCACTAATCTTTTCTCGTTCGTAGTGAAGTAATTGTTGTTCCAGTGCAGCAAGAGTAGTAACCGTTCCCGCCACGCCAATAGTGAGTGAAGGAATTTTTGTCAACGATATTTTTTGCAATTCTTCGGTAATAAATTTTTTTGCAGAGTCCAATTCTTCTGCTGATGGTGGAGAAGAATGAAGAAAACGCTCTGTTATTCTCACACATCCAATATTAAGACTGATTTTATTATTGATGGAATTTTTATTTCCGAAAATAATTTCGGTGCTCCCACCACCAATATCAATCACCGTAAAATTATTGCTTTGCTGTTCAAATTCAAAAATCCCTCCACGATACGTCCACTGTGCTTCTTCGTCTCCGGAAAGTATTTCAATGCTAATTCCAGCATGCTGCTGGATAAATACACAAAACTCATCACGATTTTTTGCATCACGTAAAGCACTTGTTCCCACGGCAATAATTTTTTCTACTTGAAATTTATCGCACGTTTTTTTGTACTCTTGCAAAAATGATAATGCACGTTGAAATGTTTCCGGCAAAATAGTTTTATCTTTATCAACACCTTTTCCCAAGCGAGCAATCACTTGTTCATCATGCAAAATTTTTGTGATGCGATTGTTGTTGATTTCAACAATTAAAAGGAGAATGGTGTTTGTGCCAATATCTATAGAAGCGATGTTCATGGATTGTAAAATGAAGATTGTCATTCCCACGAAAGTGGGAATCCAGATTTAGTTTAGTATGGATTCCCGCTAAAAACATGCGGGAATGAC
>CALETH010000116.1 GCA_937920105.1 uncultured Bacteroidota bacterium
AACGTTTGGAAGTTCTTCTTCCGTTATTACCCCGCAAAAAAATGTTGAATCTATTGAAACATCCTCACAAACTATTCCAACATCAGTTAAAAAATCTACCAATATTCAAACGTATGATAATGTTGAATTACCAACTCGTCAGTTTTTAGATTTTCCTGATGAAGTAATTAATCTTCCCAAAAAGAAAAAACTTGCTTCTGCTGAGCCATCATTAACCAGTGAAAAATCTCGTGTTAATAAAACATCTCTTGTGAATGAAAAACGTACTAATGCTCTTTCTACTTCTCAAATTGGAAAGAAAGAAAAATCAACAAAATTTTCTTCTTCAACTACCTCCACTGGCGATATGGCTGCTTTAGCAGGAAGTGGTACATCGGATGAAAATTTTGGTGGAAGTGGTGTGGGATATGCTATTCAGTGGGGTGGTGGAGGAAAAAGAAAATTGTTAGAAGGAAATGCACCCAAATATCCTGCTGGAGTAAACCAACGAGCACAAATAAAATTAAAAGTTGTGGTATTGCCGAATGGAATAGTAAAATCTGCACAGCCAATTCAAAAAGCCAATACGAAATTAGAAAATGCTGCTTTAAAAGAAGTCCGCTTATGGAAATTTGAAGCACTACCTACCGCACAAAAGCAGAAAGAACAAACCTGCCAAATTACCTTTAATTTTGATTTGAAGTAAATTTTTTTTTGTGAAAATATCTTTCTTTTTTGTATCTATCATTCTTCTTTTATTATTTTCTTTTTTAAATCAAAGACAAAAAGAAAAAAGAAACACATTATATTGTGTTGAATTTATTGATGTAGATAATTCAGAGAAATCAAAGAAGATTATTCAACAAGTACAATCAAAATTGTTTAATAAAACGTACGTTTCAGTTATCAATTCTCATCAGTGGTGGTTAAAAATTTATGAAATGGAAAATTCATTAACGATTTCTGATAGTATTTATAGTATTCATAGATTTAAAAATATTCTTGAATGTAATTTAACAAGTAATATTAATTTAAATAAGATAGTTATAAACTATAATAAAGAAATGAATGATACGATGAGTTTTAATTTTAGAATGTATAAAAGAGAAGAGCAGCAGTGGAAATCTATTATGAATGCAGGAAAATTTACCTATAAAAAAGGTAAAAATTTAAACGAAGAAATTAATTGGATGACAGAAACAATAGTAGGGTTAACATTTAAATAAAAATCTATCTTTTTTCTTTTTTAAAATAGATGTAATACAAAATAATTTCTCCAAGAGTTACCGCTACAAGCGAAAGAGTATCTCTATCCAACCACACTGCAAATCCTTCTTTTTGAATCAAAAATTTTAATAAAAATCCGCTCATACCCCATCCAACAGAAAAAATAAGTACTACAAAGCATACAGTAAGAATCCCTGTACCAACACCTTCTTTTTTATATTGTTTTATAAATAAAACTATTATTGCGATGATGTGAAGTGCAAAAATAAAAACGGCTATCATTTAACAACGAATTGTGGTGATTATATGAATTAGTTATTAATAAGACTAGAAAAAATATTGTAATGGATTCCCGCTAAAAGCATGCGGGAATGACGAAACATCTATATTGAATGTATTTTTTTCATAAAAAATCATTTCATCATTCAATCATAGATTTTTTAGTATGCTTCTTTTCCAGTAAGAACAATGTAAATTGTTTTCAAAATAATTTTTATATCAAATGCGAGCGACCAATTTTCTACATAATAAATATCATATTTTGTGCGTTCGTCAATAGGAGTATCTCCACGC
This sequence comes from uncultured Bacteroidota bacterium, assembly GCA_937920105.1. Classification (GTDB taxonomy): domain Bacteria; phylum Bacteroidota; class Ignavibacteria; order UBA10030; family UBA8401; genus CALETH01. Next base: position 1,780 of record CALETH010000116.1, read on the forward strand.
AATCCATTGACTTGTGCCCATCCAGTCATTCCACTTAAAACGCGATGTCGTTCCAAGTATCTTGGAATTTGCGATTTAAATTGTTCTACGTAAAATGGCCTTTCAGGACGTGGTCCTACAAGACTCATTTCACCAATCAAAACATTCCATAATTGCGGTATTTCATCTGCACTTGTTCGTCGTAAAATTTTTCCAATAAATGTAGCACGGTTATCTCCCTTTGTTGCTTTTTTGGGACCTTGCATTTCTGCATCAACAGTCATGGAACGAAATTTAATGATGTTAAAAATTTTTCCATCTAAACTAATTCGTTCTTGTTTATAAAAGAGTGGACCTTTTGAGGTAAGTTTTATTATAATAGAAATGAAAATATTGAGTGGAAGTGTTACTAAAAGTATTATGGAAGAAACAATAATATCAAAAGTTCGTTTAATAATTTTATCAATAGGGGAAAGAGGAATATCTTTTATTTTGATAAAGGGAATTCCATGGATTTCTTGAATGCGAACGTTGCTTGTCATAACATTCAACATATCGGGAATGAGCATGAGTTCAATATTCAACCCTTCTGCATCTCGCATAAGTTCTACAATTTGTGGATGTTCTTTATAAGAAAGTGCAATGATGGCTATTTCAATATTGTGTTGTTGAATATCTTGTGGTAATTGTTTAAGTGTTCCTAAATAAGGAAGATGAGAAAAAGTATTATTGGATGTATTATCATAATATCCAATAATATTATATCCTAAAGAATTATTTTTTGTGAAAAGTGTATAGAGAGATTGTGCAGTGGAAGTTGTTCCAATAAGAACAACACGTTTAACATTTTTTCCTTTTTTGTATAGATGTTTTTCATATTGTTTAAGAAAAAATCTTCCGCACGTTACAAGAAGAATAGAATCTATCCATAAAAGAAGAAACACGCCACGTGAAAAAGAAAATCCACGATAAAAAAACGAAGCACTCATTACGATAAGCATTCCGAGAGTGATGATACGAGTGAGGAGAAAGAAATCATCACTTAATGAAGTATTGCGATGAGTATCATACAATTTTTGAGAATGAAAAAGAAATAACCAAATGGGGATAATGAGCAACGAACTAAAAATGTAATTTTCTAATGGTGGAATTCCTTGTGTTACTTCAAAAATTTTTGTGAGTGGAGAATAAAAACGTACCCAGTAAGAAAAAAGAAATGCAAGTTCAATACAAATGCTATCACCGATAAGAGTGAGTAAGGGCAAAGAATTTATATGACGAGAAGATGCTGTCATGATATTTTTGAGAT
>CALETH010000117.1 GCA_937920105.1 uncultured Bacteroidota bacterium
TTCTTTCTTCAACTTTTTTTACAAAAATCAAGGTAGTAACTAGTCAAGCCCCAAATTTAAAATTACAAATCATTCAATCATATAATCATAGTTTAAAATTATCTTTAGGAGTTACCAATGAAAATCCACGAGTACCAAGCAAAAGAAATTCTTCGCAAATACAACGTGCCAGTTCCACGCGGAGAAGTTGCATTTACTGTTGATGAAGCAGTTGCGGGAGCAAAAAAATTAGGTGGAAATGTGTGGGTAGTAAAAGCACAAATCCATGCAGGAGGAAGAGGAAAAGGCGGCGGAGTGAAAGTTGCAAAAAGTATTGATGAAGTAAAACAATACGCCAAACAAATTTTGGGAATGCAACTCATCACACATCAAACAGGACCGGAAGGAAGATTGGTAAAACGTTTATTAATAGAAGAAGGTGCAAATATTGAACGTGAACTCTACGTTGGTATTACATTAGATAGAGCAAAATCCATGAACGTTGTGATGGTATCCACCGAAGGCGGAATGGAGATAGAAAAAGTTGCAGAAGAACATCCGGAAAAAATTGTAAAAGAACACATTTCTCCAACAATCGGATTTCAATCCTATCAAGCAAGAAAACTCGCTTTTGCATTAGGTTTAACAGGAGACGCATTTAAAAATGGAGTGAAATTTTTGTTAGCACTTTATAAAGCGTATGAAGCAACTGATTCCTCACTTTTTGAAATCAATCCGCTCGTTGTAACCAAAGAAGGCAACGTGATTGCATTAGATGCAAAAGTAAATTTTGATGATAATGCGTTGTATCGTCATCCAGAATATGCGGCGTTGCGAGATTTAGATGAAGAAGAACCATTAGAAATAGAGGCATCAAAATCCAATCTCAATTATGTAAAACTTGATGGAAATGTTGGATGTATGGTGAATGGTGCGGGACTTGCGATGGGAACCATGGATATTATCAAACTTGCTGGTGGTGAGCCAGCAAACTTTTTAGATGTTGGTGGTGGAGCAAATGCACAAACGGTGGAAAGTGGTTTCAAAATTATTTTGGCAGATAAAAATGTTAAGGCAATTTTAATTAATATTTTTGGCGGAATTGTTCGCTGCGACCGTGTTGCCAATGGAGTTGTTGAAGCAGCGAAAAAAGTTCAAGTAAAAATTCCTATTGTGGTACGTCTTGCAGGAACGAATGCAGATTTAGCCGGTGATATTTTGAAAAACTCCGGATTAAAATTTTTAGTAGCAGAAAATTTAAAAGATGCTGCTGAAAAAGTGACAAGTGCATTGGCTGCGTAATTTGAAGTCTATATAATAAATACCCCTTGAATTAATAATACTTATATAGTAGATTTACACTTCACTAATTTATTTACAATATTTAGGAGAATTATATATGAAAAAACAAATATTATTTATTGTGCTTACATCAATAGTTTTTACTATTACAAAAGCAGGTCAGTATGTAAGTAAGGCTGGTTTACAAATCTATAAATGGAATGATAATACTGTGTGGATACCTAATGGCGTACCTGGTATAAATGATACAGTACAAATTTCTGCTGGTAGTACAATACTTATAGATACCAATTATATAATAAAAAAATTAGATATTTCTGGTATATTGCTGTATGATACCACTTCTGCAAGGACGTTAACAATAAATGGGCCAGTTACCATTAATATGAGTGGTACTTTATTAGCTAATGGTGCTCAATTTAGTACTAATAAATTTATTACACATAATTTAAGTATTGATAAAAATTTTACTATTGATGGAACGTTGAATTCTAAAGTAGCAAATATTCAAATACAAGTAGTTATGGGAGGGAATAGTAAATCTGTTATTAGTGGTGCTGCTACTATATTGTTTTCATATTTAACCATGCAAAAATCTACCAATAATGACACATTACAATTACAATCAAACATTACCGTAACAAATATGCATTCATTAACGGGGATGTTAGATAATACTAGTAGGGATTTGATTATTAATGGTACGTATAATTCATATTTAGGAAGTTCAATTTTTAAAACACCCGTCTATCAAGGAACTAAAATGCTAAATTATGCTAATTATGGTAACATAAAAAAATTTTCAACAGGTAATGAAATTCCTGTTGATGGAGTAGTTGATAATCTTTCTATAAATATTGGAACAACCGATACTCTGCAACTTAATACTAATCTTACTATTAATGCATCGCTTAATAATTATCGCGGTTTATTAGATTTTAATGGACATACGATTACTATGGGAAATAATACTACAGTATATAGAACTAATGGTTTTTATTCTGCCTCTCCAAATTATGGTGTAAACAATGTTACCATACAATATGGTGGAACCACACCAATTACTGCTGGACCAGAATTATTATCATCCATTTATAAAATTAGTTTAACTAGTACAAATAATTTAACCATACCCATAAGTGTAACCACAAAAACACTGAGTTTAGGTAGTGGTAAGATTACTACCAATAATAACATTCTTTATGTATCAGATACCACCGCAAATGCAATAACTCGTGTTAATGGTTATGTTATTGGTAATCTAGCCCGTAAGATAGGGCAATCTGCTAATATAGATTATATCTTTCCAATAGGTACAATTACTGCTTATCGTCCATTACAAATTACATTTACTAACATACCAGCAGAATCAGATTATCTCAATGCTAATTTTAATACTACACAACCAGATACTGCAAACTTATATACATTAAATGATGCAGGAATACAGCTCACCTCTATTGCCAAAGAAGGATATTGGGAAGTAAGTTCTGATGCACATTATGGAAGTAATTACACCCTCAATCTCACAGGAACAGGATTTACAGGAATAAATGATTTTTCAACGTTACGTATAATAAGAAAAAATTCTAATCAAACAAGTTGGCAATTAGAAGGAACACATGTTACTGGAACAGGAACAAATGCCATTCCAGTTGCAAAACGCAGTGGAATGATTGGGACCGATTTTGGAGATTTTAGTATCCAATATACCATTGCTGGAGACATGAATAATCCATTGCCAGTATTAGGAAATACTTCATCAATACCTAAAGATTATGGAATATCACAAAACTACCCCAATCCATTTAACCCAAGTACTATCATCAACTATCAAATACCAACAAATAATTTTGTAACGTTGAAAGTATATGATATTTTAGGAAAAGAAGTAACAACATTGGTAAATGGAGAAGTAAAAGCCGGAACATATCAAGTGAATTTTGATGCAAGTTCACTTTCTGGAGGAATATATTTTTACAAATTGACAGCAGGAAACTATAGTAAAATTAAAAAAATGATGTTGTTGAAATAATCAAACAATTAGTATAAAAAATAAATAGTCATTCTCATATTTTTATTTTGTGAGAATGACCTTTTTTATAAAATAAATATTGAAAGTCTACATTAAGAGTTAAAACATATATGGCAAAAAAAATCCGCGTCGGAGTTCTTTTTGGTGGACGTTCAGCCGAACACGAAGTCTCGCTAGTTTCCGCTGCATCAATCATTAATGCGTTAGATAAAGAAAAGTATGATATTATTCCTATCGGAATAACAACTGAAGGAAGATGGCTCAGTGCACCCAACGCACTTCAACTTCTCAAAAATAAATCCATACCACAAAATTTATCAGAACACATCATTGTACCAAATCCACAAAAACAATCTCTTATAGATATTACTGCTGTGCAAAAGGAAAGAGAATATTATGTTGATGTGATTTTTCCAATTATTCACGGAACATTTGGTGAAGATGGAACCATGCAGGGCTTATTGGAACTTGCGGATATTCCGTACGTTGGAGCAGGTGTATTGGGTTCTGCAGTGGGAATGGATAAAGTGATACAAAAACAATTATTGCAAAACGCAAAAATTCCTGTAACAAAATACATTGCATTTTTGTATAAGGAATTTTTACAAGAAAAAGATGAATATCTTGCAAAGATTGAAAAAACATTAAAGTATCCGTGTTTTATAAAACCACCAAATCAAGGTTCCAGTGTAGGAATTAGTAAAGCACATAATCGTAAAGAATTAATAGAAGCAATTAATTTGGCTAGAAGTTATGATAGAAAAATTCTTATAGAAGAAGGAATAGAGCAAGCACGAGAAATTGAATGCAGTGTGTTGGGAAATGATGAACCTAAAGCATCCGTGTTAGGAGAAATAATTCCCTCTAACGAATTTTATGATTACGATGCAAAATATGTTGATGGAAAATCTGTAGCAAAAATTCCCGCAGAGTTGCCAAAAGTAATGGTAAAGAAAATTCAAAAATATGCATTGGATGCGTACAAAATTTTGGATTGTGCTGGAATGGCTCGTGTAGATTTTTTAGTAGAAGGAAACGGAAAAAAAATCTATCTCAACGAAATTAATACTATTCCCGGATTTACCTCAATTAGTATGTATCCAAAATTGTGGGAAGCAACAGGAGTTTCTTATCCTGAACTTTTAGATACGTTGATTGAACTTGCATTAGAACGTTACCGAGCAAAACGGGAATTAAAAACTCTCTTTACTCCCAAAAGTGATTGGTATAAGAAGTAGTGAATAAGTGAAACCATGATTTTCAAGATTAAAAGATTATCATAATTTTAACTATGTAGGGACGGACGCAAGTCCGTCCTTTGGTATATTTGACCATGCTTTTGTAGTTTTGGTAAAGATAAAACAAAAAACCCTCTTCGTATAAGAGGGTTTTGTATTAGAAAGACTATAAAAAATAACATTATTTAATTAAAGTCATTTTTTTAGTTTCTGTAAAGTTTCCTGCTTGGAGTTTGTAAAAATATACTCCTGTTGATAAAGCATTTGCATTAAAGGAAAGCGAGTATGTGCCTGCTGGTTGTTCGTGATTTACCAATGAAGCAACTTCTTGTCCGATAAAATTATAAACTTTAAGTGTTACAAATTCTTTTTTTGGTATTTCATACGAAATTGTTGTAGTAGGATTAAATGGATTAGGATAATTTTGATTTAAAACAAATGTTGAGGTAATAAGTGGTTTATTCTTTTCAATATTAGTAGAACTGGAAGGAGAATATACTAACACACGATGGTTTTCTGTATCGGCAACGAGTAATTTATTATTTGTTGTATCATAAGCAGCACCCCAAGGTATGTTAAGACCTGTAGCAGTTGTTGCGCTTACATCAGTAGTAAAACCAGATTGTCCTATAACAAAATTTGCTGTAGGATTGTTGCTCAATGATGTAGCATTATTAAAAATTAAAATTCTATTGTTACCCAAAGTAGGGAGATATTTTCCTCCATCTACAACATACAAATTACCCTTACCATCAGTTGTCAATCCACCAGGTGTGTAAAAACGTTGATTTGTAACACCGTTATTAGTTGTAGTGAAATCAGGTTGACCAATTACCGCACTTGCAGCCGCTCCATTTGCCAAATTTTCAGCATCATCAAAACGTAAAATACGGTAATTATATATGTCTGATACAAATAATGAATTATTTATCATTACAAGTCCCCAGGGTCTTCCACCAATCGTTTTTTCATCTACAGTAGTTGCATCACTATTAAAATCTGTTTGTCCTAAAACGCCATCTGCTGCTGCACCATTAGATTTATTTTTTGCATCATTGTATTTTAATACTCTGCGATACATATTATCTGCAACCCATAAAGTACCATTTGCACTTACAAAAATATCCGTAACTCCTCCCATTATAGTTTGAGAACCAGTAAAATTCAGAGTAGTAAAATTTACTTGTCCTAAAACACCATCTGCATTATTTCCATTAGTAGAAGTAGTAGCAGCATCATTAAACCATAGTACTCTTCTATTGTTATATTCAGCAACCCATAAACGTCCTTCGTTATCTACAAAAATTCCAGTAACACCATCAAATTTATTTTTTGCACGACCAGCAGAAATAGTTGTAAAATCAGGCTGTCCGAAAACTACTTCAGCATTATCGTTGTTTTGTAATGATGTAATATCTTTAAAACGAAGAATTCTATTATTTCCATCCTCAGCAACAAAAATTTTTCCCGTTGATGGGTCAACAGCAACATCATTAGGAAGGTTGAACTTATTTTGACCACTTCCTGATGTTTTTGAAGTAAAATTTGCTTGCCCTAAAACAAGTTCTGCGGCTTGTCCATTACTCCATTGAGCAAGTGTGGTTGAAGCAGAACATAACACGAAAACTGTTAGTATAAAGAAAAAGTTTTTCATGAAAAACTCCTTATAATAATTAATGATAAATGATTATGAAAATTACGGAATAATATACGCAGGGGGGGGGGTACAGATGCAAGTGGTTTTTATAAAAAAATTTATAATTGTGATAAAAAACAAAAAACCATTAAGAAGAAAAACAAATTACCGTCAATATCTCAATCATCCAAATACCTACAAGAAAAATTACACATAATCCAAAAAATAATTTTTGTTTAATTTGGATTAATTTTTCTTTACTCAAAAGAAAATATGATGATGTGAGAATAAAAAAAGGTAAGATTGGGTAATGAAAACGGGATGCCCCAAAATATATAAGATGAACAATTATCCAAAATCCTATAAAGAGAGAAAGAAAAAAAGAAAAATTTGTTTTGTTATGTACAAGAATAATTATCCCTGCTGTTCCCATCAACATAAAAGAAACGTAGTGTATATTGATACCAATAAGTTCAAATAATGGTGTATGAGCGTATACGGCTGCATAGCGTTTCTTAGGCGGTACGTGGTGACGTTGTATCGCCAGCGGACTTTCTGATGAAAATAAATATGCACATTTTTTTATTGTAAGTTCTAAAATATGTTTCGGTGATTGGCTGTTAATAAATTCCCATCCTAATTGATATCCTTTTTTATTTTTTTCTAACTCTGTTGAATATTTTTCCAGACTATTTTCTTCATAATAACTACCTGTTGCTTGTGGATTGTTTCCAATCCAAAAATTTACACCTCCATTTGTTGTTAACATTATTTTTTCAAAAACTATCCAATTGCGAATAATCCAAGGAGAAAGTATAGAGAGTGTTACTATCATTATTACTCCACATTGCAACATAATAGTTTTATATTCTTTTTCTTTTTTTATGATATAAATAAAAATTACTACTATTAATCCAATAGTATGAGGTTTTATAAGTGAGGCATAACCGCATAATGTACCAAGTAAAATAAGAGGAAATGGTTTTAAACGGTGGGAAGAAAATAAAATTGCCATTGAACCTGTAAGAAGTGTAGTATAACAAGATTCAGTAAGAAGAAAATGTGTTTGAAAAATACTTACAGGAAATGTTGCCCAAAAAGCAGATGCAACTAGCCCAATTTTTTTTGAAAAAACATTTTTTCCTATAAAAAAGAGAAATACACAAGTAAGAGTTTCGCATAATGCTTGAAAAATATAAATAGCAATAGGGGAATGTGAAAGAGCCATAATCCCTGCAAGAAGAAAAGGATACCCTGGCATTCGATATGCTGTTGGATTTCCACTAAGAGAAAATCCATTTCCCTCTAATAGATTTTGAGCAAGCAAATAATATTCGTGAGCATCTGAGACTATTGGAGGGAGTGGAAAGAAAAGAGGTATTACTCGTAATAGAAAAGCAATAAGTATTATAAATCCGAGAATAGAATCAATATAATTATTTAATATTTTTCCAAATTTTTGAAGAGGAGAAAGCATAATAAAAAAAGGAAAAATAAGAAAACAAATAATAGTAAGAAAAAAATCTATCTCACCAGAATACCCGCAATAGTAGCAGTCATTAAAGTAGATAATGTTCCACCTAACACTGCTTTTAAGCCAAGAGCCGCAATATCTTTTTTACGATGTGGAGCAAGTGGAGCAATTCCACCGATTTGAATTGCAATAGAAGAAAAATTTGCAAATCCACAAAGAGCATACGTTGCCATCATTGTTCCTTTTTCTGTTAACGCTCCGGATTTTACAAGAGCAGCAAGGTCTAAATAGGCAACAAATTCATTTAAGACAACTTTTGTTCCAATTAAACTTCCAAATTGTAAAGCATCTTGCCAAGGCACACCAATTGCAAATGCAACAAATTGTAAAACAAGTCCAAAAAGTAATTGCATGGAAAATGGTTGCTTGTATTTTTCCATAAAAAAAGTATTCAAACCGGTTACATCACCTAAACCTTGAAACAAATAATTAAGCATTGCAATAAGAGCAATAAATGCAAGCAGCATTCCTGCAACATTTAATGCTAATTGCAAACCATCGGAAGCACCAGTTGCAGCGGCTTCAATCACATTAGAAGCATTTTTTTCTACTTTTAATTTTACCGTACCTTTTGTTTCCGGCTCTTCAGTTTCGGGATATAAAATTTTTGAAATCACTAATGAGGCGGGAGCAGCCATTGTACTTGCAGCAAGAAGTTGCACAGCAAATTTTATTTGTGCATCTGCCAAACTAATTTGATGAGCGTCTGCAAAAGATTGTCCCAACATTTGAATATAACTTGCCATTACTCCGCCGGCAATAGTTGCCATTCCACCAACCATTACTGTAAGAATTTCTGATTTTGTCATTTTATCAATGTAAGGACGAATGAGAAGTGGTGCTTCGGTTTGACCAACGAAAATATTTGCAGTGTTGGAAAGAGATTCTGCTCCACTAGTACCGAGAAGTTTTGCAACAACCCAAGCCATTCCTCGTACAACAAATTGTAAAATTCCAAGATAGTAGAGAATGGATGTTAATGCGGAAACAAAAATAATGGTGGGGAGAACTTGAAATGCAAAATAAAAGCCCAAACTTTCTGAGCCGGAATTAATGGCAAGACGTCCAAAAACAAATTCTGCACCTTTACCAGTAAAACTCAACAAACTTACCACTGCAGTACCAAGCCAATTAATAATATCTTTTGGAAAACCGAGAATAAAAAAGAATGAACGAAGTTGTTCTCCATAAATAATAAACACAGCAAAAATTAGTTGAATGGTAAAACCAGTGGCAACAAGTTTCCAATTAATTCTTTTTTTGTTATTGGAAAAAAGAAATGCAATTCCCAAAATGAAAACAATTCCAAAAATTCCGCGGAGAAGAGAGGTGAAATCCATAAATATCCTTTAAGTAAAAATTTATAAATTATTAAATGTAGGAATACGAAAATAGAAATTCTAAATATTAGAATTTAGAATTTGAAAATTCGTATTTAAGAAACCGGCGGTTCAAAACAATGTCTGCAACGTGCTTCGTATTCGCCCTTTGCTCCAACAACAACTCGTTCTTTAGATTGAGAAACTCGCTGTGTTCTATCAGCCGGATTTCCACATACCATGCAAATCGCCAAAGTTTTGGTAATATATTCTGCAATAGCGAGTAGTTGGGGAATTGGTTCAAATGGTACGCCGCGATAATCTTGGTCAAGACCGGCAACGATAACCCGTTTTCCTTCATTTGCAAGAGTGTTACAAATTTCTATTAAAGAGTTATCAAAAAATTGTCCTTCATCAACACCGATAACATGAGCATTTTTTGAAAGCAGAATAATTTCACTGGCTTTTTCAATAATTGTGGAGTGGAGAGATTGTTCACTGTGTGAAACAATATGCTCTGCACTATACCTATTATCAATTTTTGGTTTGAAGATAACAACATTTTGTTTTGCAATTTGTGCTCTGCGGAGCCGGCGGATAAGTTCTTCCGTTTTTCCACTGAACATGCAGCCGGCGATAACTTCAATCCAACCGGTATTTTTTGGAGTAGGGTGAAGATGTGATTCCATGTTTAAACTATGATTATATGATGTGTATGAGAAATAAAACTATGATGAAATGATTGGTATGATGACTATGATAAAGATATCAGTGAAAATCATAACAATCTTAAAATATCAGTGTTCCATTAAGTTTGCAAGATAGATATTTTGATGAGGAAATTCAACCCTGATTTACAGGATTTACAAGATTAACCGTGATTAGAGGGTTTACAAGATTGACCGTGATTAAAAGATTTACAAAATTATGACAATAAAAAATTTTTCATCTTGGTTATCTATAAAATCTTTTAAATCATGGTTCTATTTTGTATCAGCGAAAATCATAACAATCATAAAAATCAGAGTTCTATATTATCATAGAAATCATTTCATCATATAATCATAGTTTAAACCATCGTTTGCATATCGTTCAAAATTAAATTATATTTCTGCATAATTTTCAAAACTATGCCAGCAAAAACAGCAATTTCTCAATCTTATACAACAACATCATCATACAAAAAAACAACTCTTGCTAATGGATTACGTGTTATTAGTGAGGAAATACCATTTGTAAAATCTGTTTCCATTGGTGTTTGGGTTGATACCGGCACACAAAATGAAACAAAACACAATAACGGAATTTCTCATTTTGTGGAACACATGGTTTTTAAAGGAACAAAAAAATATTCCTTTCAAGAAATTGCAAAAAGTTTGGAATCCGTTGGCGGTTATCTTAACGCCTTCACCACAAAAGAACACACCTGTTATTACGCTCATGTGTTGGATGAATACGCAGAAAAATCTGTGGACGTACTTTCGGAGTTAGTGCAATATCCAACATTTCCAGAAAAAGAAATTCTCAAAGAAAAACAAGTAGTGTTGGAAGAATTAAAAAATTCTGAAGATGAACCGGAAGAATATTTACACGATACATTTGAGCAGCATCTCTATCCATCACACCCATTGGGATTTTCTATTTTAGGAACTGCAGAAACCATTGCACAATTTTCTCAAAAAGAGTTGCGTTCGTATTTTACTCAATATTATAAACCGAAAAATTTTGTGATTGCTGCGGCAGGAAATATTTCTCACGAAAAACTTATTACATTAGTAGAAAAATATTTTTCATCGAAAAAAAATCCATCAAGTTCTTCCACAGAAAATTTTTCTGTACCACATCCACCATCATCACGCAAAGAAATTCACAAACCATTTCAACAAGCACACACCTGTATTGGAAAAACAATTTTCACCATTCATCATCCACAACGATATTCCGCTTTAGTGTTAAATGCTTTTTTGGGAGATGGAATGAGTTCGCGGTTGTTTCAAAGTGTGCGTGAAAAATATGGATTAGTCTACACTATTTATTCTTTTATTAATTTGTTTGAAAAAAGCGGAACCTTTGGTGTCTATTTTGCAACAGATAAAAAGAATCAGCACAAAGCAATAGAAATTGTAAAAAAAGAATTACAAAGATGTTTGCAGCAACCATTAAAAAAATCAGAATTGCAGCGAACACAATCTCAACTCAAAGGAAACATGATGTTGAGTTTGGAAAACACAACTAATAGAATGATGAGATTAGGAAGTGGAGAATTATATTTTGGAGAATTTACCACATTAGAATCCATCATAAAAAATATTGATGACGTTACTCTTGAAAGTGTGTACAACGTTGCACAAATTCTTTGTAATGAAAAAGACTATACAGAAGTAATTTTTCTTCCAAAATGAAAAAATTTCCCTCCTTGGAAAGAGGGTCAAAAAAAAACGAAATAAAAAAAATCATTCACAATTTATAAATATGGAGAACCATTATGATAATCGGCGTACCAAAAGAAATCAAAACAAATGAAAACCGCGTTGGCTTGCTGCCAGTTGGCGTGCAAACACTTCGCTCATTCGGACACACAGTATTTGTAGAAACCAAAGCCGGAGTTGGAAGCGGTTTTGATGATGCTGCATACATCAAAGCAGGAGCAAAAATTGCAAAAAATCCAAAAGAAGTCTACAGCAAAGCAGATATGATTATAAAAGTGAAAGAACCAATTAAACCGGAATATTCACTCATTCAATCAAATCAAATTTTGTTCACCTATTTTCACTTTGCAGCAAGTAAAGAACTCACCGTTGCAATGATGAAAAGCGGAGCCGTATGTATTGCGTACGAAACAGTGCAAAAAGTCGATGGCTCACTTCCTCTATTAATACCAATGAGTGAAGTTGCCGGAAGAATGGCACCACAAGAAGGAGCAAAATATTTGGAGCGTTCAATGGGCGGACGCGGAATTTTACTTGGTGGAGTTCCCGGTACAGAACCCGCTGATGTTGTTGTTATTGGAGGCGGAATCGTTGGAACAAATGCTGCAAAAATTGCTGCTGGCTTTGGTGCAAAAGTTACCATCTTAGATAACAATCTTTATCGCTTACGACAACTTGATGACATTATGCCAAAAAATGTTATTACCATGATGTCGAATTCATACAACATTCAAAAAGTAATTCAACGAGCAGATTTAGTGATTGGAGCAATTCTTATCCCAGGAGCAAAAGCACCAAAACTTATCACAAAAGAAATGTTGAAAGAAATGAAACCCGGTGCAGTTATCGTTGATGTTGCTGTTGACCAAGGTGGTTGTATAGAAACATGTAAACCAACCACACATGAAAATCCAACATACGTTGTGGAAAATATTATTCACTATTGTGTTGCGAATATGCCGGGAGCAGTTCCATTTACATCAACAGTTGCTCTTACCAACGCAACATTACCATACGCAGTAGAAATTGCCAATAAAGGATGGGAAAAAGCCGTTCACACCAATCCAGAAATTAAATTAGGATTAAACATGGTGGATGGACGTATTACCTACAAAGGTGTTGCTGATGCTTTTGGTTTTAAATATACAGCAGTTGATAGTATTGTAAAATAAATTGTCATTGCGAGTCCCGATTTGTCGGGACGAAGCAATCTTGTGTGAAGAGATTACAAAAGTTTTAAAAACTTTTGTAATCTTTGTATAAAAAATCTTGTCATTCTCATATTTTTCTTTTGTGAGAATGACATTTTTTTTATAAATTGTATCACCTTACGAATATATAATCCACTTGTATTTAGAAACTATATTGTAAATTTATACTTCTTAAAAAATCTCAAAATTAACAATCTATTATGCCCCCAGTAAAACTCACCATAGACGGAAAACAATTCGAAGCCGACAACAAAAAAACAATCATCGAAGTTGCAAGTGAAAACGGAATGACCATTCCGCATTTTTGCTGGCATCCAAAACTTTCCGTTTCCGGAAACTGCCGAATGTGTTTGGTAGAAGTAGAAAAAATGCCAAAACTCGCCATCGCTTGTATGACACAAGTTGCAGAAGGAATGGTCGTCCACACACAAAATCCAAAAGTCATCAACGCACGCGAAGCCGTGATGGAATTTCTTCTCATCAACCATCCATTAGATTGTCCGATATGCGATGAAGCAGGAGAATGCAAACTTCAAGATTACGCTTATAAATACAGCGAAGGGTACAGCAGATTTCAAGAAGATAAAAATCACAAACCAAAACGCGTAGAACTCGGACCGCATGTAATGTTTGATGCAGAACGATGTATTTCTTGTTCACGCTGCATTCGTTTTTGTGATGAAGTTGCAGGTACACATCAATTACAATTTGTTCAACGCGGAGACCACACAACCATTGAAACATTCCCCGGAGAAAAATTAGATAATCCCTATTCAATGAACGTCGTCGATATTTGTCCCGTCGGTGCATTAACCAATCGAGATTTTCGTTTCAAATCCCGCGTGTGGGAAATGTCCTTCACCGATAGTGTTTGTAATGGATGTGCAAGGGGCTGTAATATCGAAATCGGCGTACGCAATAATGAAATTTTACGATTAACACCACGAGAAAATAATACAGTCAACAGTCATTGGATGTGCGATAACGGACGGCTCAATACATGGAAACACGTCAATGCAGAAAACCGCATCAAAGCACCAATGATTCGCAAAGAAGGAAAACTCGTTGAAGTTGGTTGGGATGAAGCCATTGCAAAAGTTGCATCAGAATTAAAATCCTACAACAAAAATGAAATAGCAATACTTGGTTCTGCATTCGCAACTAATGAAGATAATTATGTAGCACAAAAATTTGCAAAAGAAGTGTTGGGAATAAAATCCGTAGATTTTATTTCACATAAAATTGAAGGTGATGAAGATGCAATTCTTATTCGTGCAGATAAAACACCCAATGCACTCGGAGCAAAACTTGTGGGAATTCATTCCGAAGAAACCATTCACACCATCCTGCAAAAAATAAAAGAAGGAAAAATAAAAGCACTCTATTCTTTGGAAGATGATATTGCTTCAGTGCAAGGAGCAGAAGAAATACTTTCTCAATTAGATTTTTTTGTTCTTCACGCAACCAATGAAAACAAAAGTACACATTTTGCTGATGTTGTATTTGCAAGTTCAACCTACGCAGAAAAAAATGGAACGCTGACAAATTTCCAAGGACATGTTCAACGCATACGTCCAGCAATCACAACATTAGAACAAGATAGAGCGTTAGATAATTTTGAAATGAGCCGTTGGGATAAATTTGCTTCGCATAATGATAGATGGGGAAAAGGACCGCGTTGCGATGCACGTCCATCGTGGAAAATTCTTACCATGCTTTCCGGAGTGATGGGAACAAAACTCAAATACAATTCCGCAGATGAAGTATTTAACGAAATCGTACACAAAATTCCGGAATTTAAAGGGCTTTCTTATTTAAAAATCGGCAAACACGGTGCAGCACTTCAAAAATAAAACCATGATTTTCAGGATTAAATGATTATCATGAATTATTGAAGCCAAAAAAATATAGCCCCAACCTTTAGGTCGGGGAAAAATATAAAACCAAAATTTGACTTTAGTCAAAAAAATAAAAATCAGATGTAGGAACAGATTTGTCCCGCTTCTGCGGGATGCAAAACCATTCCATAAAAGTGTCATTCCCGCGAAAGCGGGAATCCAGAAAAGATTATAATCACCAAAAAATAATGCAAACACCAATCGCAGAATTTTTCAAAAAAAATAAAAAATTTGTTCCACTAATTAGTAAATTTTATCCATTTAGTGAAGAACAACTAGAAAAATACCAAAATAATTTATTATGGAACGAAGAAGGTTTATTGAGTAATACTCATATTAACTCAAATCCTGAATATTTGGAAAAATATAAAAATAAATTGGACTGGAATTTTTTATCTTCCAAAGACTATATCTTGTCATCCAAAGAGTTAATAGAAAAATTTAAAGAACAATTAGACTGGGGAATACTAACAGAAAAACTGAATGTATTATTGTTAATAAAACTGCTCGAAAAATATCACGATAAGTGGAATTGGAAACTTTTGAGTGAAAAAGAAGATTTTCCTTGGTCAGCAGAATTAATAGAAAAATACAAAAAGAAATGGGATTGGAAAAAATTAAGTGATAATGTTCATCTGTGTTGGTCGATGGAATTAATTGAAAAATACAAAGATAAATGGGACTGGAAATTACTATCCGAAAAATGGCTAAGGATATACGGGATAAGTATATTGATCCGCCTAATACCACCGACTTTGCCATCATGTTCCTGCCATTTGAAAGTATTTATGCCGAGGTGATCC
>CALETH010000118.1 GCA_937920105.1 uncultured Bacteroidota bacterium
TATTCTTGGTCATTGACTTACAAGTTATTTTATATAACTTATCTAGTCAAGCCCCAAAAAATTTATCATACTTCCTCTACAATATTATTATTTTCCATTCAATTTTTATATACTCGTACAACATATAGTAATATGTATTTTGTATGCCTGTTGGCTTTCACCGATGGAAAAAAAATATGCCTACTACAATATTTACGCATTTGTTCCCTTATGGTGTATTCTGAAAATCACCGGTGTTGAATCATTTAGTAGTGTAGACATCATTAGTTATCCGCTTTCTTCCTTACTTTTGGGTTTTCAAAGTTTTCAGTTTATTGTGAATTTGGATAAACGTTTTATTGGTAATCCAAGAAAAGACCCGCGCTGGCAAATTGGTTCAGTCAACATGATGTATTTTGGTGGAATGATGTTCACATATATTTTGATAAACTACTATCGAAAATTTACCTACATTATTTATTTGCTGAATATTATGCAATATGCATACTACATTTATGCAATGTATCTATTTAGCAAACAACGAGATATTTAACTTCCTAATCTATGATACTATTATTTTATTTTCTCTGTTTCCTTGTAGTTATGACAATTATTTTTTCAAAAGAAAAATTTGTTTTTTCTTGGAGTGTAAAAAACCGTGATATGGTTTCCTACAATCGTAAAGAAAAAGAAAAAATGAAAAATGAATTACGTCAAGAAAAAAGCGATAGAGAAATGTATCAAGATATCGTCATGAAATTAAATGACCAAGATGATGACGACGGTGAAGGTGATGATGGGTTGGGAAATATTTTTAAAAATTAACTATAGAGAGAGATGGGATTGCTTCGGTCGTCCCAATATACATCGGGACTTCCTCGCAATAACAGTCATTATAAATTAAACCTATCCTATTTGTTAGGATAGGTTTTTTATTTTATTGAATACTATAATTGAACACTATCATTTTTTTTTCTATCTTACAAGAAATTTTTTTACTTCATTACCAAATATAAAAACAATGAAAGCAAAATTAGTACTTGAAAATGGCGTAGTGTTTACGGGAGAAAGTTTTGGGGCAAATGAAGAAGTTTCGGGTGAGGTGGTTTTTAATACGAGTATTACCGGTTACCAAGAAATTCTTTCCGACCCTTCATATACCGGACAAATTGTTACTATGACCTATCCTTTAATAGGAAATTATGGTGTTACTTTAGAAGATATAGAATCAGCAAAGCCACAAGCCAGTGGAATTATTGTTCGTGAATATTTTGATTTTCATAGTAATTGGAGAGCAAAATCTAGTTTGGGAGAATGGTTAAAGAAACATTACATTGTTGCAATTCATGGAATTGATACTCGCAAACTCACTAAAATATTACGTAGCGAAGGTGCTTTGCGTGGAACAATTTCCACCACAGATTTAAATGATGCAAATTTAATAAAAAAGTCGCTATCACTTCCCAAAATAGAAGGCACCGATTTAGTAAAAAAAGTAACATGCAAAAAAGAATATCAATGGGGTGTGGTTACTCTTTCACAAAGTCTTGATAATACACAATATACACTTTCAACAAAATATCAAGCAAAACGAAAACTGAATGTTGTTGTTTTTGATTTCGGTGTAAAATACACCATCCTTCGCCGACTTGCTGCGTATGGATGCTCTATTACTGTTGTTCCTGCTTTGTGTTCTGCTGAACATATTCTTGAGATGAAACCGGATGGAATTCTTCTTTCTAATGGACCTGGCGACCCTGATGCTGTGCAGTATGCTATTGCTAATATAAAAAAATTAATTGGAAAAAAACCGATTTTTGGAATTTGTTTAGGACATCAATTATTGGCATTGGCATTAGGTGGAAAAACATATAAACTAAAATTTGGACATCATGGTGGAAATCATCCTGTAAAAAATTTACTTACTAACACTATTGAAATCACAGCACAGAATCATGGTTTTGCTGTGGATTGGGATTCAATGGATACCTCAAAAATAGAACTGACACACCTTAATCTTAATGATAATACGGTGGAAGGTTTCAGACATACACAATATCCACTTTTTGCTGTACAATATCACCCTGAAGCGGGACCAGGTCCGCATGATAGTGATTATCTTTTTGCTGAATTTGTTAAAGCGATGAGATAGAACTTTTTTTTTCCTTCAACTTCCCTATTCCCCACACAATTAATGAAACAAAAAGTCCTGGATACATTGGTTCAATAGAAAACCAATATTTCCCATCATTATAAAACCCTCCGATTAACCAACATAAAGAAGAAAAAAATCCTAACACCATCGCTGCAAATGCAAATGTTGTAGAGATTTTTAGTTTTTGAAAATATGTTGTGAGAAGTGGAACAAGAAGTCCGGGAACAACCGCCGTTGCAATCACATACCACAATTCCACTACTGATGGAAACCATAAAGCGAAAAAAATTCCAATAATACTTGTTACAACAATTCCGATTTTTGTCCACACTTGAATTGCGTTATTGCGAATTTCTTCATCTTCCGTGTGCAACAATCTTCCAATCATATCATTTCCAATAGCCAATGCGGATGTAAATGTAAAACTACTGAGCGAAGACATTATTGTTGCCAACATTCCCACATAAAAAATTCCTTTTGCGATACTTGGCAAACTTATTTCTGCAAAAAGTGGATAAGTAAAAATTGGATTGGAAATATTGGGAATCGCTGCACGTGCGTACAATGCTATAGTACACGTCATAAAATCAAACACCATCCAAAAAAGTACGGAAAGTAAAATTCCATTACGAGCAGTGGAACTATTTTTTGCAGCGTAACATCGTTGATAAAATGACGGGTCCACCAATGTTAATGAAGCAATAAAAAACCAAACAACAATATATTGAAAAGAATTTCCTCCATCCCACGTAAAAAGTAATGGTGGAACTTTTGCAGAAAGAAAATCAAACCCACCAAATCTTGTGTAGGAGAAAATTATAATAACAAAAAATCCAACAAACATTAAAATAAATTCTACACTATTTACATAAACATCAGAACGAAACCCACCGGAAATTAAATAGATAGTTGTAAGAATGGTGCTGATAATAATACTTGTGGTAAGACTAATTTGAAAAATAAGTTGAACCAGTATTCCCAACATTAAAATATATGGTGCTGGTGATGCGAGAATGAATGTAAGAAATGCTCCAAACAGTGAAGTCTTCATATCATACATTTGAAATAATCTATCTGGGATGCTTACTAAATTTGTTGCCCGTACTTTTTTTGCAATAAAGAGTGCAAAAATAATTGCAAAAATATAATAGGGAACTCCAAAAACAATCCAGTTGGAAATTCCAAACTTATAAGAAAATTCTCCAACACCCAACACTCCACCATACCAAGTAGAAACTAATGTTGCTACAAATATTGGAAGTGTGAGTGTGCGACTTGCAAGAAGATATTCTTCTTTTGAATTTTTACTTTTTTTCGCAGCACGAAATCCAACAATGATAATGAGAACGATGTAGGATAGAATAATAAAAATATCCCAAGTTGAAAACGTAACCATGATTGACCTTGATTAATAAGATTTTAGGATTACCGTGATAAGATTTCTTTTGAACACTGATTTTTAAGATTATTATGATTTACACTGAAAACAATCCTAACTCATCATAATAATCATGATACTCTGCGTTCTATTTTTTTGAGAGCAAATATAAACATTTTTCCTTTTTTTACAGAAATAGAAATCGGAGATGAAATAATGACATTACTTGTTCCTTCTCTCACTCCAAATTCCAAAGTTTCGTTTTTCAATGGATATTGTAATCCTTTTGTAATTATTCCTTCACATTTTCCGAATGGAAGTAATGAAAGTGTTGTACCAATTTTATAATTCAAAAATATTTTTTTATTAATTAAAAAAATATCGTGTAAATTATCTTTAAGTGTGATATGTATTTTTTTCTGATATTTGGCAACAACACTTAAATTTGAAAATGTGTGGTCTATTCTTTTTCCTGTTCCACCAAGAATGATGACTTTTTTTATTTTATTTTTTACAGCATAATTCAAAGATTTTTCTAAATCTGTACTGTACTGGTCTGTAATATGAATTTGCTCTACTGAAGAAAAATGTTTTTTTGTTTTTGCTGTAATAGAATCAAAATCTCCAATAATAATATTGGGTTTGATATTGAATTTTCTTGCAACATTTGCTCCACCATCAGCACAAATGATGAAGGGTTTCGTTCGGAGAACTTCTTGCAATAATTTTTGCGATGGAATTTCTCCATTGCAAATGATGAGTGCGGATTTTTGTGTGGGCATATTTTTTGATTTTCTGGATTTTCCCCTCCTATTAGGCAGGGCTGTTAAGTTCTAGGATAATTAAGTATGTATAGTAATAGAAAATCCGAAATCACTGTCATTCAGAGGAGCGAAGCGACGAAGAATCTCTTTTTCTGCGTATATTTGAAGAGTGAGATTCCTCACTACGTTCGGAATGACAATTTTTTGAGTATTCTCTTATAATAAGTTTAGAACTTAACAGCCCTGCTCCTATTAGGAGGGGTTAGGGGTGGTCATAAAATTAAAAACGACCACCCTTGTATTCCCTCCTTAAAGGAGGGAAATTTTATAATACTATTTTCGCTCCAACAACATAATTTCTTTCTGCGGCGGGAAAAAATGCGTTTCCTTCTCCGCTCGTGGTATATAATGTATTAAAGATGTTTCTGATTTCTCCACGAAGAATAATTTCCGATTGAAAAAATTTTTGAACTGTGTAAAGAATTTCTGTATTAAATACTGTGTATGCATCATTTTTATGTTTGGAGTTTTTGAAATTGTCCGTGTAAAAATCTCCAACATATTTTCCTAATACTGAAATTAAAATATTTTCTTCCGAATAGGTCAATCGAAGATTTCCTAAAAGATTAGGAAAGCCAGCAATTGGGTTTCCATCCAAAATAATTTTTTGACTGTTTTCAAAAATACTGTAATTCACTAATGTATTTTGAGAATAACTAATATTTCCTTTTAATGATAATGATGATAGTAAAGAAATATTCCCTTCCAACTCAATTCCATAATGACGTGAGCGTTCGGCATTTCCTGTGATTGGATTTCCAAAAATATCCACTTGCCCATTTTTTACTAATTCATTGGTAAATTCCATTAAAAAAATATTTGCTGTGAATTGAAAATCTTCAGTAAGAAAACCAGTTCCTAATTCGAAATTCAATAATTGTTCTGGTTTTACAAGTGGTTTATCAAAATTATATTTCGTGTTTCCATTGGCTGTATCCACTTCAAATACTGGTGTTGCACCAAAATAGGAATCTTCTGCTGCATATAGATTTCTTAAACGTGGCTCTCGTGATGTGTATGCAATGGAAAAATATGTATTCAATTCCTCGGAAAAATTATAATTTACTCCAAACCGTGGATTGAAAAAGTAATAGGAAATAGAAAAATTATTTCCAAGAAATTTTTCATTAGAAATTTCATATCTATTATAAACAAACTGTGCGTTTGTCATTAACGTTAAATCTTCTTCTATTAAAAAATTTTCATTTGCAAAAAGTGAAATCATATCTTTTCCACCATTATATTCATAAAAATGATAATCTGGATTGTAGTTTGGCGGAAGATTTTCTGCATATTCAATTTTTCCCCAATGTGTAGAACGATGTCTACGAAACTCTGCACCAAGTGTTAATGTCCCATTAGTATGTTCGATTTCAATTCTTGGCAACCATCCACCATGTTTATTATTCACATATCCTTTTATAATAGTATTTTGTGGATTTTGTTGTGTAGGAATTCCATATTTTGTTCCTAAGCGCAACGTTGTTGTATCAGCCCACGAAGCATCATAATCAAAAAAGCCCTCTCCTGTATAATAAAAAAATGTATTGTAGATTTTTGTTGATGGAAAAATTTTCCACTCATGAAGAAGTTCGTAGTGTGGTTGTGAGAAATTTTCTATTTCTTGTGGACGTCTTTCAGTTGCGTAGATAAGATTTTTCTCTTCATTATCTAAACTAAAATCGCTATAATTTTTTCTTCTCAATGAAAGATTATTGTTATAAAATTTTGGGAGTCCTTTATAAACTAATCCATCAGCAATAGGTCCACCAAAAAAATGAAATCGTGTTGTCATGGTTTCATCAAAACGGACTGCTCCAAGAAAATAGGATTGCATTTCTGCCCACGAGTTTTCACGATAACCTTCTGAACGTAATGTTCCTAACCTTCCATACAACATATATTTATTTTCTATTAAGCCGGAATTTATTGTTGCAGAATATTTTCGTGTATTCACATTAATAGATTTTTTATCTCCAAATTCTTGAAATCCAAACAATGTTTCCAACGCAATAAATGGTTTTTGCTCAAATGGATTGGTTACAATATTTACTGAGCCACCAATTGCCGGCGGACCGTAGAGCGTGCTGCCTGCTCCACGTTGCACTTGAATATTTCCCGTGCTTCCCATTAAATCCGGCATATCCAACCAATACACATTGTGGTCTTCAGGGTCATTTTGCGGAACACCATTTACCATCACAGAAATTCGTCTTTGGTCAAAACCACGCAACGAAATATAATTGTAACCAATACCGTTTCCTCCTTCTGAATATGTTGTGATTGATGGAAGTTCAGAAAGAAGAATTGGAAAATCCGTGAGAGAATTTTTTTGCACAATTTCTGTTTTTTGAATATTGGTAAATGTTACTGGAGTTTTTCGTACAGTTGCTTCTGTTGCGGTTATAAGAATTGGTGAAAGTTTGTACACAGTATCTTTTTGTATAATATTTTTTTGTGGAAATATTACAAAAGGATATAAAAAGAGAAAAATAAAAATTAGGGTTTTCATGGTGGTATTCCTTTATTATTTTAAAAAACGGATTTGCATCCGTTCCTACATATTTTATAATCTTATAAAAACAAAAACCGTTACTGAATAATACCAATTTCAGTAACGGTGAAATGCTTTTCTCGTTTACCTACGCCGGTATTATCCGGTTCAGGTTATAGGGTATAATCTCAGCCAAAGTAAGATTGTTTCTTCCGTTAAAACGGAATCGCAATGACAAAATTTTAGCACCCCTAACGTTGAACTAGTGTAATATAGCAAATAAAAATTATATTTTCCTATATTGTATTTATTAAGATTGCTTCAATAAATTTTTACTATGAAAACAAAAGTTTTTCTTTCTCTATTTATATTGTGCAACATTTTTTCTTTTGCACAAACTCAACGTACTGAATCACAATTTAAAATTGCACGTCTAAAATATTCTGGTGGCGGAGATTGGTATAATGACCCTTCCGCAGAAGTTAATCTCTTAAAATTTGCCAAAGAACAAACGGGTATCGATGTTGATGCAAAATATGAATTTGTAGAAATTTCATCAGAAAAATTTTTCTCTTATCCGTTTATTTTTGCTACAGGACATGGAAATATTGTTTTTTCAGAATCCGAAGTTCAGCGATTTCGTACCTATTTAGAAAACGGTGGTTTTCTTTACGTGGATGATGATTATGGTATGGATAAATCGTTCCGAAGAGAGATGAAAAAAATTTTTCCAGACCAAGATTTCGTTGAACTTCCTTTTTCTCATGGATTGTATCATTCCTTTTTTGATTTTCCTAATGGTGTTCCAAAAACACATGAACATAATAATAAACCATCTCAGGGCTTTGGTCTTTTTTACAAAAATAGATTAGTTGTGTATTATACCTACGAATCAAATCCTAGTGATGGCTGGGCTGATGCGGAAATTCACAAAAACCCGGAAGAAAAACGAAAAGAAGCGTTGAAATTTGGAACGAATATTTTAGTGTGGGCGTTGACGAGGTAATGAAGTCCACTCTATAAAGAGGGGATTTAGGGGTGTGTAAAAAGCAAAATAAGTTGTCAATAATAGACACACCCCCAACCCCTCTCTCCTTCGCACAACCCAACGCTTTAGAGGGGAGTTAAATAATAAAAAATATTATGCAAAATATTGAACATTCACTTCTTCAAAAAATAGAAAACGTACGCAATCGATATTATTACGAAAAAATTGCTGAAGGATTATTTTCTACTATAATTATTTTTCTTCTCCTTTTTTCCGGAATGTGTTTGTTGGAATATGTATTTCATTTTGATAGTACTGTTCGCACAATATTTTTCTTCACCAACATTTTTATTGTTGGATTGTTGATAAGTTTGTTAATTGGGAAACCATTATTACAATTTTTCAATATTCTCAAAAAAATTTCTATTCAAGAAACTGCTCTCATTATCGGAAAGCATTTTTCTGATATTAAAGACCGTTTATGGAATATTTTGGAAATTACACAAAATCAAAAAGAACAACTCTATTCTTCAGAACTTATCAACGCTTCGCTTCTTGAAATAGAAAAACTTACCGAAAACAAAAATTTTAATTCCATTATTACATTTTCCAAAACAAAAAAATTATTTCAATACTTTTGTGGAATTGTTGTAGGAATATTTTTTCTTTTCTTTTTTCCTCATAATGGAATGCTGGATGCTGCACATCGTATAGTGCAATTCAATCAAGATTTTAAAGAACCACCTTCTTTCTATTTTACTATCAAACCGGGAAATGTTGAAGTTGTAAAAGGTGATTCTGTACAATTTTCTATTACACTTAGTGCAAATACTAATTTTTCAGAACTTCCAAAAGAAATTACTCTTTCGGTTTTTCAAAAAAATATTACTGTACCGGAAAATTTTATTCTTCATAAAGATTCTGCTAATACATTCACACATACAATTTTCAATCTCAAAGAAACATCAACATATTATGCACAAAGTGAAAACATCCAAAGCAATGCTTACACTATTACGGTAACGGATAGACCGTTTATTCGTTCGTTTTCTATGGATGTTACGGCTCCTTCCTATTCAAAACTTCCTCCACAACGTTATGAAGATAATGGTGATGCTTCTGCTCTTGCTGGTTCAACAATTCGTTGGGAAATAATTCCAAGTAAACCACTGAGTAAAATTTTTCTCACTACAGAAAACGGTGATACAATTCCTTTTACATCTTATAAAGAAAAATTTGTAGGAAAGTTTTTTTTGAA
Organism: uncultured Bacteroidota bacterium; assembly: GCA_937920105.1. Taxonomy (GTDB): domain Bacteria; phylum Bacteroidota; class Ignavibacteria; order UBA10030; family UBA8401; genus CALETH01. Next base: position 9,077 of record CALETH010000118.1, read on the forward strand.
AAAATCAACTTCCTACACAATTACTCTTTTTGATAAAGAAGGAATCAGCAATACAAATCTCATCCGTTACACATTGGAAGTATTGCCGGATATGTTTCCTACTGTTGCTATCACTGAGCCGGGAAAAAATATGGATGTTGCTGGTACAAATTCTTTACCAATGCAAATAAAAATCGCTGATGATTTTGGTTTTTCTTCATTACATCTTGCGTATCGTTTAACAAATTCTCGTTATGAAAAACCGCAAGAAAAGTTTAGTATTATCACTATTCCTATCAACAAATACAAAAATATTATCGAAATAATACCGTATCTATGGAATATTTCTTCTCTCAATTTAGTTCCCGAAGATGTAATAGAATATTATGCTGAAGTTTTTGATAATGATAATATTAATGGACCAAAGATGGGAAAAAGTGATGTCTATCTTCTTCGTCTTCCTTCATTGGAAGAAGTTTTTGCCAATGCAGAAAAAAATGTTGATGAAACATTAGAACATCTTGATACTTCTCTTGATGAAGCAGAACAATTAAAAAAACAATTAGATGAAGTTTCACAAGAGATGAAAAAAAATCAGGCAATGGATTGGCAGAAACAAAAAAAGATTGAGGAGATGGTAAAAAATTATGAAAATCTCCAAAAGAAAATGGATGAGATGAATAAAACGTTGGAACAAACAACGCAAGAATTGCAACAACATAATGCTCTTTCTTCCGAGACGTTGAAAAAATATAATGAGTTGCAACAAATGATGCAGGAAATGCAATCTCCGGAATTTCAACAAGCGATGAAGGAATTACAAAATGCTATGCAAAAACTTTCTCCGCAACAAATGCAACAAGCAATGCAGCAGGCACAGTTTTTCGAAGAAAAATTTCGGCAAAGTATTGAGCGAACGTTAGAATTACTAAAACGTGTACAGATAGAGCAAAAAATGGATGAGATGGTAAAACGTGCGAATGACCTTTTGAAAAAACAAGAAGGGTTGCAAAAAGAAACTGAAAAACTTACTGCAAATGATACAAAAAAATCGAATGAACTTGCGGAAAAGCAAAATGATGTGAACAAAGAATTGGAGAATTTACAAAAAGAATTATCAGAATTGAAATCCAAAATGGAAGATTTTCCAAAAGAAATGCCGTTGCAAAAAATGGATGAAGCACAACGTAGTGCGAATGATTCCAAAATGGAACAAGCGATGCAGCAAAGTTCGCAACAACTTCGTTCACAACAAAAACAACAAGCACAGCAATCTCAACAACAAGCAGCAAAGGGTTTGCAACAAATGTCTCAACAATTTGCGGAAATGCAAGAGCAGTTGTTAAATAATCAAATGATGGAAACGATGAAAGGTTTGGAAAAAGCAAAACAGGATATGCTGCAACTTTCGCAACAACAAGAACAGTTAAAAAATCAATCGCAAAATCTTCCGCCAAACTCTCAACAGTTTAGAGAAAATTCTCAAAAGCAAAATAATTTACGAAGTGACCTTTCTAAAATTGCAAATTCGTTAACTGACCTTTCTAAAAAATCTTTTGCGGTAACTCCAGAAATGGGAAAAGCAATGGGCAAAGCGATGGCAAATATGAATGAAGCGATGGAGGGTTTGGAACAACGCAATGGACAACTTTCCGGAATGCAGCAAGGTGAAGCAATGGGAGCGTTGAATGAAGCGGCGATGAGTATTCAAAGTGCGATGAATGCTATGCAATCTGGTGGACAAGGCGGTGGTGGTTCGCTGTTGCAACAATTACAAAAACTTTCGGGACAGCAACAAGGTATTAACGGACAAACTCAGCAACTTGGTCAAGGTCTTTCTCAAGAACAAATGCAACAAATTGGACGACTTGCTGCTCAACAAGATGCTGTAAGAAAATCTCTTGAGCAATTACAAAAAGAAGCACAGCGTTCTCCGGATAAAAATAAAATTTTAGGTGATTTGCAAAAAATTGGTGATGAGATGAAAGAGGTTGTAGAAAAAATGCGACAAAATAATGTGAATCCTGAAACGAAACAACAACAGGAACGAATTCTTTCACGATTATTAAATGCTCAGCACTCTTTGCGAGAGCGTGATTTTAAAGAACAACATAAGGCATCTACAGGAAAAAATTTTGTCAGACAAAGTCCCGCAGAAATACAAAAAAAATCTACGCTTGATAAGTTGCGGATGGATTTACAAAAAGCGATTGAGGAAGGTTATGTGAAAGAATATCAAGAGTTGATTAGAAAATATTATGACTCGATTAATAATTGATAATTAAAATTTGAAAATGGATAATATTTGTTTTTTATTTACTGATTTTTTTATCTGCAATTTTATTTTTTATCTATAAAAAAATAAAAGGACGAATTTTTTATACCCGTCCTTTTTTTGACACACCCCTTTGGTCCCCCCTCTCTCCACTGCTCAACCCTTCACACAGAGGGGATTTTTTTGACTTCAAATCATGATAATCTTTTTATCTTGAAAATCATGGTCTATTTCACCAACTGCATTTTTTTGCTTTCAGAAAATTTTCCCGTAGTAATTCTATAAATGTACATTCCACTGGGAAGTGAACTGGCGTTCCATTCTATTGAGTAATAGCCAATTGGTTTTTGCTCGTTCACTAACGTTGCTACTTCTTGTCCTAGTATGTTGTATATTTTCAATATTACAAAGGCTGCTTCTGGTAAATTATACTTAATTTTTGTAATTGGATTAAATGGATTTGGATATGCTTGAGATAATGAATACTCTTTAGGGATTTGTTTTTCTACTATTTTTGCTTTTTCTTCTTGTTCCCTTTTTACAAACATAAAATTATTTTCGTCTGTTCCTGAAACAATATTTTGACCTTGTCCATCACAACTACTAATGAGAGCAGAAAGTACAACACCAGAATCTATAGAAGTACCAGGATTAAAATATATTACTGCACTTGCTCTAATAATTACATTTCCACCAGATAATATGGTAAATACATTTGGTGAACCAACACTAATAGTATCTGCATTTTTTAATGTCAATAATTGACCGGAAGATATTGTAGTATCAGATTGTATAATGTTAGCGTTACAACTCTGCCCTCCAATACCTACAGCACGCCAAGCATTTCTGGTTTGAGTTACTTCATTAGAATTAACACCATAAAGGTCTTCTGCAGAAGAAACAGCACCTAAATAGGCATCATAATATTGAGAATTACTGGTGAGATAAACAGTTAAATTTCTGTAAGAAATTGCCGCTGCTGCATTTTTTCCAATACCCGTTACTGTATAAGGAGTACCATTATCATTGGTACCAATACCACCTTCTGCTAAAAGATAAAACCAATAATTTTGTACACCACTGTTGGTATGTACACCTCCACTACCACTAGTATACCAATACGTTCCTCCATAAGTATCAGGTTGGCCTCTGGAATTCGGATTGGATAAGTCACGAAGTTTTCCACTCACCCACATATCCTCTGCAATGAAATAGTCTCCAACACCTCCTTGCCCATAAAATTCTACCATTGTTCCAAATATATCACTAAAAGATTCATTTAAAGCACCTGACTCATACCAATAAGCAAGTCCAGCAGTATTCTGTGTTACTCCATGAGTAAATTCATGTCCAGCAACATCTAAAGAAACAAGTGGATTATTAGTTTTTCCTCCATTACCACTTCCAAAATGTATTGAAGAACCATCCCAAAAAGCATTATCTTTACCATAACCATTGCTATTGATATAACTATGGATAATTGTTCCAATATTATTAAAACTGTTGCGATTAAATGTGGCAAGATAATAATCATATGTCATTTCTGTTACCCATTGTGCGCTTGTGCCATTTGCTTGGCTTGATGCCCATGTATTATTAGTATCACTAATTTCAGCATAGGTAGAATATTCTCTTGTATGAATTCCCCCACCTCGACATTCATCGTAAAGGATATAATCATTTGTAGCTGAACGATATTTTGTTGTAATAGTTTGTGTACCATTAAACAAAGTTGCTGCGGTTCCATTAGAACATTCTTGAATACGTGATATTTTTCTAATGAGTTCTCCTGTGCGAGCATTGATATACACAAAATTTCTCTCGAATGGTTCTTTGCTGAAAACATCAAATTTATATGCTAAAAGAAGATTTTCTTTTTGATATTCTTTTTTCATATCATTTTGAATAATAATAAGTTCTCCTTTTGGATAGTACGTGGCTGTGTTATCATTCAGGATTTCCTTGAGATTTTGTTCTCTTATTTCATCTTCCCACATATATTGTTTTGCATTGGTAAAATTTAATGCTTTTTGAATGGCTTCTTGCACGGAAAATATTGGTGTAGTTTCCATAGAAATATTTTCTATATAAACTCCATTTGCTTTTTCTACACCACCATCACGTTCGTGAATAATATATTCTGCACCTTCAACAGGAATACCTTTATAGGTTTGTTGAAAACGATGATGAGTAAAACCGAGTTCATCTTTTTCCGCTTGTATCAATTTCATTCCATCATCAGAACGAAAAGAAAATCCGTTTTCTGATGAAAAAATATTATTATGTGTCACTTTTGTTTTATCAAAATATTTCCATTGCATATCGGATGGTGTCGTTCTTTGGGAAAATGTTGCTGTTCTAAAAAAGAATAACAACAATCCTAATAGATATATTTTTTTCATAATTCCTCCATTAATTTTTAGAATTATGTAATTGTTTTTTTATTTCTATATTTTCTTTTTTCAATTCAATTACATACAATGTTAATTCTTCAATTTTTTGAAGGAGTTTTGTTTGAATTGTTCCTACATCTATACCATCTTTTGTTTCCATTTCTTTAGCAGAAGGAATTTCTGGTAGGTGTTTGTTTGCTTTCACAAATTTTTCTACTTCTTCAAGTGAACGGAGAGTGTAAGATGTTTCAAATACATTATCGGGCCAATTTTGACTTAATTTTACTACTAACCTTTCTGCAATGATATTTCCATCTACTGCAAGTTTATATCCTTGAGGGTTTGTTGTACCAATGGCAACATTACCACTATTGTAGTAAATATTTGAACCAGATGTTATCCACTGCGAACCACTAAAATTTTGTTCCCAACTAGCAACTCCGTTAGCATCTGAAGTCAGTACTTTTCCAACTCCTGGTGTTCCTCCTGTAACTTGCAAACCACCAGTTATTAAGGTAGACTTAGTTCCAGTACCAGAAAAAATTTGTGTTACATTTGTATCTCCAAGTTGAATAGCATTACTTGTCGTTACTTTAGCATTTGCTCCGATTGCAGTGGCGTTAGTAAGATTACCTGTACTTACATCAGCACTTATACCTAAAGCAGTATTGTTACTTCCTGTAATATTGGAAAGAAGTGCATAGTAACCATTTGCGGTGTTATTATTTCCAAGAGTATTACTACCAAGTGCAACATAACCATTTGCTGTATTTAAATTTCCCGTTGTATTATTCTGTAGTGCAGCATAACCATTCGCTGTATTAAAACTACCGATTGTGTTATTTTGCAATGCTTCATCTCCGCTGGCTGTATTTCTAGACCCTATAGTATTACTCAAAAGTGCAAAACTACCATTTGCAGTATTTGCACTTCCAGTGGTATTAGAATAAAGAGCATACAAACCAACAGCTGTATTTTCATTTCCCATAGTGTTATTATAAAGCGTTTGCCTACCATTAGCCGTGTTACTACTTCCAGCCCCATTATTATAAAGCGATTGAAAACCATTGGCTGTATTTCCATATCCAATATTAACATTACCAGATTGATAACCATAGAATGTATTGGCTTTAGCAGAATTCCATTCTATTCTTCCTGCTTTTTGGTTATTTACACGAATATTAAAAGGAACATCATCCGTAGTACCAATAAAATTTGTGCCATCTATTGTACCAGCATTACCAGTCAAAGCCCAGCCACTACCATTGCCACCACCGCTATTTGCAGAAATAGTATATGGGTTGGCTTGTGTTCCTGAGCCAGTTATGGTTACATTTGCTCCGGCAATTATTTTAGTTTCGGAACCATCGGCATTTCCAGCAAAAAATTTAAGTTTTACATTTCCATTACTATCTGTTGTTAATACACTATCTTCTGTTGCATTATTTTTATACGGTTCAGCAAAAATTTTACCCGTTGGACCTATAGAAAATTTTTTAGAGGTATTATTAAAAATTGTCAGTAAAGAAGCATTTACTAAGGTTTGGGCATTGGGGTCGCTTGTTCTTTTATATCCTCGAATGACAAAACCCAAATTGTTTGATGGTGCAACAATATCATCGGTAACAAATCTCTGGTCAACACCCATTTCGGTACCATGTGGCGCCCCAGCACTTTGGTATATTACACAGGGCCAAGTGGAACCATTTGCACCATAATTTAAAAATGTAAAACCATTACTTTTTCCGTTTGGTATATCTGGTGTGGACATAGCAAGAAATGTAGAGTTTTCATAATTATGAGCAAATTTTTCATAGAGATTTAAAGCAGCAAAATTTTGAAAAGGTGTACCAGGTATATGATTTATGTAATCAGCACCCATGTGTATTTTTGAGGTAGAAGAATCTAAAGCCGTTGACGTATTGTTAGTACTTATTTGCAAATATTTAAATGTGGGAACATCTATTTTTGTACTTGTAGATAAAACTCCTCCTAATTGTACATCATTAGCAACTTTTGTAAGACCGTTGCTTGCCGTAATATTTCCACCTCCACCACTTGCTGGTGTTTGCCAAGTTGCAACTCCGTTGGCATCGGAAGTAAGTACTTTGCCTGCACCTTGTGTTCCATTAGTAATTCTTACTGTACCATTTACATCAAGATTGTATGCAGGACTTGTTGTTCCTATTCCTACTTTTCCTGAAGAAAAAGAGGTGGTGCCAACAAATTTATTGCTGCTCGTATTTTCATTCTGAACAATATTTCCCCATATCTGAAATTTTCGGTTATTGTTATCATTAACATCTCTAATACCAACAATATTTAAACCGGGCTGCCACAGGTTAATTCCAATTTTACCATCATTAACGTCAATTGAAGTATGCATAAATTTTAAAAATGTACCATTAAATCCCATATTACCATCAACTTGTAGTGGATATGTTGGGGATGTTGTTCCTATTCCGACATTTCCTGCTGCAGTAATAGTCATTCTTTCAGTATTATTTGTACGAATGCGAAAATCAGTAGCATCTTTAGTACCAAGAAAATTGGTATTGGGATTTGTTCCTGAATTTCCTGTTAAATTCCAATCTGATGAGTTTGATGTGCCGGTTGATATTTTATTCCATGTATTATTTTGCCAAGTGTAAATACCTGTTGTGAAGGGAAATGTGTTTGAAGTATTATAAACTATCATTCCATCTTGTGCAGGGTCAGGACCGTTGAGGCCGTAAGTATTAAGGTTTCCTCCGGTAAGCGTGAAAAGGTCTATACGGCTTAATAGTAGACCTCTATTGATACTGCTTAATTCTAAAACTGCACTGGATACTGGTGCACCTGCTGGTGAACCTATTTTCATTTGTGCAACCACCATGGACTGCATAATTATAAAATTTATAATAAATAATAGTATTTGTTTTACGTATAGTATTTTTTTCATATTGTTTTTAATAAATTTAGATAAAAATAAAATAATGTGATTTATCTCCTTTTATACCAAAAATTAAACATTGTTACGGTGGCATAATGTACTCCTTTCACAAAAATAAAAATGAAAAGATAATAATTTTTTACAACATGAATTTGCAAAAAAATACACTATACAAACAATACACACTCGTTGTACGGTAGGTTTGAGGAAGTAAACGGTAGAGATGAGTCGTTAAACGGTAGGAGAATTATTGATGATTGGAAGAATTATCTTTGCATGTGCTCCAGTAGGAAAAGAATTTTCTGTACTATTATTACAAAGAGAAAATGAAGCACGGTGTTGATAAAGAGTATACAAACGGTTTATTACAATCGTTAAACCAAATCCAGTGGAATAATGAGAAGAGTTTTTATTTTCTTGTAGCCCAACACCGTTATCTTCTATTGTTATTGATAGAACGTCATGATTGTGTTTTTCTACTTTTATATAAATATGTCCTTCACGGCGTGAGGGTAAAATTCCATGCTTCAGAGCATTTTCAGCAATGGGCTGCAATATCATATTAGGAACAAATACTTGCTCTGACATGATAGATGAATCAACAATAATGTGATATGAAAAAATATTATCTCGGCGAAGTTGCTCCAACGAAAGATAAAATTCTACTCTTTCTAATTCTTGTTTTAATGAAATTGTTTCTTTATCAGAAAGTTCAAGATTTAACCGAATCAAACGGGCAACACGTGCAAGATACGTATTGGCATGTTCTGTTTCTTTGTGGTTAATAAAATATTGAATTGAGTTTAGTGCATTAAATATAAAATGCGGATTCATCATTGCAATCATTGCAGTTTTATGTTCCAGCACACGTACTTTATTTTCTATTGCAGATTTTTCTTCTGCTTTTCTTTTTGTTGTTTTTATTTTTCGATTAATACCATAAACTAATGATACAGCACTAAAAAAAATTAACGTCATTGTTGCTGTTGATGTAGCCCACCACGGTGTTTCTTTTTCTATCAACAATGTAATAGGAACACTCCACTCTCCATTTTCTATTTTTGCCCGCATAAAAATTTCTGTCGTTCCATAATCAATATTTAATAATTCTACCATATTGCCTTGTGCTTGTTGCCATACACTATCTTCATTTAAATGATATTCGTAGTGTACGCTTTTCGGACGTTGAAAATGAAATCCTGCAAAATATATTTTTGCTCTGTTCTTTTTCCAAGAAATTTGTACGGATGATGGTGGTTCGTAAATTGTTGTATCTTGCAAAATTACTTTTGAAATTATCGGTGTAAGTGGTTTGGAAATAGATGAATGATATTGTGTAATATCTATTTTGGATATTCCTTCCGTTGTTCCTACCCATAAAAAATTTGTTTCTTTATCATAATACAGTGTATTAACATTGTTAGAAATAAGTCCGGAATGTTTAGTAAAATGCTTCACTGTTTTTCCATCATAATAATATAAACCGTTGGATGTGCCAAGCCAAAGATGATTGTTGGAATCAAACTGAAGAGACGTTGCTTCATTGATAGGATGTTCTGGAAAAGTTACTGTTTTCCATTCATCATTAGTGTACTGCATTACTCCTTTATTCGTTGCTATCCACAATGTGTGTGTATTATCTTCCGTAATATCTTCGATAATTCCTGTGAGTGGTGTATTGCCTTCATAACAATACACACTATCAGTATTGACATATCTACATAAACCAGCATTGGTACCAATCCATATTCTGTTTTGTACATCTTTATAGATTTTTTTTGTTTTTACGTATGGTTGAGGATTTTTTTTATAAGGTACTATCCATTTTAATTGCTTACCGTGTAAATCATTAATCTCAAGCCAGTTTCCCCATGAACCACTTAATAAAGTATCTTTATTAAGAAAAGTTACTGCGGTGAATCTTTCTCGATGATGATATGTTGTATAATTATCATAAGGAACTTTTTTTTGCTTTTTCCCATAATCTCCAGAACCAAGAATGATAGTTTTATCCTTAAACTCTGTAAAAAAATTTCGCACTTCATAATTATGAAAATTATTGCGTGGTTGGGATATCGTATCATTATGGATAATCGTAACACCATTCGTGCTGCCAATTAAAATTCTTCCATATCTATCTTTTGTTATTGTTTTAATATAGTTATGGCTTAATCCATCTCGCACAGAATAATTACTGATGTAGGTATTGTAGAGACAGTAGCCGCTCTTTCCATGAGGGATAATCCAAATATTTCCATCTCTATCTTCGTATGGTGGTCCTACATGGTCTTTTTCAATTCCTAATTTTTCACCGATGGAAATAATTTTTTCCTTATCAAACAAAAAAACTCCTCTATTAGGAATACTGAACCATATTCGTTTTTGAGAATCCACAAGTAATCCAATAACTTTTTCTTTGAATGGAAGAGCAATAGTTTTTGTAATAACAGAATCTTCTATTTTCAAAATTTTTCTCACGGAACCAATCCACAAAATATTTTCTTTTTCTTCATATAGAGAATATACTTTTTCATTATAGAGAAGATGCGGTTGATACGGCAAGAGTGTATCTTTTTCAATACGATATAAGCCATTATTTATAGAATTTGAAATAAGGATTCCTTGTTGTGTTTTTACTAATAATTCGAATGTTTCCGATAAATAAGAATCATTTATTTTCAATACTCTAGTTTTATATAAAGATTTTTTACTAGTAGTATCATAAAGTCTTAATAAATTGTCTCCAACATCTACATATAAAACACCATCCTTTTCTATCAAAAAAGTTTTCATTCTAAGATTTTTTTGATAGTTATAGACTTTATTGTTTTGTATATAGTCAACTCCTTTACCATACACACCAACAAAAATTTTTCCATCTGGTGATTCAGTAATAGGAATAGCACAATTAGAAAGAAGACCGTCTGCAGTAGAAAAATTGGTAAATGTTTCACCATCATATTTACTGACACCATTATCGGTTGTGAACCACAGAAATCCCTTTTTATCATGAAGCATAAAATAGACCATTGAATGCGGCAAACCATCATCAACCGTGTAATGATAGTAGGGAAACATTTGTGCAATAACGGTATAAGAAAAAAACAATAGTGGTAAAAAAAATTTCATATCGATTGTATGTTATTTTATTATACGTGTTCGGAAGATAAAACGTTCATTGGAATAATATCATATCTGATGCTACGCAAACGTTATATCGATGGCTCTATCCTTTACCGTAACGAATAATCTCATAAGATTATATATATAAAAAAATTGTTGCATTACTAATGTCATAAGGTTCTTTTGCAACAATCTTATTACCCTATTGTATAGTCATTGAGCAAAATCTTTCAAGCCACTTGCTTTGGTGGTTAGTACTGGACTGTACATTTTCATTTTTACGTGTTTTGCGTACCATCAGTTATGCAATATGTGCTAAACTCTTCCGAAAATTTTATCGTATAATAGAAGAAATATTTTTTATTGCATACAAAAAATCATTATGGCGTCTTCGTGCAATAGCAAGTGTGCATCCATCAGACATTGTTACCACTCCTCCATCTTCATTACTATACCCACGGATGTTATGGATATTGATAATGTGTGATTTATGAATGCGAACAAATGTTTGATGATGTAACAGTGTTTCAAATTCTTTTAATATTTTTGAAACCATTAATGGTTTTTGTTGACGTGTATGGATAGTAACATAATTGTGTACACTTTCTAAACGAATAATATCCATTGTATCAAACACACTGCAACCGTGAGAATGCGGAACAGTAATTTTTTGTTTTTGTTGTTGATAGGAATGTGTGTGAAGGAATTGTTGTAATGAAGTGTTTTCTCGGTGTTCGGTGTGAGAAGTATTTTTTTCTTGATGATATTGATATGCTTTTTGAATAGAAGACCGAAGTTCTACGACATCAATTGGTTTAAGAAGATAATCCAAAGCGTGGGCTTTGATGGCTTCAATAGCATAGTGATTATAGGCAGTAACAAAAATAACGGAAAACTTTCGCTCCGGAAAAAGTGAGAGAAGGTCAAATCCATTTTCTCCGGATAATTCAATATCAAGAAAAACTATATCTGGCTGCTGTCCTTGTATAGAAAATTCTGCTTCTTCAATAGAACTTGTTAAATTTGTTACTTGTATTTGCGGACAGTGCTTAGTGAGAAGGTATTCCAGATTTTTTCTTCCATGTGTTTCATCATCTACAATAATTGCTCGTAATGGATTTGGAAAATCATTATGAGAAGAGATTGAAAAAGAAGTGGTAGCATAATTCATAAACACACCTATAAAGATAGATTTTTATATTATTTAAAAATACTGCTCGTATTTTTTTATACTATCATTTTATTTCATTGATTATTTTTAGCCACTGCATTCTAAAAAAACACAAAAGCGGAAAGATGGTTAATCTCTCCGCTTCCTTTTTTATCATTTTTTAGAACGAAATTCACATCAATAAGATTTTTTGATGTTGTATTTGAGTAGTGTAGTATTTTTATTTCTGAAAAACAACTTTGCAAAGAATGAGGTATTTTTTTTTATAGAGAAATTTGAAAAAAATATATTATAAACACAATACCCACTCGTTGTACGGTAGGTTTGAGTCGTTAAACGGTAAATTAAAATACAAAAGGACGGATTTTTTATATCCGTCCTTATTTTTGACACACCCCTTTGGTCCCCCCTCTCTCCACTGCTCAACCCTTCACACAGAGGGGATTTTTTTGACTTCAAATCATGATAATCTTTTTATCTTGAAAATCATGGTCTATTTCACCAACTGCATTTTTTTGCTTTCAGAAAATTTTCCGGCAGTAATTCTATAAATATACATTCCGCTGGTAAGTGAACTGGCGTTCCATTCTACTGAGTAATAACCTGCGACTTTTTGCTCGTGTACTAATGAGGCAACTTCTTGACCAAGTGTGTTGTAGATTTTCAGTGTTACATAACTTGCTTCCGGCAATCCGTACGAAATCGTTGTTGTTGGATTAAATGGATTTGGGTATGCTTGCGAAAGTGAATATTCTTTTGGAAGAATTTTTTGTGCTACTGGTTTTTCTTCTGTTTTCTTTTCTTCCATAAGATTTTCATTTTCTTTTTGTAAGACAAATGATTCACTGATTGGTGGGTTTTGCATTAGATTAGAACTACATGCTTGCAAAATTGCTGTAACGGTACTGCCGGTTTCTGCGATAAAACCTGGTTCGAAAGAAACAAAATTTCCGGCTTTAAAATTTTCCGTTGCTCCATTATAAACAATATTTGTAGCAACAATACTACCAGATGCTTGTTTGGTTTCTGTATTGGGAGCAACAACATTGGTAGTTACTGTTAATGTTGTTGGACATCCTTGTGCTAAGAGTACTGCTTGATATGCATCTACCAAACCATAACCAGTTTTATCATTCCATGTTCCATTGGGACGACCTGATGTTGTGTCATAATTATATAAATCTGGGCGAATTTTTTGTGCAGATTGCTCAATGATTGTATTAACTTGGTAAACAGTAAGATTGGGATTAACACTTAATACTAATGCAACTACTCCGGATACATACGGTGCTGCTGCAGAGGTACCAAAAAAGTTTTGAGTATAATCTAAATTCGAATAACCTGAAAATGCACATCCTGTATAATTATCAGGATTAAATTCGTATAAAGGACTATCTCCCTGCAAATCAGTAGTAGTAATTGCAGAACCCGGTGCAACAATATCCAATTTAGGACCATAAGCACTTGCATATTCTGAACACCAAGGAGTACATGAACCTGTACGTGATGTTTTACCAGACCTTATGCCACATTTATCAATAGCACCAACATTAATAATAAAGTCCTTAAAATTATCACTATTTCCTGGATATTGAGAAGCAGAATTATCACTATTTCCAGCAGCACAAACAATGACTGTTCCTTTTTGGTTTCTTCCATACATTATTGCATTAGCAATTGCATTATCTATCATAGAGCTTGGAGTTGTACCCCACGAGCAGTTTATAACATCTGCACCATTTGTCCACGACCAACTAATAGCATCAGCAATATTATCACCACTCGTAATACGTACAGACATTATTTTTGAATTTGGTGCAACACCACTTACTCCCGTATCATTTTGTACTGCTCCAACAATTCCAGCAACACAAGTTCCGTGAGCATGAGTTACTTGTGTTTGACTTCCACCAGTAGAAGCATCGTAACTAATAGGATATTTATTAGGTGATAAATCCGGATGATTCAACTCAAAACCACCATCAATTATAGCAGTTTTTATTGTTGATGACCCTTTTGTAATTGCCCATGCTTGTTCTGCATTGATATCAATTAAACTATTTGCAGTATTTTTTAATCCCCATTGGTCAACAAAATAAGGGTCATTAACAGAACTAAAAATATCATGTTGGATAAGTTCTGGTTCTGTGCTTTCAAAGAGTCCAGTTTCATACAATATGTTAGCGGCTTGCATTGCATTTATTGTTGTATTTTTTCCACAAGCAAGTGTGAACCATAATGGCATAAAGGTATTACTACCTAACACTTCTATATTATATTTTTTTGCGGTTTCATATAATATTGTAACATCCTCCTTTTTTTTCAATTTTACGTAGAAGTTGTTGGACATTCCTATTTTTTTGCCATCACTGCTTTTAAAACATGGTGATGCCATAATTACATCGGGCATTTTTTTGTACGTTGCTATTTGTTCATCCGATTGAGTTTTATTTTTATTTTCAGATAAGGTTATTTCTGTATAATAAGTTTTGATTGTTTTTCTTTGTCGTGCTTGCTCATTGGTAGTGTTCAGTTTTTTTCTTGTGTAATCTTCAGAAATTGCGGAAAGTGTTCCGTGCGAAAAATTGAGTGTTGATTGTATTCTTGCAGGGCTTTCTTCTCCTTCTAACGAAAGTGCTATGATTTGGTTATCTCGTTCCAAAAATATTTTTTTTCCTTGATAGTAATAAAAATATTCGGATTCTGTATTTGCTGTATTTAATTGCGTGGTTGTTTGTGCAAAACACGGTACCACTACGAGAAAACACCATAACAATATTTTTATGTTATTATGAATTTTTCTCATTGTATTAGTTCCTTGTGATAGTTTTTTTGATGGTTTCGTTTTCTTGTTTGAGTGTTTCTATTTCTTTCTTTTGCTCAATCATATATAATGTCAACTCTTCTATTTTTTGGAGAAGTTTGGTTTGGATTGTTCCAACATCGATTCCATCTTTGGTTTCCATTTCTTTTGCGGAAGGAATTTCTGGTAGGTGTTTGTTTTCTTTAATAAAGTTTTCTACCTCATTAAGTGAGCGTAAATTGTAGGATTCTTCAAATACATTATCTGGCCAGTTTGATTGAAGTTTTACTACTAATTTTTCTGCAACGATGCTTCCGGCTACAGCGAGTTTGTAACCCTTTGGGTCTGTAGTACCAATACTAACACTACCATTTGCATTGATACGCATTTGTTCTTTAGGGTCTATAAATGCATTATCAGAACCACCAACACCTATTGCCAAATATTCAGTACCCCACACACCTCCTGCATACCCAGAAGTAATTCTTGCCGAATATCTTGGAAATTTATCAGCGGGATAATTTGCAAATGTTGAATAAAGTTTTAGTGTACTTGTTTCACCACTCACTGAGCCGGGGGTTGTAAATATAGATTGTCCTGTAGTTGTAATATTGGTAACTTTCAATCCACCACCTTTTATATCAACATAACTTTTTCCATACGCCGTACCAGGGTCTAAAATTATTCCGGTTTCCCAACCTAATCGTAATTGTTGGTAATCAGGAGCTGCCCAACTTCCTGCTGTTTTGTGTATTCCGTACGCTGTTGGATTAGGATTGTACCAGGTAATTCCATCCGGGGTAGCAGTACTATAGACATCTGCAAAACCAAGTTTTGCTCCTGGTGCTGTTGTACCTATACCAATATTTCCATTGTATCCAGAAATTGTTCCACCGGTATTTCCTAATTTTAGTGATGCAACTGCTGGGTTATAATTACCAAAAATGCCTACTGTATTTGCAATATTTATATCATTAAAAGTTGCATCATTGCCTCCAGCTAAAAACATACCACTACCGGTTGTTGTTTGTGCATAAATTGCTCCGGTTGCTATAACATTTCCTGTTACAGAAGCATTTCCATTTACATCTAATTTATTTTGTGGGGTTGTCGTTCCAATACCAACATTGCCATCTTTTAAATACATTGTTTGAAAAGGTGTTCCTGTATTATTAGTGGTATTGAAAGCCATACCTCCACCATTTGCAAGAAATCTGATATATGATTGCCCTATACTTGTATTTATTCTTCCAAAACCCGCAGGTGTACCACCATTATTTGTTACGTTAGCACCAATTCCTGCACCATCCCAAGTAATAGCTGGTTCTGAAACCCAAAGTTGTAAATTGACTTCTCCGGTATTTGCTCCGTTATTGGCAGATGGTAATGTTAAACGGGCAAATGTTGAGCCATGTCCACCAACTAAATTAAACGGTGCCCCTGGTGTTGTCGTTCCAATACCCACGTTACCATTATTGTAATAAAGATTACTTCCATTTTGTAACCATTGTGCAAATGTAATAGTATTGATACATACTATCGCTACCGAGATACTCAAAAAAAGTTTTATTGCGTTTTTCATTTTTTGTTTTCCTTATGTTTTTGAGTTTGTGGTTTTCTCCAACAAACTCGTGTTTGTAAAATTGTATTATTTATCCTCCTTGTTGTGATACAACTGTGTTTTACAGCAATCTATAAGATTGATTCTTCCATTATGTTAATTCCCACTTTGGGATAAAGTGAAATAAAATTGCAATGAAAAAAATGATAAGAAGAAATTTACAATTCCTCTTTTTTCTTAATATCATTGTCAATTGCTCATTGTTAATTGAAAATTTTTATGGTGGCATAATAAAATTCCTTTCTTATCTTAAATATATTTTTATCTTATTCATAAAAAGAATCATAATTTTTATTGCATTAATATTTTTTAAAGTGGTTAATTTTAGCACTTGTGCTCTAAAAAATACGAAAGCGGAAAGATGGTTAATCTCTCCGCTTGTTGTAAAATAGTTTTTTTATTTGGTATTGCTAAATAAATAGAGATGAGATTGCTTCGGTCGCTTTGCTCCCTCGCAATGACACTGTTATTGCGAGTTCGGATGTAGTCGAAACGAAGCAGTCTTTTTCTTTGGACTAAAGTCCAAAGAGTAATTTAGTATTTTTTCTCCACGCTCTAAAGAGCGTGGCTATCTACTCAACTACATTTGTTACTTAGATACTTCACTACTCACATCAATCCATAATCCTTCGTAAGAATGCTGGTTTTTCGAAATCATCTTTTTCAAGATTGACTTGAATTTTCTTTTCTTCGCTTACAGAAATAGGTGATGCAATATTGATTCCTTTTCGTAAGTATGCTGGTTCATTCAATTTTTGTAAATCATGAACTCCGCTTGGAATATGGTCTATCGTTTTTGCAACGCGTGATGCGGTTGTTCGTTGTTCTATTGGTGCATTTGCTTTTTTATTAAATCCGGTTGCAATCACTGTTACCATAAGTTCTTCAGTCATGTTTTCATCAATCACTGCACCAAGAATAACTTCCACATCTCCACCAGCGGCTTCGTGAATGATTGATGTTGCTTCATCCACTTCCCATAAGGAAAGATTTTTTCCACCGGTAATATTCACTAATAACTTTTGTGCACCAGCAATAGAAACTCCTTCTAACAACGGACTGGAAATTGCTGCATGTGCAGATTCTACTGCACGATTTTCTCCAGTTGCAATTCCTGTTCCCATCAATGCATCTCCCATATCTTGCATTACTCGGCGAACATCTGCAAAATCTAAATTGATAAGTCCGGGAACAGTGATGAGTTCAGAAATTCCGCGTGTTGCATTGTAGAGCACTCGATTGCAAATATCAAATGCTTCTGAAAGTGGTGTAGTTTTTTCCACAATAGAAAGTATTTTTTGATTGGGAATAACTATTAAGGTATCAACTTGCTTTTTCATTTCTTCGATACCGTATTCTGCTTGGGCTGAACGAACTTTACCTTCACAGTTAAATGGTTTGGTAACAATTCCTACTACTAATGCACCCAAACTTTTTGCAATGTTTGCAACGACGGGACCTGCACCGGTACCAGTACCTCCGCCCATTCCTGCAGTTACAAAAACCATATCGCTGTTTGCTAATGCACGAGCGATTTCATCTTTATCTTCTTCTGCAGCACGTTGTCCTTTTGTAGGGTCAGCACCTGCTCCAAGACCTCGTGTAAAATTTTTTCCTATACGGATTTTGTTATTGGATTTGCTTCGTTCTAATGCTTGTGAATCGGTATTCACGCAAAAGAAATCCACGCCGCTTAATCCTTTATCAATCATGCTGTTGATTGCATTTCCTCCCCCACCACCAACTCCCACTACTCGGATTTTGGCTCCGTTTTCTGAGGGTAAATCGAATTCTATCATAGTAAAACTCCTTGAATAAATTGTTATTAATTAATATTTAGTATTCTGTATTCTGTAACCAGTACTCAGTATGGTTACTGTGTTGATATGCTTTTTTTCAACCCTACCAACATTGCTATTATTTCATCTATATTTTGAAATAATTTTTCTTTTTCCTCTATTGTGATGTAATTATTTTTATGGGCTATATCTAAACAACAAACGCATTCGTAACCCGAACGAATTGCATAACTAATAAATTTTGCAAATTCTTTTTTGGATATATTTCCTGCTCCTTCTGCAATATTTAATGAAATAGAGTCTGTTGCTCTACGAAATTGTGTTGACAGTGAAAATAATTCTTCTTTAGGAAATTTTTTTGTAATACTTCTTATAATAAATGTTAACTCTATTGATTTTTGATAAACTTTTAATTCTCTAAATCTGTGCATAGTATTTATTACTGAATTACTGGTTACTGACTACTGATTTACTGAAATCACAACTCATCAAACCAGCCTTTCATTTTAGAAAAGATTGTTCCGAATTTTCTATCCATTACTTGTTTTTTAATTGTTCCTGTGCTTGGGCGTTGATGATGTTTGATTGCATGAAGAACAAGTCCTACACCAGTTGCGTACATTGGATTCTCTATTTCACGAACAAAGCCGCCACGAAATCCGCGTGGAATTCCTATCTTAACGGGCATTCCCAATATATCTTTTGCAAGGTCTGCAATTCCGTTGACTAATGCACCACCACCGGTCAAAACTATTCCTGCAGATAAATGTTTTTGATAACCGGAACGTTTAATTTCTAATGATGCAATTTCTAAAATTTCTTCTATTCTTGGTTGAATAATTTGACACAATAATTTTCTTTCGATTTCTAATGGAGAACGTCCGCCAATTCCGGGAACAGTAATAATTTCATTATCTGCTAATGATGGAAAATATGTATGTCCGTATGCAAGTTTTAATTGTTCTGCCTGCTCTGTTAAAATTCCTAAGCCGCGACGAATATCATCGGTTACTTTTCTTCCAGCAATTCCAATAACTGCGGTGTGACGAATTGTTCTATCTTCAAAAACGGCAAGGTCAGTTGTTCCACCACCAATATCTAACAATGCAACACCAACTTCTTTTTCTTCTTTTGTTAACACAGCATCACTGGAAGCAATTGGTTCAAGAACAATATCACTCACTTCTACACCGGCACGTTGCACGCATTTTAAAATATTTTGTGCTGCAGAAACAAGTCCGGTAATAATGTGAACACTTGCTTCCATTCTTACGCCAGACATTCCAACTGGGTCATACACACCATCTTGTCCATCAACAATAAATTCTTGTGGAATAACGTGAATAATTTTTCTATCAGAAGGCAAGGCCACTCTTTTTGTATCTTCAATTAATCTATCAACATCGGATTGCGTAATTTCTTGTTCTGCTCCACTAATGGCAACTACTCCACGACTTTGAAAACTTTGCACATGGTCTCCTGCAATACCAGCAACAACAGATTGTATTTTTGCTCCGGATTGTTGTTCTGCTTCGCGAAGTGCATTGGTAATAGAAGCAATTGTTTTATCAATGTGAGTAATCACTCCGCGTGTTAATCCATCAGATTTACTTTTACCAATCCCAAGAATATTAATTTCATTATTATTAACGGAGGCAACGATTGCACATACTTTTGTTGTTCCGATATCAAGTCCTACGTGAATGTTTTCAGTGTTTTCCATAATTATTTTTGTATTATTTTAAAAGATGAATAGTTTTTTTTTTATTATTGTCATTCCTGCGAAACTTGTCCCAACATGTTTTAAGTTGGAAGCAGAAATCCAGATTTTGACTTTAGTATGGATTCCCGCTAAACCTGTCCCGAAAAGTTTTTATTCGGGAAACATGCGGGAATGACCATGCACCACACAGCCTTCTATATTTTCTTTGTACCAACAATGACTTGGTCTGTAAATCTCACATCAATATATTTGAGAGAATCTATTTGTTGTTTGTATTGTTCAAAAAATGTTTCAAGTTTTACAATTTTTTCTTCAATGTCAGTATTTCCAAAAATTATTGGGATTCCATTTTGTGTTGCGTACAAGAGAATATCTTTTCCTTGCTGAATTTTTATTTCGGAAATTGCATTGAATATTTCCGAACTGGATTTTTTTGCTAATAGGACTATTCTCAATGCTGCAAGAACATCTTCATTGGTTGTACGATTTCCTATTTGTGCTGCTTGAACAGAAATTCCGCTAATAAATGGAATATCAAATGTATTTTGTATTTGCGGTTGCTGTAAAACATATCCTTCTTCATCAATATAAAATAATTGTGATGAGTTAGAAGAAATAAGAATGGCAACAGGTTCGCGTTCTTTTACCATTACCCGCAATGTTGATGGTGCATCTCTTTTTATAATTGCGGATTTCACAAAACTATTTTGTTTCACTCCATTTTGTAAAATAGTTAAATCCATATCATACATTGATGTTTGTTCGGGAACGTTTAACAAGCGTTGCACTTCTTCTTTAGATATGATAGATGTTCCTTCAACAACAATATTTCTCGGAAAAAGATGGTCTTTCCATTGCAATGAAATAAACCATAGTATTGCAAAAATACTGACGGTGATTCCTAATGCAATATACACTTTGGGTGAAAATTCTTTTTGTTGTAGTGAAGCAAACATGTTTGTTTTAAGATTGTCATTCCTGCGAAAGCAGGAATCTAAGATTTTTATTTTAATATGGATTCCCGCTAACAACATGCGGGAATGACAGATTGAGATTTTTCATTTCATCATTTTCAAAAACATTTCTCCGTACTTCCAAATATCTCCTGCACCCATCGTAATAATAATATCTCCAGAACGAGAAATATTTTTTAAATATTCAGGAAGTTTGGTTTTATCTTTTACATAATGAGTTTCTTTGTGTCCGAATTTTTTTGCAGCATTCACAATCAATTCCCCCGTTACTCCTTGAATTGGTTCTTCTCTTGCCGGATAAATATCCGTTACAATAAGAACGTCCGCCAATAAAAATGCTTTTCCAAATTCTTCATAAAAATCTCGTGTGCGAGAATATAAGTGCGGTTGAAAAACACACAGGGTTCTTCTTCTCCATCCTGCTTTTACTCCGCTTAATGTTGCTCTGCATTCTGTTGGATGATGTGCATAATCATCATAGATAGAAATTCCATTTGCTTCTCCTTTTTTCTCCCAACGACGATACACTCCGGTAAATTTTTCTATTCCGGATTTTACTTTTTCAAACGGTACACCAAGTTGCAATCCAACAGTAATTGCAGCAAGTGCATTTTGCACATTGTGTTTTCCGGGAATTTGTAATGTAATTTTTCCTAAATCTGTAAAACCCTGTGCAACGGTAAATGTTGTTGTGTGTTCTTTATGAATAATATCTATTGCTTGAATATCTGCTTGTGGTGTTAAACCGTACGTAAAAATTTTCTTTTTACTTAATTGCGGCATAATATCTTGCAATGCTGGTTCATCCAAACACAAAACAACAAATCCATAAAATGGAACTTTATTTGCAAATTGTATAAACGCTTGTTTGATGTCATCCAAATCTCTGTAACAATCAAGATGGTCTGTTTCCAAAGTTGTGAGTATTGCAATGGTTGGGGTGATAGAAAGAAATGAACGGTCAAATTCATCTGCTTCCACAACAATAAATTCTCCTTTTCCTAAACGAGCGTTTGTTCCACCAAGTCCGTTAAGTTTTCCACCAACAATCACTGTCGGGTCAAGTCCGCCTTCCATTAATACTAAACTTGTCATGGAAGTTGTGGTGGTTTTTCCGTGAGTTCCTGCAACACCAATTCCATATTTTAACCGCATTACTTCGGCTAACATTTCTGCACGTCGCACAATTGGAATTTTACGTTTTTGTGCTTCAAGAAGTTCTGGATTATCAAATTGTACTGCTGAAGAATAGACGAGTGTATCAACATCTTCTGCTATGTTTTCAGATTTATGCCCTTCGTAGACTTTTGCTCCTAATACTTCTAATCGTTCAGTAACATCGCTTAAGGATTTATCTGAACCACTTACTTGAAAACCTTGGTCAAGAAGTATTTCTGCAATTCCGCTCATCCCGATTCCACCGATTCCCACAAAATGAATTTTTTTAATTGAACTGAACATCTTTTAAGTATTTAAGTAAATGAGTAGATGAGTAATTGAGATTATTTTTCTCTGTTTATAATATTTTTCTGAGACTGTACAACATTGCAATAATTTCATTTACTGTATTTGATAAATTTTTATATTGAATGTAGATGAGTAATTGAGATTATTTTTCTCTGTTTATAATACTTTTTCTTAAACTGTACAACATTGCAATAATTTCATTTACTGTGTTTGATAGATTTTCATACTGAATATTGGTAACAAAATTATTTTCTCGTGCTATTTCTATACAACCGATACATTCAAATCCTGAACGGATTGAGTAACCTAAAAATTTTCCAA
Organism: uncultured Bacteroidota bacterium; assembly: GCA_937920105.1. GTDB lineage: Bacteria > Bacteroidota > Ignavibacteria > UBA10030 > UBA8401 > CALETH01. Next base: position 31,658 of record CALETH010000118.1, read on the forward strand.
ATTCTTTTTGAGAAGAATCTCCAGCACCTTCAGTAATATTGAGAACAATAGAATCCGCTGCTCTTTTAAATTGTGATGATAAACCAAACAATTCATCTTTAGGAAAATTTTTAATTGTATCTCGTACGATTTTTGTAAAGAGTAATGATTTTTGATAGACTTTTAATTCTGTAAATTTGTGCATACAATAGAAATATAGATTTCTCAAATACTTCACTACTTAAATACCCCACTACTTACTTACTCATCTACTCCACTACTTATATACTCATCTACTCCACTACTCATCTACTCCACTACTCATCTACTCCATCTCTTCTTTTTCTTTGGAACTTTATTTGAAATTTCTTGCATGAATGTTAATAATTCCTTCGGGCGTTCATATCTTCCTAAACGAATTCTATATAAACGACGTCTATCTTTCACTTTCATCACCACCACTTGAAAACGTCCATTTGTTTGGACAGATTTTTCTTTTCCAATGTACATCCATTCTATATTATTTAAGAGAACTTCTTTTTCTTTAAATTTATTGTGAAAAATTATTTTATTTTCATCAATAATAAGTTTTCTCCCTCTTACAACATTGAGAATTAAAACGGTAAATGATTGTAATACAAAAAATGCAATGATGTATAAAATCGGGTCTCGAAAAACTACTGTAAAATTTTCATCAATAAATGTTCCCTTCACTCCAGCATAAAGAATGAGAGTAACAAGATAGAGCAAGGATTGTTGATAATAAAAATCTAATTTGTATTTAAATTCGTTTTGATTCATATAATATACATTCTTAGACTTGTCAAGTTTTAAAAACTTAACAAATCTTTAACAACATGCTAAAATTTTTTCTGCGATTTCTTTTCCCGCGTTTGGCTTTCCTAATTTTATACTGTTACTTTTCATCTTCTTTTGCAGTTGTTCATTAAAAAGAATATTCGGAATTACTTCGTGAAGTTCTTTTTCTAAATCTTCATCATGAACAATAATTGCTGCACCTTCTGCAACCATGGCTTGTGCATTCAGTTCTTGATGATTTGCCGCCGCTTGTGGATATGGAACAAGTATTGCCGGTTTTCCAAGTCGTGTAAGTTCTGCTAATGTTGTTGCCCCTGAACGACATATCACTAAATCTGCTGCTGCATACGCATATTGAATTGCATCGATAAATTTAAAAATTTGCACTGCCGAATTTTGTATGGTGTTGTAAATTTCTTCAAAACCATTTTCTCCAGTTTGCCAAATAATTTGAATATTATTTTTTGTAAGCGCTTCAACATTCTTCATCACTGCTTTATTAATAGAAGTTGCCCCCAAACTTCCACCCACAACGAGAATTGTTTTTTTATTTTTTTCAAGATGAAAAAAATCTCTTCCTTCTTCTAGCGAAATATTGTGTAATACTCCACGTGTTGGATTTCCGACTAATTCTACACTTTTTGTTTTTGATGAAAGCCATTTTCTTGTAATATCAAACGTAATAAATACGTGAAGAACTTTTGCTGCCAACATTCGTGTCGTAACCCCGGGATAACTGTTGCTTTCATGAACAATTGTTGGAATTTTTAATAATGATGCAACATACAAAATTGGTCCGCACACATAGCCACCAGTACCAACAACAACATTCGGACGTATTTTTTTGAGAAGAAAAAATGATTGCCACAATGCAACCATTACTTTTATTGGAAATATAATATTACTCCATCGCACTCTTCTATGAAAACCACTAATCCAAATCGTGAAAAATTTATAACCGAGTTGCGGAACTACTCGTGCTTCTATTTTATTTTTTGTACCAACAAAAACTATTTCTGTTTTCGGAGAAATTTTTTGAATTTCTTCTGCCATTGCAACTGCCGGAAATAAATGTCCACCAGTACCACCACCAGAAAAAAGAATTGTTTTTCTCATTTTTAGTTTTTGTTCTATAAAAATTATTTCACAATCTTAATTTTCATCACTTCTTCTTCCGATAAACTTTTTTCTTTACTAAATAGTGTTTCATAACAATATTTAATAATTTCTCGCATCTCATCAGCATCAAATGGGTACCGACCACCATTCAATGTTTCCAAATCAAACCCATTATTTTGTAACAAATAAGCAAATGCTAATTGCAACTTTTCTCCATCACCAGATTTTGCTAATTTCCGCTCTATCTGACGAACTTGAGGTTCATATTCCTGAACATCATCTGGTGGAAGGTCATGGTCATTAAAATATCCTACTGTCACCGTATCTAGATAATATCTAATCATTGATTCACTGATACGCATAATCTTTTCTTAATACACTTTTCCTACAGCCGGTTCAGCATCAACTGGCGTTCGTGGTTTTTCTTTTTTCAATCTTGGATGTAAATCTGTTTGAGAAGAAATATTTAATAATACACCAATTGCAAATGCAGAAAATATAATTGCTGTCCCACCATAACTAACAAACGGCATTGGTAATCCTGTTGTGGGAAAAATTCCTAAAGTAACCAGTGCGTTTCCTAATGCGTAAATAATAATTGTGCAGGTAATTCCTATTGCAAGATATTTTCCAAAATCATCGGGAGCATTTTTTGCAATGCGAAATCCACGAAGCAAAATTATCAAAAAGAGAGAAAGAAAAAATACTGTTCCAATAAATCCATATTCTTCACCAACGATAGAAAAAACAAAATCTCCATAAGATTCCGGCAAAAATAAATCTCGCTGTTTACTTTGTCCCATACCAACACCTAAAATTCCACCATTACCAAAACCAATTATTCCCTGCCATAATTGGTAATTGGTTGTTGATGCTGTTGCAGCAACAGCAGTTCCATCATCAAATCCTAAAAATGAAGTAATAAAATGAACAAATGACATTAAACGTTTTCTCCGATATTCTGCACTTACCATATATAATAGTAAAAGAGGAATAAGTGGAAGTAATGAAAGTACTATATGCTTTAATTTTGCTCCACCAATAAAAAGCATTGTTATTCCCAAAACAAAAATGACAGAACCAGTACTAAAATTTGGTTGCAACATTACTAATACCACCACTGCACCAATCCATAACATTAGTGGCAAAAATCCATTTTGATAATCTGCAATTTTATCTTTTTTTGTTGCAAGAAGAATGCTGAGATGAAAGAGCAATGCAAACTTTGCAATTTCTGATGGTTGCAAACTAAAACCACCAATATTTAACCAACGTGCTGCTCCTTTAATTTCTCCGCCAATGGCAATGGTAAAAACAAGAAGTCCTAACGCACCAATTAATGCAATTTTGGTAAAAGATTTATATTTATGATAATCAATATTCATTCCTATAAAAATTGCAACAATACCAATAAGAACTTTTGCGATGTGTTTATTCACTAATCCACTTGCTGAACCAAGTTTTTGAAATGCCCATGTTGATGATGCACTATACACAACAACAATACTTGCAACCATCAATAACAACACAACAAAAAGAACAAGTCTATCTATGTGATTTCTTTGAGACATAATTTTATAATTTATTCACTAACATTTTAAATATTTTTCCACGCTCTTCATAATCTTTAAACCAATCAAAAGATGTGCATGCCGGTGAAAACAGCACTACATCTCCTTTTTTTGCTAATGATGTTGCTGTAGAAATTGTTTTTTCCATCGAAATAATATTAGGAATTTCATTTCCTATAGTTTCTATTTTTTCTACAGGAACTTGAGCAGAAAAATTTTTCACAATTATATCTGCAGAATAACCAGTTGCAACTATTGCTCGGACTTTATTTTTTACCAAATCAAAAATTTCGGAATAATCATTTCCTTTATCTTTTCCACCAAGAATAAGTACAATTGGTTCATTGTAACTTTTCAATGAATAAGCAACTGCTTCTACTGTTGTTGCTTTGGAATTATTGATGTATTTAATTCCATTTACTTCTCTCACAAACTCTTGTCGATGTTCAACACCTTTGAAATTTTTTAATGTTGCTCGAATGTAAGCAGGTGTTACCCCGACTAACTGTGTTGCTAATGTTGCTGCCATTACATTTTGTAAATTGTGTTCACCTTGTATGGTAATTTCACTAATTGGAATAATTGAATGTTCTGTATTATCAATTTTTGTTTTCAAGATTCCATTTTCTACAAATGCACTTTGCATTTTTTTTTCTTTTGTGTTAAAAGATTTTTTTTGTGATTGTGCATTTTTCACTACAGATTGTGTCCACATATCATCAGCATTGTAAACAAGAAAATCATTTGCGGATTGATTCATAAATATTCTGGATTTTGATTGTGCATATTTTTCCATAGAATACTCATATCTATCCATGTGGTTTTGTGTGATATTTAGTAATACTGCAATGTGTGGACGAAATGTTTCTATGCAATCCAACTGAAAACTACTGATTTCTAACACAACCACAGTTTCTTTATCTAATGTGTCAACAAAAGAAGAAAAGGCAGTACCAATATTTCCGCCAGTAACATGTTTTACTTTTGCATCACTTAAAATTCTATCAATAAGTGTTGTGGTTGTTGTTTTTCCGTTGCTGCCAGTAACTGCAATTATTGGTGATGAACAATACCATGATGCAACTTCAATTTCTGCAACAATTTTTATCTTGCGTTTTTTTGCTTCTATAATTATCGGAGAATCTGTGGGAACTCCGGGACTAATAACCATCAAAGAACAATCAAAAATTTTTTCGCTATGTTTGCCTGCTTCGTATTCTATCTTCAGTGATTCAAGTTCTGCTATTCGTTCTTGTAATTTTTCTTTTGCATTACTATCACTTACAAAAATTTTTGCGTTTTTTTGTTGAAGAAGTTTTGCTACGGCAATTCCACTTCGTTCTGCACCGATAACGGAAACTTTTGCATTGCGAAGATTCATACAATTTTTTTTATCTCACCTTAAATGTTGCTAAACTAATAATCATCAATAAAATTGCAATGATATAAAATCTCGTTACAATTTTTGGTTCAGGAATTCCCATCAATTCAAAATGGTGATGAATGGGTGCCATACGAAATAAACGTTTTCCTTCACCATATTTTTTCTTTGTGTATTTAAAATATGTCCGTTGAAGGATGACCGAAACTGTTTCTATAAAAAATATTCCGCCTAAAATAGGAAGTATCAATTCTTTTTTTACCATAATTGTTAACGCACCAATTGCTCCGCCCAATGCAAGCGAACCAGTATCTCCCATAAATACTTGTGCGGGATAAGAATTGAACCACAAAAATCCCAACGCTGCACCAACCAACGCCGCACAAAAAATTATTAACTCACCACTTCCTCGTAAATAAATAATATTGAGATAATTACTTAATTCTATTTCCCTGTAACGTAACAAATTGCACCTAACGTTAAAACAACAATACCGACTGTGCCAATTGCAAGTCCATCAAGACCGTCTGTTAAATTCACTGCGTTGGAAGTTGCAGTGATAACAAAAATTACCATTGGTATATAGAAATAAGAAAAATCAAATTCTTGATTTTTTAAAAATGGAATTGTGGTAATTGTGTTGGCTCCTATTTTTTGCAATTCGGGAGAAAAATATAATGCTGCTCCTAAAATACTTCCGATAATAACTTGTCCAACAATTTTATACCATCCAATTAAACCCTTCGGTTTTTTCTTCACCACTTTTAAATAGTCATCTAAAAAACCAACGGCACCAAGTCCAACAGTAACGGTGATAATTAAAAGAACATACATGTTGGTAAGATTTCCCCACAATATTGTTGGAAGTAATACCGAACCTAATACAATTAACCCACCCATTGTTGGCGTGCCTGCTTTGCTTAAATGATTTTTTGGTGCTTCAATTTTTGCAGATTCTCCAATTTGCTTTCTCTTTAACAAAGCAATAATTTTTGGACCAAGCCAAAAACTTATAATAAGTGCACTCACTGCTGCGGCTGCAGAACGAAATGATAAATATCGAAAAATTCCGAAACCCGGAGGTGCGTAAATTTTTTCTATTAAATTGAGTAGATAATAAAGCATGATGTTTTTGTTAAGAATTATTTTTGTCATTCCCGCACGTTTTTAGCGGGAATCCAGATTATTTTATTTTTCTAAGTAAATGGATGCCCAATAATCCCGACTTGTCGGGATGGGCATGACATTTCTCTATTTTAATTCCAAATACTCACAACTTCTTCCATTTTCATTCCGCGTGAACCTTTTACTAATACTTTATCTCCGGGCTGCACAAAAGATTGTAAATATTTAATTAGTTCATTTTTTGCTGTGTAATGTTTTCCGAAAAAAATTTTTGCTGCTTGAAATGTGTGTGCAGAAAATTTTCCCGTGGTAAATAAATACTGAAATTTCATTTTTTTGATTACCTTACCAATATTTTCATGTTCTTTTTTTGAAGTAGTGCCAAGTTCAAACATATCACCAAGAACAATAATTTTTCTTCCGTTTGTTTTCATTGATTGCAATGTTTGCAATGCAATTTCTACAGAGGTTGGATTTGAATTGTAGGTATCATTTAAAATTGTAATGCCACTGCGAACAATAATTTCCATTCGCTTTGAAGCTGGTGTAAATTTTTGTAAGGCATCTATGATTTTTTTTTGTGGAACAGAAAAATGCTTTCCTACAGCAATAGCAGAGACAGCATTCGTAACGTTATGTTTTCCACTAACAGAGAGTTGAACAGCAAGTTTTTTTTTTTCTCTTTTATTATGAACTTCAAATGATGATTGTCCCAATTCATTTAATTGAACATTTTTTACTTGAAAATTTGCTGATGAAAATCCATACGTTGTTTTGTTCTTTAAAATTTTTCCATACTTCTTTAAAAATTTATCATCAACATTAACAAAACCAAAACCATTATTTTTTTCAATCCAACGAAAAAGTGCTGTTTCTTCTTTCGCTACACCTTGTTCATTCTTAAAAAATTCTAAATGTTCTTTTCCAATATTGGTAACAAGGGCATGGGTTGGTTCGGAAATTTCACATAAACGCTGCATTTCACCAAATTGATTTGTTCCTAATTCCAATACAGCAATATCATAATCAGAATTTAAACGAAACAACACTTGCGGAACACCTATTTGATTATTGAAATTTTTTTCTGTACTCAACACCGTAAATTTTTTCTTTAATACTGTTGTAACCATTTCTTTTGTTGTGGTTTTTCCGTTGCTGCCACCAATTGCAATAATTGGAAGCGAAAATTTATTTCTATAAATGTGAGCAAGGTCTCCATAACTTTTTATTGTATCAGAAACAACAATAAAAGATATTTTTGATAGAAATTTTTGTTGATGATTTTTTTTGAACCATGTATTATCAACAACAATCGCCGTTACTTTTTTCTTTACAACTTCTTCAAGAAAATTATGTCCATCAAAATTTTCACCACGTAACGCAAAAAAAACGTTTTCTTTTTTTACTGTGCGGGAATCAGTAGAAATCCCTGTAACTTTTTTAAAAAATCTTTCGTTGTAAATTTTCGCGTTGAAAAGTTGTTGAAAATCATTCAATAATAAATTCATACATGTTTAGCAATATATTCTTTTACAATTTCTTTATCACTGAAATAATGTTTTTCTTTTCCAATAATTTGATAATTTTCATGCCCTTTACCAGCAAGCAATACTACATCACCGCTGCGAGCAAGAGATAAAGTTTTTTCAATCGCTTTACGACGGTCAACCTCAATAATTATTTTTTCACGATTTTGTATTCCTCTACAAATATCATCAATAATGACTTGCAAATTTTCTGTTCGCGGATTGTCTTCCGTAATTACAACAACATCACTTAATTGTTCAGCAATTGCTCCCATCAATGGACGTTTTGTTTTATCACGGTCTCCACCAGCACCAAAAATGATATAAATTTTATTATTACGATTTTTTGGCAAAATATCATGAATGGCTTGCAAACAATTTTTAAAACCATCTGGTGTATGAGCATAATCTACAATAGCAAGCCAACCTTGTGGAGAATGAAATTGCTCAAATCTTCCCGGAGCAGGTTGAAGCGATTGTATTGTTGAATTTTCTATTTCATAACCAAGTTTTATTACTGTTGTATATGCAGCAAGAAAATTATAAATGTTAAATTTTCCAACTAACGATGTTTGTATTTTCTTTCCATCAACTTCACATTGAAAACCATTTATTGTCAGTAAAATATTTTTCGCAACAACATCTGCGGAAGAATGTATTCCGTAAAAAACTTTTTTTGCTTTGGTATTCACAATAATTTTTTCACCATACTCAGCATCTCCATTACTTACAGCAATGGCTTTTTCTGTAAGAGAATCAAAGAATATTTTTTTTGCAGAAAAATATTCTTCCATAGTATTATGATAATCCAAATGGTCTTGTGTAAGATTGGTAAATACTGCAGCGGCAAATTCTATTCCATACACTCTATATTGATGAAGTGCGTGAGATGAAACTTCCATAACTACATGAGTACATTGTTTCTCTACCATTTGTGAAAAAAGTTTTTGCAATTCTAAAGATTCCGGTGTTGTGTGTGTTGCAGAAATTTTTTCATCACCAATGTGATATTCTACCGTACCAATAAGTCCAACTTTATGTTTTGGATTTTTTTCTAATAATTGTTTGAGCAAAAATGTTGTTGTGGTTTTTCCATTTGTTCCGGTAACACCAATACATTGTAATTTTTTTGTTGGATGGTGATAATAATTTGCGGAAAGTTGAGCGAGCACTTTTCGTGTATTTTCCACAACAATTTTTACCACACCTGCATGCATGCAAAAAGAATCTGGTATTGAATTATCATCTTGAACAACAAGTACTTTTGCACCTTTATCTATTGCCGATTGAAGAAAACGATGTCCATCGGAAGCAACACCTTTGAGTGCAACAAAAATATTTCCTCTTTCCACTGTACGAGAATCGTACGCAATTCCACTTATCTCAACATCATGAGTAACAACCATTTTTCCGTACATGGTTTGAAACATTTTGAGAACAGAAATTCCTTCAAGAAGTTGAGAAAGTTTCATAGATTTTTTGAATTACTGCAACGCAATAGTTTTTGGTTCACAATACAACATTACTTTCATTCCATTTTTTAATGCTGTTCCAGCTGTTGGGGTTTGACGAATAACAACCCCCGAACCTGCGAAAACAACTTTTACATTTTTCGCTGTTAATGTGTTCATTGCTTGGCGAATACTCATTCCACAAACATTTGGTACAGTTACCACGCGATGCACTATTGATGTATCAACAAGAGTGAGTTGAACAATATCTTTTTCTTTGGCAATTTTTCCGGGAAGTGGAGATTGTTTTTGCACAATCGTTCCCTTTCCGGAAATTTTGTAACGCAATTTATTTTCTTCTAAAATTTCTTTTGCTTCTTCCACTGCAATATTTTGAACATCAGGAATTTTCCCGGGAGTTTTTATTTCTTCAAATTTTTCTTCTTGTTCCTCTTTTGGTTTTTCTACTGAAGTGAACATTCCCTTATTGTTGATAATACGTTCTGCGATTGCTTTAAATATTGGAGCACTTGTTGTACCACCAGTGTAACCACCAACTTTCGGTTTATCTAAAATTACCAAACATACTATTTCAGGATTTTCCGCTGGGTAAAATCCAACAAAAGATGCAGTATAACTTCCCTCTTCATATTTTCCGTTCACATATTTTCGCGATGTTCCAGTTTTTCCTGCAATACTTGTTCCCGGAATCTTTGCCCCATCACCCGTTCCTTCTTCCACTACTTTTACTAACAAATCTTTCATCGTTTGTGCAATATCTTTCGGAATAACACGTCGCACAGGTTGTGCTTCTCCACTATATACAACATCACCACTTGCATCAGTTTCTTTTTGAATAATGTACGGCTTCATCAACACACCATCATTCGCAATAGCTGCGTACGCCATTGCCATTTGCAACGGTGTTACACCAACTTCATATCCATATGCCATGGTATTTAATGTTGTTTGAGACCACTCTTCCGGACTTTTTACATCACCACTCACTTCACCAGAAAGTTCAATTCCTGTCGGCATTCCAAAACCAAAATTTTTTGCTTGTGCATATAATCTTTCCGGACCAATTGTATTACTCAATTTTGCCATCATAATATTACTTGATTGTGCAACACCTTCTGCAAACGTAAGAGTTTTAAATGGATGAAAATCTGTAATAACGCGACTTTCATTTTTCGTTAATGCAATTTTGTATCTTCCATTCTCTACATTAAAAACTTTATCAAGCGTTACTAATTTATGCTGCAATGCAGTTGTTACCGTAACAATTTTAAATACTGAACCCGGCTCATACATATCAGCAATAGTACGATTTTTTAATACTTCAAGATTTGTTACTTTGTTGGGATTAACGCTGGGATAATTTGCCATTGCAAGAATTTCCCCAGTTTTTGGCTGCACCATTACTGCAATTCCAGCATCAGAATTTGTTCGCTCTACGCCTTTTCTCAATTCTTCTTCTACAATAGATTGATAAGTAATATCAATTGTTAATGAAAGCGAATTACCACTTATTGGTTCTTGACGTGGATATTCTACGGAAGGACGTTTATTTCCCCTTCCATCTTTTTGCATAATTACAAAACCATCTTCACCACGAAGTTTTTTGTTAAAGGTAAATTCCGCACCACTCACACCTTTTCCTTCAGCATTGATAATGCCAAGAACTTGACCTGCTGTCTCATCATAATGATACAATCGTTTTGGTTCTTTCACTTCAACAATACCTTCTATTTTTTTTTCAAAAAATTTTTCAGCGATATCAGAACGAACATATCGTTCCATCCATACAAACCTTTTTTTAACGCGAAGTTTTTCAATATATTCGCTTTCAGGTTTTCCAAACATTGCAGAAAATTTTTTTGCAACTTCTTTTACATCATTCCCAACAATTTTTGGGTCCGCAGCAAAAGAAACATATTGCGAATTAGAAACTAAGACATTTCCATTACGGTCATACATAATTCCACGCTCTGCAGGAAGTATCATTTTTGCTTCGTACTGTTTTCGTGCAATATCTTGGTACGATGGTGCTTCTATTACTTGAATTTGCAACAAACGCAATGATGCAATCGCAAATAATAGCAGTAATACTATTTTCACAGTTAGCAATCTGCTATCTTTTTGATTGACTTTGTGAATTTGTTGTGATGGAATAACAAAGTCGTTTGTTTGTTTTTTTTCTGAATTAAAAACTTTCATTCGCTTTTATGAATTTTTACACTTTGTAAATCAGAAATTTTATCTTCATCAATTTCAAATACTATTGGGGCTGCTTTTGGATTTACTAAGCCAACTTTTTCTTGTGCAACAGCACTAATTTTTCCAAAACTGGATTTTCTATTAATTTCTGCCTTCAAAATTTCATTCGCACTTATAATAGAGTTGTATTGTTGATTTAAATCATTCACTTCTTTTGCAAGATGATTTACACGGATAACGTTTCCTGTATACAGAACACCTAACACGGCAAGGACGAATAAAAAACTTACAATACTAAATGTAGAATATTTTCTTTTTGTTACTTTTTTATTGGAACGTGTTTTAGTTCCGGATGTTGCTTTTGATTCTCCGGAAGAAAAATCACCATTATAAATTTGCCTATCCGTTGAACTTGATGTTTCTTCAGCATCAAAAGTATTGTTAGTATTTTTTGGCATTGTTTCTTTTTAAACATTCGTCATTCCCGCATGTTTTAAGCGGGAATCCATTTTAAATTTTTGCTGGATTCCCATTTTCATGGGAATGACAATTAATTTCTATTTCACACCTTCTCCGCAACTCTCATTTTTGCACTTCGTGAACGCGGATTTTTTTCTTGTTCTTCTATTGAAGCCACAATGGGTTTCTTTGTGAGAAGACGAAGTTGGGGTTCTATTATTGTATCTGCAACAAGTTTATTTCCTGATGGAATACTTGTTGCCGAATATTGTGAAAAAAAATTCTTTACGATTCTATCTTCAAGGGAATGGTATGAGATAACAACTATTCTTGCACCTGTAGCAAGAAATGGAACAACATCTTCTAATATTTTTTGCAAATGCAATAATTCATTGTTGACTACTATTCGTAACGCTTGAAAAATTCTTGCTAATGATTTTGTAAGAAATTTTTGGAAGACAATTTTTTCTACAATTTTTACCAATTCACCAGTAGTGGAAATTTTTTTTTCCACTCTATATTCTATAATTGCTTTTGCAATTCTTCGGGAAAACTTTTCTTCTCCATATTCCCAAAAAATTTCTGCAAGTTGTTCTTCGGAATATGTATTGAGAATTATTGCTGCATCAAGCACACTTCGTGAATCCATTCTCATATCCAATTTTTCATCCGCTCTAAAAGAAAAACCTTTACTCGGTTCATCTAACTGATAGGAAGAAACCCCAAGGTCTAACAACAAACCTTGAATAGATGAAACATTGTGAGTTTGAAAAATAGAACGAAGATGAACACTATTATCGTGAACGAAAATACAATTGGATTGAAAACGCTGTAATCTTGTTTTTGCATAACGATGTGAATCTTCATCAGCATCGATAGCAAGAAGTTTTCCGTGTGGAAAAATTTTTTCGAGAATTTTTTCTGCGTGTCCACCACCACCCAACGTTCCATCAACATACATTCCCTGTGAAATTGTGATGAGATATTCTATCACTTCATCAAGCAGTACGGGTTGATGATATTCTCCTTTTACACTCATTACTCTTTTAAAGATTGAAATACTGTTGCAGCAACATTTTCGTACGTTTCTTTTTGTTTTCGTTCGTATTCTTTAAAGAGTTTCGGATTCCACAATTCAATACGTTCCAATACTCCGATAATGAGTATCTCATTTTCGATATGTGCAAATTGCAAAAGTTCTTTGGGAAGTGTAATTCGAGATTGAGTATCAAGTTCTGCTTCCGTTGCCCATTGAAGAAGTGTTCTGGTAAAGAAGCGATGTTTGGGGTCAGTAGAAATTAATTTGCGAATTGTTGTTTCTAATTTTAACCATTCATCATTAGGATACATAAAAATACATGTTTCAAATCCACGAGTAATGGTGAATGTATTTTTTGCTTCACGCGAAATATATTTTCGCATTTTAGATGGAATGTTGATGCGGCTTTTATCATCAACAGTGTATTGATATGACCCTTTAAACGATGACATAAAAAATTATAGTAATTTTCCCTTTATACCCACTTTAACCCACTTTACTCCACATGAAAATTACTAAATTCTTTGCAAAAGTCAAACTACTTTTTGAAAATAAATTATTTTTTTTGATTGGTGTGATACGTAACATAACCCTGCCAGAATTTTTAAATTCTGGCAGGGTTGGTATTTGATTATATCAATGATAATTTTTGAAATTCACTTTCTAGTTGCATAGCATTTTCAAAAACAATTCCGTTTATTCCGCAGGATTTTGCTCCATCAATATTTTCTGCAATATCATCAATAAAAAGAATGGTGTTGGGAGGTGTACTCATAGATTGTACAACATGATGATAAATTTCTTGTTGTGGTTTAACATAGCCAATTTCAAATGAAAGAAAATATTTGTAAAACTTTTTTACGATGGGATAGTGTAATGCTATTTCCCAGTGAACTGCGCTAGTATTACTTAAAATTGCGGTGTGATATTTTTTTTGAATTTTTTCTACAATAAAATTTATTTCTTCGTTTTCTCCAAGCAAAATATTGTTCCATGCGTTTTGTATTTCCTGTGGTGAAAATTTATTCTGAAATATTTTTCTATTTTCTTCTATAAATTGTTCGGTAGTAATTTTCCCACTTTCGTAACGAATAATATTTTTTTTGATGTCATCTTTATATGGAAGACGTTGTTCTTCCGTACGCAAACCAAGTGTATTCGCAAAGGCATGTACATCTATATTGATTAATACAGTACCAAGGTCAAAAATTATTGTGGAAATTTTTTGTGCGTTCATGATTTAAAAAATGGATTCCTGCTTTCGCAGGAATGACAATGTTAAAAAATTAAGAGCGGATTTTTCATCCCACATAAATGGGACAAATCCGCTCTTTTTACTTATTTGGACTAAAGTCCATTATGGTTTTAGTGATTTTGTTCCACGGCCTAAAGGTCGTGGCTATTTCTCAAATACTCCCCTACTTTACTGACTACCGAATTCTGACTTTCTGAATACTATTTTATCAACATCATTTTTTTGATTTCGGTAAATTTTCCGGCGGTGAGTTTATAAAAATATATTCCACTAGATAACTTACTTCCATCAAATTGTACTTCATGTACTCCTGCTTCTACTTCTCCATTTACTAATGTTGCAATTTCTTCTCCTAAAAGATTATATACTTTTAAGGTTACAAAATTATTGTTTGGCAATTGATAGTTGATTGTTGTTGTCGGATTGTATGGATTGGGGAAGTTTTGAAATAACTCAACACTTTTGGGTAGTGTAATAACTTCAATTGTATTACTATAATTTACTTTTCCATCTCTAGATCGGAAGAGCACACGTCTGAACTCCAGTCACCAGATCTGATCTCGTAT
>CALETH010000119.1 GCA_937920105.1 uncultured Bacteroidota bacterium
CGAGAATAACAACATCGATTGCATCACCTTTTTTTACCACTTCGCCGGGGTGACGAATTTTCTTTGTCCACGATAAATCAGAAATGTGAACAAGTCCATCAACACCTTCTGCTAATTCAACAAATACTCCGAATGGTGTAAGGTTTCTAACAATTCCTTTATGTTGTGAGTTGAGAGGGAATCTCGCCAAAATATCTCCCCATGGGTCTGGTTGAAGTTGTTTAATTCCCATTGAGATTTTTTTGCTTTCTTTATCTAAGGAAAGAATAACTGCTTCAACAATTTGTCCCATTGCCACCATTTGTGATGGATGTTTTACATGTTGTGTCCAACTCATTTCAGAAACGTGAATAAGTCCTTCAATTCCTTTTTCAATTTCAATGAATGCACCGTAATCGGTAAGAGAAACAACTTTGCCTTTTACTTTTGTGCCAAGTGGATATTTTGTTTCGATATTTTCCCATGGATGTGGTTGAAGTTGTTTGTAACCAAGTGAGATACGTTTTTTTTCCATATCAAAATCTAACACAACAACATTTGCTGTTTGGTCTAATTTTAAAACTTCAGATGGATGTCCGATACGTCCCCAAGAAAGGTCGGTGATATGAATAAGTCCATCAACACCGCCAAGGTCTACGAAAATACCAAAATCGGAAATAGCTTTTACCGTTCCTTCCAAAATTTGTCCTTTTTCTAAACCGCTGAGTACTGCTTTGCGTTGGTCTGCCATGGATTCTTCGATAAGAACTTTGTGGCTGATAACAACGTTTTCTGCTGGACTGTTGATTTTAACAACGCGGAAATCCATTTCTTTTCCGATGAGTGCATCAAAATCTCGCACTGGTCGTACGTCAATTTGTGAACCGGGAAGAAATGCTTCCATTCCTAAAAGGTCAACCACAATTCCGCCTTTGATTCTTCGCAAACATTTTCCGCGAATAACTTCTCCGGTTTTGTATGCTTGATTGACGCGTTCCCACATTCGCATAAAGTCTGCGCGTTTTCGTGAAAGTACAAGTTGTCCATCTTTATCTTCAATGCTTTCTAAAAAGACTTCAACTTCATCTCCAACTTTTAAATCATTGATGTTTGGAAATTCATTGCGGGGAAGTGTTCCTTCAGATTTGAATCCGATATCTAACGATACTTCGCTTTCACCGATGTGTACGATTCTTCCTTTCACAATTTCGCCTTGGGTGATTTTGCTTAAGGTACCTTCGTACATTGCGGTGAGTTGTTTATACTCCTCGTCTGTATATTGTTTTTCTTCTACAATATCATCATCAACGAGATTATTTTGTTTTTTCATTATGTCTCCTGATAATTACTTGTACGTATTATAAACCAGTCATCGAATATTTATAATGAGGTACGAATGTAATTATGGTGTAATTAGTTTGTGGATTTGTTTATTGGGATGACTGTAAATTTTTTATGTAAATTATGTATTCAAAAAAATCATAGTTATCAAGAAAATCATTTAATCATAGTTTTATTATTTCAATTGCACTTTTTACTCGTTCCATGAGCCATTGTGGTGTGGAAGTTGCTCCGCTGATTCCCACAGTTTCTACTCCTTGAAACCATTCTTTCTGCAATTCTTTTTCGTCTTCTATAAAATATGTTTTCGGATTTTCTTCTTTTGCAATGTGATATAATACTTTTCCGTTAGAACTCATTTTTCCGGCGACAAAAATCATTACATCATTACTTTTAGAAAATTCTCGTAATTTTTTATCTCTTCCGGAAACCTGTCCGCAAATAGTATCTTTTGCATGAAAATCTATCGCCATTTCTTCAAACGTTCCAACTTCAAATTCTGCTTGAATTTTCTTTTTGATTTCATCACGAATTTGATAGAACGTTGCTTTATCCATTGTGGTTTGAGAAAATAACACAGTGTTTTTGGTAAAATCAATTTTGTGTAATTCTTCTACAGATTTTATGACAATTGCTGTATTGTTGGTGTGTCCAACCAAGCCAATAACTTCCGCGTGTTCTTTTTTTCCAAAAATTACAATTTGAAATCCTTTATCATAATATTTACGAATGCGTTCTTGCACTTTTGTTACAACGGGACATGTTGCATCTATTAATGTTATGCCAAGTTCTTTTGCTCTTTTATAAGTAGATGGTGGTTCACCGTGTGCTCGGATAAGGATTTTTCCATCTTTAATATTTTCTAAATCTTCATGTCGGACTGTGTGTAAGCCTTTTTCTTCAAGCCGTTCAATTTCTACAGGATTGTGTATGATTTCTCCTAATGAATACAATTTTCCGGAGTCTTCCAATTCTTGTTCAGCAATATCGACAGTGCGAACAACTCCCCAGCAAAATCCGGAATTTTTATCGACGGTTACTTTCATATTTTTTTTCTTTTACTTTTGATACAATAAAATCTACTTGTTGCGGAATGGTGAGATGTGTTGTATCTAAAATAATTGCATCTTCTGCTTTTTTTAATGGACTTATTTCGCGAAGTGAATCTTGAGTATCACGTTCGTGAATTTCTTTTTCTAATTCTGCGACAGAAATTTGTATTCCTTTTTCTTCTAATTCTTTTGCTCTTCGTGTTGCTCGTTCTGTAACATTCGCAATCATAAAAATTTTTACGTCCGCATTGGGGAAAACTACGGTTCCAATATCTCGTCCTTCTAAAACAACATTTCCATGTTGTGCAATTTTTCGTTGTTCTTGTACGAGTAAATTTCGTATTTCTGGTATTGCACTAATGGTGCTGACAAATTTTGTTACTTCTGAAGTGCGAATAGTATGTGTTACATCTTTACCATCCAACAATACTGAAAGTTTTCCATCAACATTATGAAGTTGAATGGAGGTTGATGACACAAGTTGTATAACAGCGGAAGTATTTTTTATATCAATGTTGTTGCGAAGAACTTTGAGTGTGATTGCTCGATACATTGCTCCTGTATCTATGTGGAGATAACCGAGTTGTGAGGCAACAAGTTTTGCAGTGGTACTTTTTCCCGCTCCTGCAGGTCCATCAATAGCAATAATCAATTTCGTGTTCAAAGTTTTTGCTACTAATATACGGAAATGGGGAAGGATTTCAAAATGATGTTATTACAAACTCTGGCAGAGTTATTTTTTCAATTATCTCAAAAAATCTTCTAATGCAGTTCGTGCATCAGTTTTTTCATCTCGATATTTTATAATGAGTGGTGTGTAGATACTTAATTGATGTTCTTTTGCAAAATCATTGGTAATCCCACGTGAACCAGCAACAACGACAGCATTTTCCGGAATTACTAACGAACCCTGTGCGTTTTTTTTGATGATAGTTTTATTTACTAAATCATACACTGGAGTAGAAGCGGTTAGTAAAACTCCTGAACCAAGCACTACTCGCTTTTTTACAATAGTTCCTTCATAAATTCCGCAATTTCCGCCAATCATCACTTCATCTTCAATAATAACGGGCATTGCTCCGATTGGTTCTAACACTCCGCCAATTTGTGCCGCTGCACTGAGATGAACTTTTTCTCCAATTTGTGCACAGGAACCAACAAGTGCGTGGGAATCTACCATTGTTCCGCTTCCTACATAACTTCCAATATTGATGTACGCTGGCGGCATTACTATTACTGATGGTGCAACGTACGCACCTTTTCGGATGGTTGTTCCGCCGGGAACAATGCGTACAGAATTTTTGAGTGTACTATTTTTTGTTGGGATGGTGTGTTTATCGAAAAAATTCCAAGGTGATGGTGAAGAAATTTTTTTGAGTTTTCCTAAACGAAATCCGAATAAAATTCCTTTTTTTACCCATTCGTTAACTTTCCATTCATTGCCAATTTTTTCCGCTGAACGAATTTTCCCTTCATCTAATAAAGAAAGAAAGTACGAGAAAATTTTTTCGCCATTTTTTTGTGATGGTGGAGAAGTGTATGCTTGAAGAATAATTTCCGGAAGATTTTTTAGTGTGAGTTTCATTATTTCTTTCCTACTAATTGTAATTCTTCTAACGCTCTTCGCAAAGTGAAACGATTATCGGCGGACATTGGTGCTAATGGTAAGCGGTACATTTCTTGAATTTTTCCCATCATTGCTAATGCACTTTTTACGGGAATGGGATTGGTTTCGATAAAATTCAAATTCATCAATGTAAATAATTTTTCGTGAATGGCTCGTGCTTCTAAAAATTTTCCTTCTAAGCATAACTGTACCATTTTTGAAAATTCTTTTGGTACTTCATTAGAAACTGTAGAAATAACTCCATCAGCACCAAGTGCCATTAAGGGAAGTGTTAATGCATCATCACCGGAAAGCACAGTGAAATTTTTTGGCTTGTGCAATAAAATTTCCATCACTTGTGAAAGATTTCCTGATGCTTCTTTAATTCCGGAAATATTGGGAAGTTCTGCAATTTTGAGTACGGTTTCCGGAAGCATATTGCAACCGGTTCTGCTCGGCACATTATAAAGAATAACAGGAATATCAACGGCATCAGTGATGGCTTTGTAATGTTCAAACAATCCTTTTTGCGTTGGCTTGTTGTAATATGGCGTGATGGAAAGAACAGCGTTTGCTCCGATTTCGCGAGCGTGTTTGGTGAGTGAGATTGCTTCTTTGGTGGAATTACTTCCTGCACCAATGATGATGGGAACACGTCCTTGAGTTTGCTCTGCAACAATATCCATTACAAGGTGATGTTCAGAATGGTCAAGTGTTGCTGTTTCTCCGGTTGTTCCGCAGGGAACCAATCCGTTAATGCCGTTGGAGATTTGAAAGTCAACTAATTTTTTTAGTGATTCTACATCAATAGAAGTATCGGGTAACATTGGTGTAACAATTGCTGTTGCTGTTCCGCGAAATGAAAATGTTGATGACATTGTGTTGTGTAACCTTTCTATGTTTTTAAAAATTATTTTGTGGTTTTTGTATTAAGATTGCACAGATTTTGAAAATCTTTGAGGTCCAATTTAGATTTCTTCCCAACCTCCATTTTGTGGGTCAAATTTTTTGAATTCTTCATTATCAGTAAATTCTGATGATGTCATACTAATTTCAAATATTCCTTCACCTGTAGCAGAAAAAGAAAGGCAATTATTAGTTAATAAAGCACTTACACTTTTGTCATCTTCAAAACCAAAAAGAATATTATCTCCCTTTTCATTTTCAATAAAGTAACTGTATTTAAGTAGTCTATTTTTTAAATAGTCTTTTTGTTCTAATGTAAATGGTAAAATATTTTCTTCATTTTCGAAAAAATCTTCTTTTTGTGCATCAAGATATTTTTTCATTACTTCGGTTCTATATAATTGGATATGATAACTCATAATATTTTTAAATAAAGTCACTAAACAAAAACTCTTCTACTGTAAAAATTCCTTTTTTATTTTGAATCCATTCTGCTGCTAACACTGCACCTAATGCAAATCCGTTTCTGTTATGTGCACGGTGAGTGAGTTCAATATCATCTGCAACGGAATTACAATGAATGGTGTGTGTACCAATAACTGAACCAATTCGAGAACTAGTAACAAGGAGTTCATTTTTTTGTATTGGTTTTTCTGTAGAATATTGTAGTGAATTTTTTCGTTGTAATTTTTCGAGAATTGCATTAGCAATGGTTAAAGCTGTTCCACTCGGAGAATCTTTTTTTAAGATGTGATGAATTTCGTGAAGGGCAATATCATATTCTGAAAAATTATTTAATAATTGTGCAGTGTACGAAGCAAGTTTGAAAAAAATATTTGCTCCAATAGAAAAATTAGAACCGTACACCATTGCTCCGTTATGTAATTGCACGATTTTTTTTATCTCTTCTATTTGAGAATTCCATCCTGTTGTTCCAACAATAATGGGAATATTGTGTGAAATAATTCTTTCAATATTTTGATACACTGTTTCTGGTGTTGAAAAATCTATACAGCAATCTGTATGATTATTTTTTAGTGATTCTAATTTTTTATCCGTTAACAGATTTTTTGATGTGAAAATTTCTACAATAGTATGATTCCGTTCTAAGAGAATTTTTTCAATTTCTTTTCCAGTTTTTCCGTGTCCGAGGAGTGCGATATTCATAAGATTGTTTTATTTATAATCCTCAATCGGCGGACAACTACACACCAACTGTCTATCACCAAATGCATTATTAATTCTTCCAACGCTGGGCCAGAATTTATTTTTCTTTAATGATGAAATTGGATATGCTGCTTTTTCTCGTGAGTAAGAATGTTTCCACTCATCGGAAATAACTGTTGCAGCAGTGTGTGGAGCATTTTTAAGTACATTATCAGTTTTATCGTATTTTCCGGATTCAATTTCTTGAATTTCTTTTTTGATAGAAATTAATGCATCGCAAAATTTATCTAACTCTTCTTTGTTTTCACTTTCAGTTGGTTCAATCATTAATGTTCCGGGAACAGGGAAGGAAACTGTTGGTGCGTGAAAACCATAATCCATTAAACGTTTTGCAATATCTTCCACTTCAATTCCGGCGGATGTTTTAAATTTTCGCATATCAACAATCATTTCGTGAGCAATGCGTCCATTTTTACCAACGTATAAAATATCAAATTCTTTTTCCAAAAGAGTTTTCATATAGTTCGCGTTGAGAATTGCGTATTTTGTTGCATCAGTTAAACCATCACCGCCCATCATTTTTATATACATGTAGGAAATCAACAAAATGCTGGCGCTTCCCCAAGGAGCAGCAGAAACCGCAGTCATTGGTTTTTCTATTTCCATAGAAACAACAGAATGTCCCGGAAGAAACGGTGCTAAATGTTCTGCAACACAAATTGGTCCCATTCCCGGACCACCTCCACCGTGCGGAATGCAAAATGTTTTGTGCAAGTTGATATGACAAACATCGGCTCCAATTACTGCCGGACTTGTGAGTCCGACTTGTGCGTTCATGTTTGCACCATCCATATACACCTGTCCGCCGTATTGATGAATGATTGCACAAATTTCTTGAATGCTTTCTTCAAACACTCCATGTGTTGATGGATAAGTTACCATCAAAGCAGCGAGTGTATCTTTGTATTGTTCGGCTTTTTGTTTTAAATCTGCAACATCAATATTTCCATTCTCATCACATTTTGTTACCACAACAGTCATTCCTGCCATTACAGCACTTGCAGGATTTGTTCCGTGTGCGGATGAAGGGATGAGTGCAACATTGCGTTGTGTTTGTTTTTTTTCTTGAAAATATTTTCTGATAACCATTAAACCCGCGTATTCACCTTGTGCTCCGGAATTTGGTTGTAATGAAACAGCGGAAAATCCGGTAATTTCTTTTAACGCATTTTCTAATTCAGTAATAATTTTTTTGTAACCCTGTGTTTGTTCCAGTGGAGCAAATGGATGAAGATTTCCAAATTCACTCCATGTTATTGGCAGCATTTCTGTTGTTGCATTAAGTTTCATTGTGCAAGAACCAAGCGGAATCATAGAAAAATTTAATGATAAATCTTTTTGTTCAAGCGAATGAATATACCGTAACATTTCTGTTTCGGAATGATGTTTATTAAATACAGGATGTGTAAGAAATGCAGATTTTCGAGTGAGAGAATCTTTCCATTGTAAAGAAAGTCCTTGAGAAAACGATTGCATTTTTTGATTATCTACAGAAATATTTTTTATTGATGAAAAAACTGTGAGAAGTTGTTGAATATCTAAAAGTGTTATTGTTTCATCTAATGATATGCTAATAGTATTATTATCAAAAAATCTTACATTAATTTTTTGTTCTTGTAATTTTTTCTTTAAGAGATTACTGTCAGAAATTTCTACGTTGAGTGTATCGAAATAATTTTCATTTTTTTGTTTGAAGCCCAAACTTTTCAATCCATTTGCCAACGTTTGTGTAAGTGCATGAACACGTTTTGCAATATTTTTTAATCCTTCCGGACCGTGATAGACTGCATACATGCTGGACATAATTGCGAGCAGAACTTGTGCAGTGCAAATATTACTGGTTGCTTTTTCGCGGCGGATGTGTTGCTCTCGTGTTTGCAATGCCATGCGATACGCAGTGTTGCCATTGGCATCAACAGAAACTCCGATAATTCTTCCGGGCATGTGGCGTTTGTAATCTTCTTTTGCAGCGAGAAATGCCGAGTGAGGTCCGCCATAACCCATTGGAACACCAAAACGTTGTGCATTTCCTACAACAATATCAGCGCCAAATTCTCCCGGAGGAGTGAGTAATGTTAAACTTAATAAATCCGCTGCAACAATAACTGCTGTGTTGTTGGATTTTGCTTTTTTGCAAATTTCGGAATAATCATAAATTGCTCCATTGTTTGCCGGATATTGTAAAAACACTCCAAAAATTTTTTCATCAAAAGTAACGATGTTGTGATTTCCAATTTGTAATTCTATTCCTAACGGTGTTGCACGAGTTTTTAATACGTCAATTGTTTGAGGAAAACATTCTTCGGAAACAAAAAAAACATTTCCTTTCTTTTCATCTTTTACAGAAAATACCATTGTCATTGCTTCTGCTGCTGCAGTTGCTTCATCCAACAAAGAGGCGTTAGCAATTTGCATTCCTGTTAAATCAATAACCATTGTTTGAAAATTGAGTAATGCTTCCAATCTACCTTGTGCAATTTCTGCTTGATATGGTGTGTATTGTGTGTACCAACCCGGATTTTCCAAAATATTTCGTAAGATGACGGTTGGTGTGTGTGTTCCGTAATATCCCATTCCGATGTAGGATTTAAAAACAGTATTTTCTTGCGAAATTTTTTTGACGTATTCCAACACTTCACTTTCTGTCATTGCTGTTGGAAGTTGAAGTGATTTTTTTAAACGGATTTGTGATGGGACTGTTTGTTCTATTAATTGTTCTATTGAAGATGCTCCAATTGTTTTGAGCATTTCTTGTGTTTCTTGTGGATTTGGTCCGATATGTCGGTGTTGAAATTTTTCGTGTGAGGTAGTTGTAAGATTCATATATGATGGAAAGTTGATAGTTTAAAATGAAAAATAGTTTGGTAAAGTACATTGTCATTCCCGCACGTTTTTAGCGGGAATCCATTTTTTGGATAAATTTTTTTTTATTTACAGATTACAATGTAAAAAAATATTTTGAGATTTAGAAGGGTATCACACTATGTGATACCTATTGGGTGAGGCGGGCAAGAGCTTCCTTCGCAGCAAATTGTTCGGCTTCTTTTTTATTTTTTCCTGTTCCAATTCCGTAAGAAGTATTTCCGATAAAAACTTCCATCGTAAAAATTTTATCGTGTTCTGGACCTTCTTCATTTACAAATACATATCGTGGAATTCCTTTTTTCTGTGCTTGAGTAATTTCCAATAATTCACTTTTAAAATTTCTTTCTACCAAATTTAAAAATCCATTTTCTAACGCTTTGTGTATTTGGTGAGAAATAAATTTTTTTGCTTTTTCTAATCCGCCATCAAGATATATTGCTGCGATAATTGCTTCAAAAGTATCTCCTAAAATTGTTTCTAATCCTTTTTCATTTGTTCCGTTTGGAACAATTAAAAGAAAATTGTGCAGGTGAAGTTCTTTTGCATAATAAATGAGTGCTTTTCGGTTCACTAATTGTGAACGAAGAACGGTAAGTTTTCCTTCATCAACAGAAGTGTGTTGTAAGAATACATATTCGCCAACAACTAAATCCAACACAGCATCACCAATAAATTCAAAACGTTCATTGGATTGAAAATCCGGAATTGGTGCGGGAGGAATAAATGAACTGTGGAGAAGTGCTTGAACAAAAATATCTTTATTTATAATAGAGTAAGAAAGTGTTTGTTGAAGTTTTGGAAAATCTATAAGAGAATATAATGAAGAATATTTTTTTGGAGGGGGGAAAAAAAGATAGTGTATTTTTTTAAAAATGTTTTTCACGTATAAGATTCTAATTTTATTTTGTAATAAATGTCATTCCTGCGAAAGCAGGAATCTAGATTTTTTTAAATATGGATTCCCGCTAAAAACATGCGGGAATGACGCTGTGCTTCACAATGTATTTTTCCGAAAGTACAGAATTTTTTTTCAAAGTCAAAGCCATAAATTTGTTTCATTGGAAATAACCTGAAAAATTCTTATCTTTCAAGGCAAAACTTACTTTTTTGAAGGGTAGAACACGTTATGGCAAAACCATTGAACATACTTTTTGTTTCCAGTGAAGTTGAACCATTTGCAAAAACAGGTGGTTTAGGAGAAGTTTCCCGTGCCTTACCACAAATGGTGCGAGAAATGAAGCACGAAATCCGCATTATGATGCCGCGATATGGTTTTATTAGTGATAGAAGATTTTTGCTTCATGACGTTCTCCGCCTCCGAGAAATTCCCATTCCCACTGCATACGATACCAAAATAGGAAGTGTCAATTCTTCATTTGTTAACAGCATTAAAACAAAAGTTCAAGTCTATTTTTTAGCAAACAAAGAATATTTTGGTTCTCGTCAAGGTTTGTATGTCAATCCAAAAAGCAACAAAGAGTATGTTGATAATGATGAGCGATTTATTTTCTTTTGTCGCGGAGTGTTGGAAACACTAAAACTTTTGGGCTGGCAACCGGATATTATTCATTGCAATGATTGGCAAACCGGTTTAATTCCAGTCTATCTCAAAACTCTTTATAAAGATGATGAGTTTTTTAAAAATATCAAAACAGTATTTACTATTCATAATTTGGCATATCAAGGAATATTTCCTCAAGCATCATTTCTCAAAACCGGATTACCACAAGAAGTTTTTGGTATTAATGGTGTAGAGTTTTATGGAAAAATGAATTGCATGAAAGCCGGATTATTGTATTCTGATATTATTACCACCGTCAGTGAAAAATATGCAAAAGAAATTTGCAGTTCCGAAGATTATGGTTGTGGATTGGAAGGAATTCTTCACAAAAGAAAATCCAATCTTTATGGAATTTTAAATGGTATTGATGAAGAATTATGGAATCCTGAAACAGATAAATTTATCACACAGCGTTATGATAGTGATTCAATAGAAGGAAAGCAAGAAAACAAAAGAGAACTACTTTCTAAATTTGGTTTAGAATATCAAGAAGGTGTTCCGCTGATTGGAATGGTTAGTCGTTTGGTTGACCAAAAAGGAATTGATTTAATAAAAGAAATTAGTGATAAGTTCATGAAAATGGATATACAACTTATTGTGTTGGGAACTGGTGAAGAACGTTACCAAGATTTCTTTGCCAAACTCCGAAAAAAATATCCAAAAAAAGTTGGTGTGGAATTCACTTTTAACGAAGAACTTGCTCATTTAATAGAAGCAGGAAGTGATATGTATCTTATGCCATCGCGTTATGAGCCTTGTGGATTAAATCAAATGTATAGTTTGAAATACGGAACAATTCCCATTGTGCGAGCAACTGGTGGTTTAGATGATACTATTATTGATGCTGCAAAACCGAATGGAAATGGTTTTAAGTTTTCAAAATATGATGGAAAAGAATTATTAAAAACAATTCAGCAAGCAATTAAAACATACGAAAATCCTACAAAGTGGATGAAGTTAATAAAGAATGGTATGAGTGCAGATTTTTCTTGGAAAAGTTCTGCAGAAAAATATATTGATTTATATCAAAAACTTCTTAAATGAAAAAAAATGATTTTGCTGTTTTTGTAGATAGAGATGGCACTATCAATGTGGATGTGGATTTTCTTTCATCACCAGAACAGTTATCACTCATTCCACGCAGTGCCGAAGCAATTCGCGAATTAAATGAATTACACATACCAGTAATTGTTATTACCAATCAATCCGGAATAGCACGTGGATATTTTACAGAAGAAGATTTACAAAAAATTCATCACACACTAAACGAACAATTACAAACCCACCATGCTTTTGTTACCGATTATTTTTACTGTCCCCATTATCCGCCAATATCAGAAAAACAAGGAAAATATTTTGTAGAATGTGAATGTCGGAAACCAAAACCCGGAATGTTACTTCAAGCACAAAAAAAATATCACTATAATTTACAAAACTCTTTTTTGGTTGGGGATAAGTGTATGGATATTCGTGCAGGAAAAAGTGTTGGAGCAAAAAGTATTTTGGTCTCTACCGGATATGGAAAAAAAGAACATCCACATTGTGTAAATGAAATTGATTTTTATGCAACGGATTTATATGATGCAGTTCAATATATTAAACGCTGGTTCAAATAAATAATTGTCATTCCTGCGAAAGCAGGAATCCAGTTTTTACTTAAGATTTGTCATCCCGACTTATCGGGATTGACAAATCTCAGAACAATAAAATAAATTATTTTCAAAAATTTATGAAACAACAAAAAATTTTCGCAATTATAATAGTAACCATTTCACTTTTTTCTTTGCAATGTATGAAAGACCCGACTTCTGTGGGAAAAGATTTACTTCCACCTGGAGATTCTTTTTCTGTTGCTGATACAACATTCAGTAATTATAAAGATACAGTGGTGAGTGTTACTATTCCGATGGGAACAGGAGGAAGTAATTTGGTGGGAAATACTTCTTTCTTGAATAGTAAGGCGTTAGTAAAATTTAATCCGATTTCTTTTCCGGATTCTTTAAAAAATGCTTCGATAGAAAAGGCTTCAATAATTTTTTCTATCAACTACGAAAAAAATATTTCATCTTCATTGCAATTTTCTTTATTTGAGATTCAATCAAATTGGTCTTCAACAACATTTACTATTGATTCGTTAAATCTTCTTACACAAAATTCCATTGTTTCAGGAAATTCTAATAGTGATGATATTAGTATTGGAAAAAAAATTGTTTTCAATACTGTTGATACTTCTATTATTCGCAAGTGGATAAGAGCATCATATGATACACTTGCTCCCAAAACGTATGGATTTATTGTAAGACCTTCTTCTGAAATGGAAAATACCGGAGTTTTTGGTTTTTCTCCTTTTGGTTCTGATACACTATCACCAAAATTACAAATAATTTTTCTGAATAATGTGGGAACAAAAGATACTGTTACAATTTCTAGCGGAGAAGATACTTTTGTTGCAACTTCAACAGAAGTGTATGGAGATGATATTGTATTGCAAAG
Source organism: uncultured Bacteroidota bacterium (assembly GCA_937920105.1). Taxonomy (GTDB): domain Bacteria; phylum Bacteroidota; class Ignavibacteria; order UBA10030; family UBA8401; genus CALETH01. The sequence goes on from CALETH010000119.1 coordinate 13,031, forward strand.
TGGTACGGCAACTCGTGGAATGGTATATTTTGATGTATCACATATCCCAATAAATTCTACTATTAATAATGCAATGTTGGAATTGACCTTGAATACTGAAAAAAGTGAATTGGGGAAAAGTAATTTTGCAGATTCTATTATTGTCAGCACAACAGATTCTGCAAAAATAAAATATGCTGTATTGGGAACAAAGAAAACATCAGATGCTTCAATAATATATTCTGCGAATGTTTCTTTTATTGTTGATTCATGGCTTCACAATGTGAATATCAATGAAGGATTTGTTTTACGTTCACCAACAGAAAATTCTACCGTCAATAAATTAGTGTTTTATTCTTCATACGAAGTTGATGTAAAAAAACGCCCTAAATTATTTATTACCTATTCTAAAAAATAAATGAAACTTGTGGAGTTTGTCATGCCCGAATGTTTTAATCGGGCATCCACAAATAGATTCCCGCTAAAAACGTGCGGGAATGACACTAAGTTGCAAGTGGTGAAAAATTAAATTCTTAATTCCAATTATTCTTATGAAAAAATATTTTGTATTCATTTCGCTTTTTTTGATTTCTTCTTTTGGATTTGCTCAAGTTGGTTCAGTCTATTCACGATTTGGTGTGGGAGAAATTAGTAATTACATTTCCGATAAATCTGCAGCAATGGGAAGAAGTGGGATTGTGTATATGAGTGAAGAAACACCAAACATTAAAAATCCCGCAGCACTTTCGAATATTAACCGTACAATGCTTACAGCACACTTTCAATATAATAATTACATGATGGATGATGGAAAAAATTCTTCATCTCAAGGAAAAGGAAATATTGAAAGCATGTTCATTACATTTCCTGTGTATAAACCATCAGAAATAGTTTTTTCTGCTGGTCTTGCACCATTTAGTACTGTTGGATATTCTTTAGAACAAAATTCAGTGTATGATACACTCAATATAAAACAACAATTTTTCGGCAGCGGAAATCTTACATCAGCACAAGTAAGTTTATCATATTCACCAATATCATTTTTATCACTTGGTGTAACTACACAATATTTTTTTGGAACACAGACTCACAGACAAACGTTGGAATTTTTGAATACTAATTTTTACAAAACCGATGTTCAGCAAGAACGTTCAATGAAGGGAGTTGGTTTTACTATTGGTGGAGTGTTTAAAGGCGTGGATAATCTTTTTTCAACAGAAAAAAATCTCAACATTGGTGGAGCGTTTTTCCTTGGTTCACAACTCAATGTTGATGAAGAAACAATTAGCGATTTTTCTTCCAAGTATGATACAACACTATTAAAAAATCAAACAATGAAAATTCCACCAAGCATTGCACTTGGAATTTCTTATAAAATTAATCGATGGATGTTAGTAAGTGATTTTCATACACAATTGTGGAATGACTTTTCGTATCAAAATATTCATCCTAAAGAAATCCAAAACAGTACGCATATTGGAATTGGTGCAGAAATTTCTCCCAGCAAAGAATCTCATCAATCATTTTTTGATGAACTTTCCTATCGTATAGGAGCGTATATGAATACTTCCTATATCAAACTCAACAATACTTCTATTGATGAATATTTTGTTACTGCGGGAATGGGTTTTTCTTTAAGTAATGATACAAAAATGAATATTGGAATTGAATTTGGTACTCGCGGAACAACATCTTCTTCTTTAATTAAAGATACCATTACACGTCTCACGGTTTCATTCAATGCGAGTGATATTTGGTTCATTCAACCGGAAATAGAATAATACGTTAATATCAGACATTTTACTAAAAGATTATATAAATTTTTATCGTTTTACATAAAGTTTATAAATAAAATGTCTAACATTTTTATAGATTAAATAACATAATGATAATTGCCTTAGCAAGCGACCACGCTGGTTTCGCCTACAAAGAAAAAGTAAAAACATTACTTACCACTCTTGGAATTCCTTTCAAAGATTTCGGAACACATTCCGCAAATTCCGTAGATTATCCTGATTATGCACATATTGCCTCTGAAGCAATTTCCAACGGAGAATGCACTCAAGGAATTTTTGTGTGTGGTTCAGGAATTGGAATGTCCATCGTAGCCAACAAGCACAAAAACGTTCGTGCTGCTGTATGTGAATCCATCATTGCAGCAGAACTTTCTCGCAAACACAATAATGCAAATGTTTTGTGTTTTGGCGAACGATTAGTTTCGTGGGAAACTGCAGAGCAGATGGTGAAAATATTTTTAGAAACTTCTTTTGAAGGTGGAAGACACAGTGGAAGAGTGGAAAAAATTCACTCATTAACAGGATGTTGAAAAACTCTTTAAGGAGCCAAATTGGCACCTTAAACTTGAGGTACCAATTTGACACCTCAAGATAAAATCAAAAGATTATTTTTTTTAAAATTTTTATGAAAGAATCCGTAGTCATTCGCGAAATAATTGAAGAACGAATTTTTCTTCTTCGTGGAAATAAAATCATGTTAGATTTTCATCTTGCAGAATTATACGGAACAGAAACTAAAATTATCAAACGAGCAGTCAAAAGAAATAAACTTCGTTTTCCGGAAGATTTTTGTTTTGAACTCACACAAAAAGAATGGGAAAACTTGAGGTACCAATTTGGCACCTCAAAATGGGGAGGCATTCGTTATATTCCATTTGCATTTACAGAACAAGGTGTTTCAATGCTTTCCAGTGTGTTGCGAACAAAAAAAGCAGTACAAATAAATATTCAAATAATGAGAACATTTGTTCAACTCAGAAAAATTATTGCTCTTCACAAAGAACTTTCAGAAAAATTAGAACAATTAGAAAAACGTCATGATACACAATTCAAAATTGTTTTTGATGCATTGCGTGAACTCATGAATCCACCAGAAAAACCAAAACGCCGTATAGGATTTTAGAAACATATATTAGGAGTTATTATGAAATATATTATTTATACAGTTTTCATTTTTTTGTTTGTGGTAGAATGTCACTCTCAATATACCCTACCTCAAGATGTAGTAGAAAGTATAAATAAAAGAATTGAAATTGGATTAAACCCAAGTATTGCGATTGGAGTTATTAATAAAACTGGCACATACTATTTTAATTTTGGAAAAACAAAAGAAAATGGTACACCAGTCAATGAACACACCATTTACGAAATAGGTTCAATCACTAAAACATTCACTGCAATTTTATTAGCACAACAAGAAATAGAAGGAAAACTCAAAATAGATGACCCAATAAAAAATTACCTTCCTGCAGAAGTAAAAGTGCCACAAAAAGGTAAAACAGAAATCACCTTTAAACATCTTTCTAATCACACTTCTGGATTACCAAATATACCAACAAATTTCTCGCCATTTAATATTGATAATCCATATGTTCATTATACTGTTAATCAAATGTATTCATTTCTTTCAACATATGAATTACCACGAGAGATAGGTATTTCTTTTGAGTATTCAAATGTAGCACAAGGATTGTTAGGACATATTCTTGCTTTAAATGCAAAATGTTCTTATGAAGAACTTATGTTGAAAGTGATTGCTAATCCTTTAGGTATGAAAGAGACAAAAATACATTTTGATGAAAAAATGAAAAAGAATTTGGCAATTCCTCATAGAGATGGTGAAGAAGTATCCAATTGGGATATTCCTACATTCGCTGGTGCTGGTGCTATAAGAAGTTCTACATTTGACATGCTTAAATTTCTAAACACCAATATGGAACTTAAAAAAACAGTTTTAACAAATGCTATAAAAAAAACGCATGAAGTGACATTTGAAAAGCCTAATAAAACAAGAATAGGACTTGGATGGCTCATAGTAAAAGGAGCAAAAGGTGATATCATTTGTCATGATGGGGAAACGGGTGGGTATAAAGCGTTTGTGGGTTTTGTAAAAGAAGATTCAATAGGTGTTGTCCTTTTTACAAATTCAGCAGAAAATATTCACGACATTGCTTTTCATTTACTTGATTCTAGTAAATCTTTACAACAAGTAAAGAAAAGTCTTTCAATAGAAATAAGAAGAATTATTAATAAAAAAGATGTACACAAATTAATTGAATTTTTTAATGATGTTAAACAGAAAAACAATTTACATGAATATAATTTTAATGAAACCTCGTTAAATTTTTTAGCATATTCATTTGTAGAAAAAAATATAGAAGTAGCACTAGTAATTTTTAAATTTATAATAGAATTATATCCTACTTCATATAGTGTATATGATAGTTATGGAGAAGCATTATTAAAAAATGGACAAAAAGAATTAGCAATAGAAAATTATAAAAAATCTATAGAATTGAATCCTGAAAATATAAATGGTATTAAAATATTAAAAGAATTAGGTGTAGAAATTTCAACAACAAAAAAATAATTCATCTATTTATTATTTACTCTTATGAATCAACTCCAACAATTTGACACAGAAATTTACACAGCAATTGCAAACGAAAAAAATCGTCAAAACACAAAATTAGAACTCATTGCATCAGAAAATTTTGTAAGTCCGGCAGTAATGCAAGCAGCCGGAAGTGTGATGACGAACAAATACGCAGAAGGGTATCCCGGAAAAAGATATTACGGTGGATGTGAATATGTTGATGTTGCAGAAGACCTTGCACGTGAACGAGCAAAAAAACTTTTCGGAGCAGAATATGCGAACGTGCAGCCACATTCAGGTTCACAAGCGAACATGGCAGTATATTTTACATTTATTAAACCCGGGGATAAAGTATTGGGAATGAATCTTTCGCACGGTGGACATCTTACCCATGGTTCACCAGTAAATTTTTCCGGACAAATGTATAATTTTTCTGCGTATGGAGTAAAAAAAGAAACCGGTTACATTGATTACAATGAAGTAGAAGCAATCGCCAAAAAAGAAAAACCAAAACTCATCACTGTTGGAGCAAGTGCCTATTCTCGTAATATTGATTTCAAAAAATTTCGAGAAATCGCAGATATGGTTGGTGCATTTTTATTTGCTGATATTGCTCATCCTGCCGGACTTATTGCTGCAAAATTATTGAGCGACCCAATTCCATATTGTCATGTTGTAACATCCACAACACACAAAACACTTCGCGGTCCACGTGGCGGACTTATTTTATTAGGAAAAGATTTTGAAAATCCATTTGGCATCGTTGCACCAAAATCCGGAAGAACAAAAATGATGTCCGAATTATTAGATTCAATGGTGATTCCCGGAATTCAAGGTGGACCACTTATGCACATTATCGCTGCAAAAGCAGTTGCATTCAAAGAAGCATTGCAACCAGAATTTAAATTGTATGCACAACAAATAATTAAAAATGCACAAGCATTATGTTTAGCATTAGTATCAAAAGAATATAATATTATTTCTGGTGGAACAGATAATCATTTAATGTTGATAGACCTTCGCAATAAAAATATTAGTGGAAAAGAAGCACAAGAATTATTAGATGAAGCAGGAATCACTACAAATAAAAATGCTGTTCCATTTGATGACAAATCGCCACTCATCACCAGTGGAATTCGTTTAGGAACAGCAGCGCTTACCACACGCGGAATGAAAGAAACAGAAATGCAGCATGTTGCAAATTTTATTGAGGAAGTGATAACAAATCGTGAAAAAGAAACAGTAAGAAAAAAAGTTGAAGAGTTGTGTAATAAATTTCCTTTGTATCAAGAAAAAATATAAAAATGTGAATTCCCCTCCTATTTATAGGAGGGGTTAGGGGAGGTCAGTAAATACAAAAATGACCACCCTTTAATTCCCTCCTAAAAGGAGGGAAAAATTATTCAAAAACCTCAATGTCCAACATCATCGAAACACTACAAAAAAGTGAAATGCCATTTCTTGAGCATTTAGAAGAACTGCGTTGGAGAATTATCAAAGCAGTAATATCAGTTGTTATTGCAAGTATCGGAGCAGCATTTTTTGCAGAATATTTAGTGAAAGAAATATTATTAGGACCACTTCTTGCTGTTGGGTTAAAAGCACAAGTACTCACGCCATACGGAATCATGCTATTATATATGGAAGTTGTCCTTGTTGCGGGAATTATTATAAGCATGCCCGTCGTTCTTTATCAACTTTGGCAATTCATTGCACCCGCACTTTTGCCCGGTGAAAGAAAATATTCTTGGTGGATAATATTTTTTACATCATTATGTTTTCTTGCAGGAATTGCATTTGGTTATTTCGTTATCCTTCCAACCTCACTTGCTTTTTTTTCATCATTTGGAACCACAATTATAGAACTCAACATTGCGATTGATAGTTATGTGAGTTTTGTTTTAACGCTAATTCTCGGTGCAGGATTAATTTTTGAATTACCAATGGTAACCTATTTTCTTTCCAAAATAGGAATTCTCCATCCATTATTAATGAGAAAATATCGCAGACATGCAATAGTTATCATCCTTATTATTTCTGCACTGGTAACACCAACACCAGATATTCTTACCCAAAGTCTCTTTGCTGCACCAATGATAATTCTTTATGAAATCAGTATTTTCATTTCTCACTACGCACAGAAAAAACAATCTAATGAAATCTCGCCTACACACACTTGATGAAATAAAATTCCCCGTAGAAAACGAACTCAAAAAATTTTCAGAATTTTTTAAACAAGCCATGCGTTCCAATATTACTATTGTGGATACCATTGCTCGGTACATCGTAAAACAAAAAGGAAAAAGAATTCGTCCGATTTTAGTTTTTCTTACAGCAAAAACGTGTGGAGAAATTAATGAAAGTACATTTCGTGGAGCAACACTGGTGGAAATATTACACACAGCAACATTAGTCCATGATGATGTTGTGGATGATGCTGACACACGCCGAGGATTTGCTTCTATCAATGCAGTGTGGAAAAATAAAATTGCGGTGTTGATGGGAGATTATTTACTTTCTACCGGATTGCTTGTTGCTTTGCGAAGTAATGACATTTATTTTTTGAAAACCGTTTCTGAAGCCGTTCGTCTAATGAGTGAAGGAGAAATTCTTCAAATCAAAAAAAGTAGAGAATTGGATATTGATGAAGAAACGTATCTTAAAATTATTTCTAGCAAAACTGCATCATTACTTTCTACGTGTTCAGAAATTGGAGCAGCAAGTGTTAGCGAAGACAAAGAACAAATTCAATTGATGAAAGATTACGGAGAAAATGTCGGACTTGCTTTTCAAATTCGTGATGATTTATTAGACTATACAAGTCGAACAAATATTATCGGAAAACCCATTGGTGGAGATTTAAAAGAAAAGAAAATTACCTTACCACTTATTTACGCATTTCTTCAAGCACCAAAACAAGAATCCAAAAAAGTTTTAAAGATGATAAAGAAAGGTTCTACGGCAAAAGATATTGGTTATGTTGTGAAATTTACACAAGAATACGGAGGGATTGACTACGCTCGCAACAAAGCAGAATTTTTTGGTGAAAAAGCAAAAGTATGTTTGAAATCCTTTAAAGAATCCGAAGCAAAAAATTCACTACTTGCTTTTGTAGATTTTGTGATGGAACGAGAAAAGTAGTCAATGAGTAATTATCAATGGAGAATTGATAGTTAACTATTGATAGAAAAGGCATTGTTTGCAATTATATCGCATAATGACTATTTTTTGAAAAGAACAAATTAATTCACTCTATTATAACAGTAGGTGTATTTATGAAAAAGAAAATCTCAATTCCAATAGTTATTGGTTTAACACTCCTTGCATTTGTTGCCGGAAGTCAATTTAGTACGCTTATTTCTGGGGATAATATTTATGAACAACTCAATAAATTCAAAGATATTTTAAGCATCACATCAAAATATTATGTGGATGATGTTGATACCCAAAAACTCACCGATGCTGCAATTACTGGTTTGATAGAAACATTAGACCCGCATTCTGTCTATATCAAAACAGAACAAGCGAAAACTGTGAAAGAAAGTTTTGAAGGAAAATTTGAAGGAATCGGTGTAGAATTTTCTATTCTCAATGATACTATTACCGTTGTTTCACCAATTAGCGGCGGACCAAGTGCAATGTTAGGAATTCTTTCCAATGATAAAATTGTAACAATAGAAGGAAAGAGTGCAATTAAATTTACTAATGAGCAAGTGATGAAATCTTTACGCGGACCAAAAGGTACAAAAGTTTCTGTTGGAATTCGACGCAGCGGAGTTTCTGAACTTCTCAATTTTGATATCATTCGTGATGTCATTCCACTCTACACAGTCGATGCCTCCTTAATGTTAGAAAATAATGTTGGATATATCAGCGTTAATCGATTTGCACAAGAAACATATAATGAGTTGATGGATGCATTAACGAAATTAAAATCCCAAGGGATGAAAAAATTAGTGTTAGATTTACGCGGAAATCCCGGTGGATATTTAGACCAAGCCGTAAAAATGACAGATGTATTTTTAGATGGTGAAGGAAAGAAAAAAATAGTTTACACCAAAGGACGCATTCCTCAATTTGATGAAGAATATTTTGCAACCACAGGAAGTGAATATGAAAAAACTCCAATTATTGTTCTCATCTCCAATGGTTCCGCATCTGCAAGTGAAATTGTTTCCGGAGCAATTCAAGATTGGGATAGAGGTTTAGTGGTTGGCGAAACCAGTTTTGGAAAAGGCTTAGTGCAGCGCCAATTTGAATTAGCAGATAAATCTGCACTACGTTTAACCATTGCACGATATTATACACCAAGCGGAAGATTAATTCAACGTGCCTATAATGGTGATAAAGAAAAATATCAAAAAGAAGCATTTGAGCGAGAAGAAGTAGAAGGCGAAAATATTTCTCATACCGAAGAACAAGATACCACACGTCCGGAATTTAAAACATCTGCCGGAAGAAAAATTTATGGTGGTGGTGGTATTACTCCGGATTATATTGTAAAACCATCAGCATTATCATCATTAACGACAGAACTCTTTCGTAAAAATTTATATTATCAATTTATTGCAAACTATCTTGATAAAAATTCTAAAGAAATAAAATCTAATTATAAAAATTTGCAAGAGTTTAAAAAAATGTATGAAGTAAAAGAAAACCTTCTTTCTGAATTTATAGATTTTGTGAAACAAAAAAAGATTGAAGTGAAAGATGAAGATGTAAAGAAAGATAAAAAATTTCTTCAAGCAAGATTAAAAGCGTATATTGCCCGTAACTTTTGGGGAAATGAAGGTTGGTATTCTATTGTTCTTACCCAAGATAATCAATTAGAAAAAGCGCTTTCAATTTTTCCAGAAGCAGAAAAAATAGCAAAATTAAATTAATTGTAGTTATTGTATTCCCATCCCGCAATAACGGATGGAAATACATTTTTGAAACCATCAGAAAGGAAGTTGTTTTAATCGTGATTTATAATAGATTATTTGTTCTAATTTTATTAAGTATTTTTTTATTTTCAGAAAAAGAGCTCCTAGCACAAACAGAAAAATCTGCTGGAGAAAAAATGTTATATATTGGAGAAGAATTAGAATACGAAGTAAGTTATTCTGTTTTCAAACTTGGAACCGTAAAACTTCATGTTTTAGATACAGCAACCAGTTATGGTAGATTTATCTATAAAATAAAAGCATACATAGATTCATACACTGTTCCATTTGTTACTCTTCATCAAGTAGTATATATAGAAGTAAATCCTTTGCCCTATACATATTTTTATTCTGCACATGATGTAGTAAATCCAGAAAAACAACCATTTTACGAGTATCAATTTGATTATAACAAAAAAAAGATAGAATACATCAAAGGAATTCGTCCGGAAAATACCATCACTAAAAAAGGTGAAGATACTACCAATAATGTTTTTCAGCAAGACGGACTTTCCATTTTTTATTATGCAAGAGCGAATGTTCGCCAAAATGCTGTGCGAAATGTTCCAACCTATGTTAACGAAGAACACGGAAACACATTTTTTAATTTTATGAATAAAATAGAACCAATGGAAATTGATGCTGTTGATTATCCAGTTTCTACTGTTGCCTTTAGCGGAAAAGCCGGATTTGTTGGCATTTTCGGATTAACAGGAGATTTTCGAGGTTGGATGAGTAATGATGATGCCGCAATTCCCATCGTTGCAAAAATGAAGGTGTTTATTGGGAACATTCATATAGAATTAAAAAAATGGAAACGTGGAAATTGGTCTCCACCAAAATATCAGAAATAGTGAACAGATTTATCAAGTTTTAAAAGCTTGATAAATCTCCAAAAACAAAAATCAATGAGCACCATCCTCACGTATAAAGGAATAACACCAAAATTTGATAAAAGCGTTTTCATTGCTGAAGGTGCACGCATCATCGGTGATGTTACACTTGGAAAAGATTGCAGTGTTTGGTTTAACACTGTTATACGCGGAGATGTTCATTATATTACTATTGGTGAGCGAACAAATATCCAAGATAATTCTGTTATTCACGTAACACATAAAAAATATCCTTGTATTATCGGCTCTAATGTTACCATAGGGCACAGTGCTGTTGTTCACGCCGCAACAATTTTTGATTATACGTTGATTGGAATGGGAGCAATTGTTTTAGATAACGCAAAAGTTGGTCCGTATTCACTCATCGCTGCTGGTGCAGTAGTGTTGGGGGATACAATAATCCCGGAAGGAGTCTTAGCAGCGGGAGTTCCTGCAAAAATTATACGTCCGTTAACAGAAGAAGAAAAACAAACATTAGTACAATCCGCACAAAATTATATTGATTATGTAGCAACATATCGTTTATAACTATGAAAAACATTTTTACATCATCAGCAATAAAAAAAATTGAAAAAATTCTTTCTGTAAAAAGCACATCAAAAAAAAATACCACCCGTTTTGAAATCGCAAAAAATTCTCCATTCCAAGTAGTGTTAGAAATTTATTCTAATATTCCCATCGGAAAATCTATAGGAAATCTTATCTCGGTTTATACACGCAATACCCATTTGCAACTTCATCATTGTTCCGGTTTTGTCGTGAGCGAAATGTTGGGAGAAGTAACATTTATTAGTGAGCACAATGAAAAAGTCTCCGGACTTATTGTAGAAAAAAAGGGTGGATGTTCCTTCTATACGAATGTAGAACGTTCATTGCTTTCTGGAGATTTTACAAATCTCGGACCTGAAGTAATGCTTTCCGGAATTGCACTTTCTCTCACAGAAACAGTACTGCCCACAACTCCTCGGAAGAAAAAGAAGCAATGATTGAAATAGAAATAACCAACAAAAGCGGTGTTCGATTACCGCTTTCTTTTTTAAGGATGAAGGATATTATAACAACAGTATTAAGAAAAGAAAAAAAATCTGTTGCAAATATTTCAATCGTTTTTGTAGGGGACAAAAAAATACAATCTGTTAATAAAAAATTTTTGCAGCATAATTATGTAACAGATATTATTACATTTATATTAGAAGAAAAAATATTAGAAGTAGAAATATATATTAATCCACAACAAGCAAAGCGACAAGCAAAAGAGTACGATGTTTCATTCCTCAACGAAATTTCCCGATTACTCATCCACGGAATTTTACATTGTGTTGGATATGATGACACCACAGAAAAGAAAAAGAAAATAATGTTTCAACAACAAGAAAAATATGTGGAAATGGTACATTAATAAATAAAACAAGGTTGCTTCGTTCTGATAAGTCCCGCGGTGGCGGGATAAATCAAAACTCGCAATGACAGTCATTGCGAAGAAGCGTAGCGACTGAAGCAATCTAAAATAATTGACATTTTCCATTATTCTTCTAATTTTGATACAATAAAGTCCCCTCTGTGTGTTGGATTGTATGTATGCAAGAGGGGATTTAGGGGGTGTGTCAAAAATGACAAAACAAGAAACTGAATTATAGCAAAAATAACCATGCAAGAAAAAATAATAGAAATTCTCATTTACCTCATCAGTGAATTACGAAAAGATAAACCACTTGGTGAAATAGATACAACAATTCTTACCAAAAAAGGATACACTGCATCCGAAATTGGTACGGCATTTAATTGGCTGTACGAAAAAATAAAAAGTGGAGAACATACATTTTCTGAAATCTCTGCAACATCATCACATTCGTACAGAATGCTGCACAATGCTGAACGATTGGCAATCAAACCCGAAGCGTACGGCTATCTTATACAACTTCGTGAAATAGAACTCATCACCGATATCGATGTGGAAATGATTATTGATAGAATTATGCTTGCCGGTTATACCAATGTTGGTATTGATGAAATGCGAATGTTTGTTACACTCATCCTTACTGAAAATGATGACTCGTACAACACCGGAAGCAGAATAATGTTAAATAATAATGATACTGTGAATTAAATTTTTTACAATAACTTATAATTATAGAATGAGCAAATCCTTAATCATCGTAGAATCACCATCCAAAGCAAAAACCATCAACAAATATTTGGGAAAAGAATATTTTGTTGAGGCCTCTGTCGGACACATCAAAAATCTTCCCAAAAGTAAAATCGGAGTAGATTTTGAAAATAATTATGCTACGGTATATGAACCCATCGCCGGAAAAGAAGAAGTCATCGAAAAATTAAAAAAGTACGCAAACCAATCCGATAAAATCTTTATCGCGACTGACCCTGACCGTGAAGGCGAAGCAATCGCCTCCGATATTGCAGAAGAAATCCAAAACGAAAATAAAAATATTTACCGAGTTTTGTTTCACGAAATTACACCTGCCGGCGTACAAGAAGGAATGGCATCACCCAAAAAAATCAATAAAAATTTGGTAGAGTCACAGCGGGCAAGACGTGCAATGGATAGAATTGTTGGCTACAAACTCAGTCCATTTATTTGGAAAACTATTTATTACGGACTTTCTGCCGGAAGAGTGCAATCTGTTGCGTTGCGGCTTATTTGTGAACGCGAAGAAGAAATCAAAAAATTTATTCCTGAAGAATATTGGACAATTACTGGAGAATTTGCTACAGAAAAATCTGAACCATTTTTTGCACGTCTTATAAAAATTGCCGGTAACGACCCAAAAATTGTTGATACAATTACAGCAAATGGATATGTGAATGATATTCAAAAACAAAATTTTGTTATTGAAGATGTTCAGAAAAAAGAAGTCAAACGAAATCCTGCACCACCATTTATCACCAGCACATTGCAGCAAGAAGCCGCAAGCCGACTTCGCTTTTCTGCAAAACGCACAATGACTCTCGCACAAAAATTGTATGAAGGAATTGATTTGGGAACTGAAGGAACTGTGGGTTTAATTACCTACATGCGTACGGATTCTACACGTATTAGTGATGATGCAATAAAAAGTGTTCGCGAATATATTTATAGTAATTATGGCGGAGAATATCTTCCGAAAGAAGCACGCGTTTTCAAAAAAGGAAAAACTTCGCAAGATGCTCACGAAGCAATACGTCCCACATCCATAAAATTTACACCAAAGTTTGTAAAAAAATTTTTGGATAAAGATATGTATGCGTTGTATGAACTTATTTGGAATCGTTTTGTTGCATGTCAAATGAGCGTAGCAACATTCGAACAAGTTTCTGTCGATATTGTTGGTGGTGATTATCTATTTAGAGCAACGGGTTCAATTCCACTATTCCGTGGATTTCTTCAAGTGTATGATGATGTGATGGAAGAAAAAGGAATTGTGGAAGATGAAGACCCAACATCAAAAATTCCTGCAGGGCTTGCACCAAAACAACAAACAAAAATCCTCAACATTTTACCGAAACAACATTTTACCAAACCACCCGCACGATATACCGAAAGTAGTTTAGTAAAAGAGTTGGAAGCACAAGGCATTGGACGTCCTAGTACTTATGCACATATCGTTAGTGTTATTTTAGATAGAAAATATGTTGAGCAGCAAGACAGAAAACTTTTTGCAACTCCACTCGGAATGCTTGTTACAAAAATTTTGGTAGAACATTTTCCATCCGTGTTGAATGTAAAATTTACGGCACAAATGGAAGATGAATTAGAAACTATTGCTGCAGGAAAAAATGAATATGTGCAGGTGATGGACGATTTTTATCAACCATTTATAAAATCATTTGAGATTGTAGATAAAAAAGCTAACACCATAAAAAAATCTTTACAACAAGATGCCGGCGAAGCATGTGATTTGTGCGGAAAACCAATGCTTATAAAATGGGGAAGATATGGACAGTTTAAAGCGTGCAGTGGTTATCCAACATGCAAAAATAGAAAACCGATGCAAGATGAAGCAGAAAAATTTCAACACATGGCTGGAGTAAAATGTAAAGAATGTGGTGGAGATATGGTGGTGAAGGGTGGACCCTTTGGGGCATTTTTGGGCTGCTCAAATTATCCAACCTGTAAAAATACACAACCAATTACGACTGGAATTAAATGTCCAAAATGTACAGATGGAGAAATTATTGAAGGAAAAACAAAAAGGAAAACAATGTACTATCGTTGTTCTAATAATAGAGCAGAAGATGGTACGTGTGATTTTATTGCATGGAATAAACCCGTACTGCAACCATGTCCGAGTTGTAAAAATAATTATATGTTAAAAAAATATTCCAAACGTAAAGGTGATTATTTAGTATGTCCGGAATGTAAAGAAGAAGTGTTGGTGGAGTAGGTCAAAAGTTAGAAGGAAGAATTAAGAAGTAAGTAAAGATTTTAACCTGTGGTAAATCAAATTTATCCTTGGTAATCCTATAATCTTATCAATCAAGGTCAAAAATTGGGGTAAATCAAATTTATCTTGGCAATCCTATAATCTTATCAATCAAGGTCAAAATCTGTGGCAAATCAAATTTATCTTGGTAATCATATAATCCTGTAAATCATGGTCAATCTTTTCATTTTATTGTTTTTCTTTTCGCTTCCACTATTCTCACAACTTGAAAATGAAAACATCAACAAAGAATCGCAAAATAATTTTTTTGTAAAATGTTTAACATTTTCAAATGAAGATACAATAAAAACTCGTGTAGATGTGTATATTCAGGTTCCATACTCATCAATACAATTTGTTGTTGATGGAAATTCTTATCTTGCTCATTATGAAGTAGCAATAAATTTTCTTACCTCTGATGGAAATTCTGTTCTTGAACGATTGTGGAATGAAGAAATTCGTGTTTCACAATTTCAAGCAACACAATCTAAATACGCCTATCAACTTTCTCAACGTACACTCCCAATTGCTCCTGGAAATTATATTGTACGAGTGCAAATTCGAGATAAAGAGTCTAAACAGCAATCAACAAATATTCAATCACTCATAATTCCTTCATATTCATCAATAAATTTTGGTATGAGTGATATTATGTTGGTAAATCGTATAACAGAAAAAAATAATGTCCGCAGTATAGTTCCAAACGTTTCTTCTATTTTTACAAAACAGAATGAAAAAACATTTATATTTTTTGAACTCTATAATGTTCTGCAAAATGATTCTGTTGAAATTACCTATACAATAAAAAATGAAAAACGCGAGCAGTTATATAATCTTAAAAAAACATATCGCAGTGAAGGAAAGAAAACGCAAATTTTAGAAATGGTAGATACAACACAATATTCTTTAGGAAAATATCTTCTTGAAGTTGCCGCAAAGAATCTTACAAAAAATATTTCTTTCGCTGTTGGATGGGAAGATGTTCCATTTAATTTTAATGATTTAGAATTGGCAATTAAGCAACTTGAATACATCGCACCGGAAAAAGAATACGATGCAATGGAAGATGCAGAAACGCAAAGTGAAAAAGAAAAACTTTTCCGTGCATTTTGGAAAAAGCGAGACCCAAGTCCCGATACAGATTATAACGAATTTATGGAAGAATATTATCGTCGAGTAAATTACGCCAATAAAAATTTTTCACATTACTCGCAAGGTTGGCGTACTGATAGAGGAATGGTGTACATAGTTCTTGGTTCGCCAAGTAATATAGAGCGTCATCCGTTTGATATTGATTCTAAACCCTACGAAATATGGTCGTATTATGATTTTAGTAGAGATGTGGTATTTATTGATGAAACTGGTTTTGGTGATTATCGTTTAGCAAGTTCCATTTGGGATTTATTGCAGAGGTATAAAAAATAGTAAATTTATTAATTGCTGTTATCGTATGTTGCCAAGAGAACGGCGTCATTCCCGCACGTTTTTAGCGGGAATCCAGAAATGTGGAGTTTTAAAATAATGTAGATTTCTGCCTTCGCAGGAATGACAAAATTGTCTTATTAAGATTATGAAGAAATTATTTTTTTTATTATGTGTAATTCTCATAAATTCTTTTCCGCTTTTTTCACAACCTAAAGTTTCTTCTATCCGCATTATTAACTCAAAATATTTTTCAGAAAAAGAATTACAAGAAAAAATTCCGCTAAAAAAAAATACACTCTATTCATCATCACTTCTTGAACAATCACTTCAAACTATTCTTACCAATTATCAACAGCACGGTTTTTTTTTACCCATATAGATAGTGTGCAAATTCAATTTTTAGAAGATAGCACAGTAGTATATTTCGCAATATTTCTTAATGAAGGAAAACAAACACTTATTTCAGATTATAAAATTGTGGGAAATACTGTATTTAGTACAGAAGAAATAAAAACGAAATTTGCAACAACCATTGGAACGCCGCTTCAACAAAATATTTTAGAAAAAGATATTGATGAATTATTAAAGCACTACGAAAATAAAGGGTATCCTTTTACAAAAATAAAAATAGATTCATTACAAATAGATACTTCACAGTTACAACTTTCTTTTATAATAGAGATTGAAGAGGGAAAACAAGTTTCTATTTCAGAAATTCAAGTAACCGGAAATACTATTACCAATACTAACGTCATTACACGCGAAGCAAAATTACTTCCCAATCAAATATATCAAGAAGAAAAAATTGTACGTATTCAAAAAAATATTGAACGATTGCAATTATTTTCTTCCGTTTCAAATCCAGAATTATATTTGTTGGATACAATTTCCACTGATACTATTATGAAGGGTGGATTGAAAATCACAGTGCAGGAAATGAACACCAATAATTTTGATGGAATTATTGGTTATATTCCCAATGCAAAAGGCGGTGGCTCTTTTACTGGAAGTGTGAATGTTGCATTACGAAATCTTTTTGGAACGGGAAGAAAATTATTTTTCCGATGGAATAGAGAAGCCGAACTTACACAAGAATTGGAAGGAAAATATTATGAACCGTGGATTTTTAATTTTCCTGTCAATGTTGGCGGAACATTTTTTCAACGTAAACAAGATTCATCATTTGTAAAAACGACAGTTGATATAAAAGGAGATTTTTCTTTTTTTGATGAATTAGTTTTTGGAATTACGTTAGGAAATGAATCAATTTATTCTTCATCAGAACTTTCGCGATTGGTAACATTTAACAGCACAACATTTTTTTATGGTGGAGAAGTGCGATATGATACACGAGATAATATTATAAATTCTATTTCAGGAATCTATTATTCAATGTCCTATCAACAAGGAAGCAAAAAAATTACAGGACCTGAAAAATATTTATCACTTATTTCACAAACACAATATACTATTCAAAAATTTTTTGTGGAAGCAAATATATTTTTTCCTTTATGGGAACGACAAGTTTTTGCAATGGGATTTCAAGGAAAACTTGTCAATGCAACCCAAGTAGAACAAAGTGATTTGTTTCCCTTTGGTGGAACAAATTCATTACGTGGTTATCGTGAAAATCAATTTTACGCATCACAAACAGCAGTGTTAAAAAATGAATATAGAATTGTAATTGGAAAAAATTCCAGTGTATTTGGATTTTTTGATGTTGGATATTTTTTTCGTCCAAATAATACAATCCAGAATATTATTGAACAAAAAGAATTTCTTTATGGATATGGAATTGGAGCAAGAGTAGAAACAAATCTAGGAATTATCAGTGTGAGTTATGCATTAGGAAAAGATGATGCAATCACACAAGGGAAAATTCATTTTGGTTTAGCAAATAATTTTTAGTAGAGTAGTGAAGTATTGAAGTAGATGAGTGGTGAATTAGTTAGAGTATATAAGTAGTGGAATGGGTAAAAATAATATTTGTCATGCCCGAATGTTTTTATCGGGCATCCAGAAAAAAATAGATTCCCGCTTTCGCGGGAATGACTTTATACAATATTTTTTCAAACATTAAGCAATGTCCTACACATTCTTCATCGCAAAACGATATTTACAATTTCAGCAAAAACAAGGAAAAAAAAGTTTTGCTTCTTTCCTGACTGTCATTGCAACCATTGGAGTTGCACTTGGGGTTGCAGCACTTATTATTACGCTCACCATTCTTGGTGGTTTTGAAAAAGAAATTAAAGAAAAAGTTACCGGTTTTGTTACGCACATACAGATAACCGGTTTTCAAAATCAACCACTCGCAAATTTTCAAACAGCACAAGAAAAAATTCATTCTTTTAAAAATATTACCGGAAGTTCACCATTTGTTATAAAAGAAGGAATGGTGCAATATCAAAATAATATGGAGGGGATTGTTGTAAAAGGAATAAATCCCCAAACAGATGTAACATTAACAAAAAAATATATGGTGGAAGGAAAGTATATTTTTTCTTCTTCATTAGAAAACCCAACTTGTATAATAGGAAAAAAACTCCTTACTAAACTCCACGCACAGATTGGTGATACAATTATCGTTTTTGGATTACGAGGAAGTTATACAGAAATCCAATCGCCAAGAATCATGTCATTCATCATTAATGGCGTGTATGAATCTGGAATGTCTGAATTTGACGATGTCTATATTTTTGTTTCACTTCCTGTTGCGCAAGAGTTGTTTGGAATGCAAAATGCGATTTCCGGATTTGATATTATGGTAGATAATATTTCTAACGCTCCAACTTTTGCACGTTCACTAATGGATACATTAGGTTATCCATATTATGCACGAACGCTGTTTCAATTATATCGTAATCTTTTTACGTGGATAGAATTACAAAAAGAACCAATTCCCATTATTCTCGGTTTAATTATTATTGTTGCAACAGTTAATATTATTGGAATTTTATTGATGCTTGTGTTGGAAAAAAAACAATACATCGGAATTTTGATGGCAATGGGAACAACACGTTCTGCAATCAAAAAAATTTTTCTTTATCAAGGAATTATTATCGGAATTGTTGGAACACTATTTGGAAATCTTCTTGCATTTTTTTTATGTTGGATGCAATTGCAATTTCATTTTTTTTCATTACCATCATCAATATATTTTATGAGCAGTGTTCCAATTTTATTGCGATGGGAAAATTTTCTTCTCGTTTCTTGTATCACTATTTTTTTATGTAGTGCAGCATCATACATTCCATCAATGTTGGCAGCACGTTTAGACCCAATTCGTTCAATTCGATTTTTCTAATGCGATACACATTTTTTATTGCCAAACGATATTTTTTTTCAAAAAAAGAAATCGGTTTTATCACCGTCATTTCTCTCATTTCCGTTATTGGTGTTACCGTTGGTGTTGCAGCACTTGTGGTGGTGATGTCCGTCTTTAATGGATTTAATGGATTGGTGAGTTCACTTCTTGTCAGTTTTGACCCTCACATTCGCATTCACACAACACAGCAAACAACTGAGCAGGATATAACAAATCTTCAACAATACCTTTCTCAAAATTTTTCTATCGTTGGAAAAAGTTCTTTCGTTGCTGGAAAAATAATGCTCATTTCAAAAAATCAAAGCAAAGTTGTTTTTCTTCGCGGACTTGAACCAGAAAAAATTCAGAATGTTTCTGGAATAAAAGAAAAAATAATTTTAGGAGAATTAGCATTGCAAGATTCACTTCGCCGAAATCTTGTAATGGGACTTTCTCTTGCGGATAAATTGGGAACTGTGGTGAACGACAGTATTTGGGTAATTAGTCCCGCTGGCTCGCAACAAGCATTGCTGGGAATTGGTGTTCCTGTATTGCGTTCATTTCACATTGTGGGAATTTATGAATCTGATAATAGAGAATATGATGGAATGTATGCGTTCATGTCTTTAACATCAGCCCAAAAACTTTTGCAAATAGGAAATACCATTCATGGTTACGAATTGCGATTGTATTCCATTGATGATGCAGAAAAATTTAAACAAGAATTCCTCAAAAAATTTTCCACACAATTTGAAATTTCTACGTGGTATGATTTGCACAAGGATTTATATTCTGTGATGGAAATAGAACGATGGCTTGGCTTCATTATACTTTCTCTCATTATTGCCGTTGCATTATTTAATTTACTTGGGTCACTCACCATGTCCGTCATAGAAAAAACTCGCGATATTGGGATTTTAAAAACAATGGGTGCAACCAACAAAGATATTATTGTAATTTTTCAAATCGAAGGAATTTTAGTAGGAATTTTAGGAACAATAATAGGAACTATATTAGGATTGTTGATTTGCTTTTTGCAACAACAGTTTCAATTATTTCCTTTAGACCCAACAGTGTACATCATTCCAGCAATACCAGTAGAAATTCATTGGCAAGATATTCTTTACACAGCAATAGTAACGATAGTGATGAGTTATGCTGCAACAATTTATCCTTCAAAACGCGCCGCAAAATTATTACCAGCAGAAGCAATTCGTTGGGAGTAGGAATGGCTCTGAGCGAAGTCGAAGAGCCAAGTTGATTAGACTATGCTCAATCAACATTTTATTGATTTGCTTCCTTGACAATCCCCTTCGAAATTTCTATACTTTATAGCAAAATAATTATCACTCGTTCATAAATGAGGCATTTTTTAAATTCTTCTAAGGAGAGATTTGTATGAAAAAGTTAGTACTAACAATATTACTAGTATTTGCTACTGTAAATATTTTTGCACAATTTACTACATATTATAATTTCAGTTCAACAACACAAACATATACAGAAATTTCTGGTGGAACAGTACAAGTTTCAGGAAGTAATATTGATAATAATATTATTAATATTACAACACCACCATTATGTTTTAAAGCATCAATTACCACACTCTATAAACAAATTAATATCTCTGCTAACGGATTTATTACTTTTGGAACAACTGCACCAACACCAACAAATTATGCACCAATTGCTAGCACAGAAAGTTATGATGGTGCTATTTCTGGAGTTGGAATGGATTTAGAAAGTATTGATAATTCTTCTGAAATTCGTACAGGGCAAATTGGAGATGAGTTTGTAGTACAATGGAAAAATTTTAAACGCAAAGGTGCAATAGGAGATACCATCAATTTTCAAATACGTATGGATACACTTGGCAGTAATATAAAAATTGTTTATGGTACAATAGTTGCTGGCACCGGTAGTGTTGTTTTTCCTCAAGTTGGAATGCGTGGTTCTAATTCCGCAAATGATTATCTGTGTAGATTAGTAAATAACGGTGGAAATTGGAATACATCACTCAATGGTTTTGCGAAAACGAATGTTTGTGATTTTTCTACTAGCACAATATTACCAACAATAGGACGTATCTATAATTACAAATTGTCTAATGATGTAAGACTTAATAGTGTTATTTCTCCATTATATGCAATAGTAAATGTACCAAGTATATTTACAACCATAGTAAAAAATGTTGGCACAGGGACTTTTACTGGTCAAACACAACTTGCTAGTTATTATAAAGAAGGGAATAATACTTCTGTAGGTCCTGTATACAGCACTAAAACATCTCTTCCAGTAGATGATACAACATCTGCTACATTTACAGGAATCAATGCTTTTACACCATCAACATCAAACACTTATAGTATAAAATTTTATATAGCACCGAATGATTTTAATAGATTTAATGATACACTCTCATTAACTATTGTAGCGTATGATACTGCTGCTAAACCAACTGTTTCTATTGATTCTATAAGAAGTACAAAATTTAAATTACGATGGAATTCACTACAACTTGCTAATAATTATCAACTTGATATTGCCACCAATAGTAGTTTTTCCGCAAATTTAACTACATATAGTAATATAACAGATACTACCTATATTGTTTCTTCACTTACAGCCAATACACAATATTATTATCGTGTGAGAGCAACGTATAATTATGGTCTTTTAGGAAGTTATTCCGTCACACAAAACACAACAACAGCACCACTCCCAACAATCTTGGCAGCAACAAGTTTAACCACCAATAGTTTTACCGCAAACTGGAATACAGTGGTAGGAACAACTAAATATCGATTAGATGTAGCAACAGATAGTTTATTTAATAATTTTGTAAGTGGTTACAATAATTTAGATGTAGGAAATTTTCTTAATCGTTCGGTAACAACACTTCAATCTAATACTTACTATTATTATCGAGTAAGAGCAGAAGGAACAAATTGGCTTACAGATAATTCCTCAAAACAACAAGTAGTAACAATTCCTTTAAGTCCTACAGTGTTGTCCCCAACAATCGGTGCAAATAATTTTACTGCTAGATGGAATGCAGTAACTGGATTAGGAGCAGTAACATATCGTCTAGATGTTTCAACCAATAATTTATTTTCTACATTTGTAACAGGATATAATGATAAAAATATTAACAGTGATACGACATCTATAGTAACAGGTTTACTACCAAATACACAATATTATTATCGTCTTCGTGCAGTAAATAGTGGCGGGGTAAGTCCAAATACTGCTACGCAAAACGTTACAACACTACTATCATATTTTTCTGATATTAACAATGATACATTAAAAGGAGTATCTAATGGTTCAGTTATGTGGGGAGATTATGACAATGATGGTAAATTAGATATTCTTTTAACAGGAACGATTGATGGTTTAAATCCTATTACTAAAATTTATCATAACAACGGCAATAATAATTTTAATACCGTTAATACAAATTTGCCTGGTATATATTTTAGTTCATCTTCATTTATAGATTATGATAATGATGGAGATTTAGATGTCTTTCTTAGTGGTTCCGGTACTGGAGATATTACAAGAATTTATCAAAATAATGGGGGAACTTTTACAGATATTAATGCTGGTTTATCAGGAGTAGGAGCAGGCTCTTCGTCTTGGGGGGATTATGACAATGATGGAGATTTAGATGTTCTTGTAACAGGGTATAACGGTTCATTTAATATTTCAAAAATTTATCGCTATAATGGTAATAATACTTTTACCGATATTAATGCGGGATTAGTGGGAGTATCAAATAGTTCAGTTGCTTGGGGGGATTATGATAATGATGGAAAATTGGATATTTTGTTGACTGGTCATAATGGTGCAACAGGAATTTCTAAAATTTACCGTAATAATGGAGATGGTACATTTACCGATATTAATGTCGGATTACAAGAAGTAGATTTTAGTTCAGTAGCCTGGGGCGATTATAATAATGATAGTTATTTAGATATTTTGTTAACAGGAAGAAATTCTTCAAATGCTCCTATTTCTAAAATTTATCGTAATAATGGAGACGGTACTTTTACAGATATTAATGTAGGGTTACAAGGTGTACAGCAGGGTTCAGTTATTTGGGGCGATAATAACAATGATGGTTATTTAGATATTTTATTAACAGGTTCTGATGGCTTAAATGGAATGTCAATAATCTACAATAATAACAATGGAACCTTTTCTGCAAGTGATACACTGAATGCAAATTTACCAGGAGTAGTAAATAGTTCAGTAGCGTGGGGAGATTATGATAATGATGGTGATTTAGACATTTTATTAACAGGATATACTGGTAGTCAATATATTTCTAAAATCTATAATAACAATATTAACAATACCAACAAATTACCAACAGCCCCCACAGGTCTTCTTGCTACAATTGTCAATGATACCACATTAAACTTTCGTTGGGACCGCTCTACTGATGCCAACCAAATTGGTACAGCAAATCGTGGTTTAACATACAATCTTGTTGTAGGCACAACACCTGATGGAATAGACAAACAGACACCAATGTCCAATGTAACAAACGGTTATCGAAGAGTAGTACTCCTCGGTAATGTAAACCACGATACCACATGGACCTTAAAAGTTGCATCAGGGCAAACCTATTATTGGGGAGTGCAAGCAATTGATAACAGTTTTGCCGGAGGACCATTTGCCTGGGATAATACAGGAATATTTCTTCCCGTATCATTAACAAAATTTAATGCAGTCGCAAAAAATGGTACTGTAATGCTTAACTGGTCAACATCTACAGAGCAAAATAACCATGGATTTAATGTAGAGAAATCAGTAATCAGTCCTCGGTCATCAGAAAAGCAGTGGAAAAAAGTTGGTTTTGTAGAAGGCAAAGGAAACAGCAATCAAAAAAATACCTACACCTTTATAGATAAAAATATTCTTGCAGGAAAAACTATTTATCGGTTACAACAAATAGATAATGATGGAAAGGTAAGTTATAGCAAAGAAGTAGAAGTAAATTTTCTACCAGTAATAGTAGAAGTAGGACAAAATTTCCCCAATCCATTTAATCCAAGTACAACCATTAATTATAAAATCCCAACAAATGGATTTGTAACATTAAAAGTTTATAACATTCTTGGAGAAGAGGTTGCAACATTGGTGAATGAAGAAAAAGAAACAGGAATTCATCAAGTAAAATTTGATGGAAGTAATTTATCTAGTGGGATGTATTTTTACAAATTGACTGCAGGAAAAACTACAGAAATCAAAAAGATGATGTTATTGAAATAAAACCATGATTTATAGGATTTAAAGATTATGGTTGTAGGGACGGTTGCAAAACCGTCCCTTTGTATTTTTGGTATGATGCAATGACTGAAGTTATTAGTGTGGAGCGAAGCCGAAGTGGCACTCAGCGAAATCAAAGTGGCACTGAGCGAAGTCGAAGTGCCAAGTTGATTTCGACTACGCTCAATCAACAAAAGATTATTATGAATTGTAAGAGCGGACGAAAGTCCGCTCTTTTGTTTTTATAAAGCAATT
Organism: uncultured Bacteroidota bacterium; assembly: GCA_937920105.1. Lineage (GTDB taxonomy): Bacteria > Bacteroidota > Ignavibacteria > UBA10030 > UBA8401 > CALETH01. The sequence continues at coordinate 37,905 of CALETH010000119.1, forward strand.
CCCAATAATAAAAAAATGAAATATTTTTTTTCTCACATTTAAGATTCTTGACATTAAAAACCTAAAAATTATTCTATTATTGCTATTTATTTTTGGCGTGTTATTTGCTTGCTAAGAAATAATGAAATTTCTTAAAAAACATTTTGTTATATCTATTATCATTGGAACAATTGCACTAGCAATTATACTGTGGTTTTTATTTTTTACACCAAATGAAAATCAAAATGAAATTCTTATTTCTCCAAAACAAGGAAAATTTTTGGTAACTGTAACAACAACCGGAGAACTGAAAGCAATTAATGCTATTGAAATTATGCCACCTATGGAATTACGAAATATTCAAATATGGCAAGTCAAAATTGCAAAACTTGTACCGGAAGGAACAATGGTAAAAAAAGGAGATTTTGTTGCAGAATTAGATAAATCTGATTTAGACAACAAAATTAAAGATGTAAAAGCCATAATAGAAAAACTGGAATCTCAATACACACAACAAAAAATAGATACAACGTTATCACTTTCAAAAGAGCGAGATAATCTTCTTAATCTTCAAAGTGGTATTGAAGAAAAGAAACTGGAAAAAGAGCAATCCATATATGAAACCCCGGCTGTACAACGGCAAGTAGCAATTGCGTATGAACGAGCACAGCGTGATTATGAACAAGCGATAAAAAACTACGCATTAAAAATTCAACAAGAAAAAACTAAAACTAAATTAGTACAGACTGATTTAATAAAGGAAAAACAAAAATTAGAACAATATCAAAAATTGATGGAAAGTTTAACCATCAAATCCCCGTCAGAAGGAATGGTAGTGTATGCACGTGAGTGGGATGGGGGAAAAAGAACCATTGGTTCTACAGTGTATGTTGGTGAAAAATATGCAATTGCAACGTTACCAGATTTAGGTGCAATGGAATCCGTAACCTATGTCAATGAAATAGATATTCAAAAAATAAAACTTTGGCAGCAGGTACAAGTGTCTGTTGATGCAGTTCCTAATAAAATAATAAAAGGTACAATTACCGATATAGCCAATGTTGGTGGACAAAGTAGAATGTCTGAAGCAAAAGTTTTTGAAACAAAAGTAGCACTATCGGAAAAAGACGTAAACTTTCGTCCGGGATTTACTACAATGAATAAAATTATCGTTGCAACCCTAGATAGTGTTATCTTCATTCCTCTTGAATGTGTACATACTCAAGACACCACAACATATATCTATAAAAAAAGAAAAAATGAAATTGTTAAGCAACAAGTTCAACTTGGAATGATGAATGATAATGATGTAGTAATTCTCAAAGGTGTAAATAAAACAGATGAAATTTTTCTTTCTATTCCTTCAGAAAAAGAAAATATTTCTTTTGTAATGCTTAATAAATGAAAATATGCTTCAAAAATTTATCTATACAATTGCCATTTCTACACTTGCACTTCGCAACAATAAACTCAGAGCAATCCTTGCATCATTAGGAGTAATGTTCGGAGTTGCATCAGTTATTGCAATGCTCGCTATTGGAAGCGGAGCACAAAAAGAAATTCTTGAACAAATGAAATCCCTCGGTACAAATAATATTATTGTAAAATCAATTTTTTTGAAAGAAGAAAATACTAATAAAGAAAATCAGCACCAAGGAAAACGTTTTTCACCCGGTGTAACAATAGCAGATGTAATAAATATAGAAACCATTCCCCATGTTCACTATGTTACTTCTGAAATTTTTTCAGATGCAACCGCATTGCACAATGAAAGAAGTGAAAAAGTAAAAGTAGTTGGTGTCAGTGAATCGTATTTTGCAATCTCAAAAATAGAATTGTTTCAAGGAGATTTTTTTTCTTCTCTTCATTATAAAAATACTATTCCTGTTTGTTTGATTGGATATGGTATTAAAGTAAAATTTTTTATCGGAGAAAATCCGATAGGAAAAATGATTAAATGTGGCAATGTATGGTTTAGAATTATTGGAATTCTTAAAGAAAGAAAAAGCAGCAATAAAAATATTCAACAATTAGGAAGAGGGGATTACAATATGGATATCTATCTTCCCATCCAAACATTTCTTTTGCGATATGAAAATCGTACGCTCGTAACACAAAAAAATATTGCAAAAAGAGAAGAAGAAAAAGCACTATCGAAATGGTATCCCAAAAATACACAACCACAAAATTATCATCAATTAGATTTTTTAACAGTACAAGTAGATGATGTTCGTTATATCGGGACAGTTGCTGAAATTATCAATAGAATGTTGCAACGAAAACATAATGATGTAAAAGATTTTGAAATCATTATTCCGAAACTTCTCCTTGAGCAAGAACAAAAAGCGAAAGATATTTTTAATGCAGTCTTGGGAACTATAGCATCAATTTCATTACTCGTTGGTGGAATTGGCATTATGAACATTATGCTTGCCTCTGTGTTGGAACGCATTAAAGAAATCGGAATACGGCGTTCCGTTGGAGCAACAAAAAAAGATATTGTGCTCCAATTTCTTAATGAAGCAGTAGCAATTAGTATCACCGGCGGAATTTTTGGTCTTGGAGTCGGAATTCTGATAAGTTATATCATAGAAAAAAGCACAGGAATACTTACAGTTATTTCTCCATTCTCAATCATTATTTCTCTTGTAGTTTCTCTTTCTATAGGATTATTGTTTGGAATCTTTCCAGCAAAAAAAGCCGCAGAACAAAATCCTATTGATGCATTACGATATGAATAGTTATGAACAAAATTTTTTTATTCATACCAATATTTCTTTTTGTACAAGAAATATACAGTCAAGAAAAAGATACAATGTATCTTTCATTGGAAGAGTGCGTTACTATGGCAAAAAAACAAAGTGCATCATTAACTACCGCCCATGATGCACTTAAAAACAAAAAACTTTCCTACCGTCTTTCTCAATTAGATATCTTACCGCAAATTTCATTAACAGCAAATGCACCCGGTTTTACTCGTTCTATTATTTCCGTCGTACAACCAGATGGAAAAACAATGTTTGTTTCTCAAAATCAAATGTCATCATCATTAAATTTTTCTGTCACTCAAAAAGTTCCATTTACTGGTGGAGATTTATCACTATCATCTAGTGTGAGTAGAGTAGATGTATTGGAAACAGAAAAAACACTCTATAATTTTTCTCCAATAGTATTAAGTTTGAATCAACCATTATTTAAAACCAATATAGTACGATGGGAACAAAAAGCGGCAGATATTGAATACCAAATTGCTGAAAAAGAATTTTCGGAAGCCGTTGAAAAAATTGCTGTGGATATTACTGCTCAATTTTTTGAATCCTATAATGCCCAACTAGATATTGAAAACGCACAATTAAATTTGGCTTTACAGGATACACTTTATAAAATTTCACAAGGACGTTATAGAATTGGGAAAATTGATGAAAATGATGTATTGCAAAGTGAAATAGCATTATTTAATGCAAAAACTCAAAACATCAGTGTGCAATTACAGTACGAACGCTCTCTTACTAAATTTAAAATGGAATTAAAAATACCATCGGAAAAAAAAATTATTTTTATTCCACCACAAAATATTCCGTTATTTAATGTTGATGCACAACAAGCACTTCAAGAAGCAAAAATGAATAGAAGTGATGTTCTAAAACATCAACTTCAGCAATTAAAAAATGAGCAAGCCATTACCGAAGCAAAACTCAGTAATACTTTTTCTGCAAACCTACAAGTAAGTGTCGGCTTTAATCAAAGAGCATTTGAAGTTTCTGAAAAAACACATCCTAATATTATGGATAATCAACAATTTAGTATAGGAGTCCAAATTCCATTATTGCAGTGGGGGAAAAGAAATATTATTATTGAACAAACATTAATAGAAGAAAAAAAACTTCAAGAAACGATAGAAAAAGAAAAAAAGAATTTTGAAGAAGAAATCACATCCCATATTCTTCAACTTGAACAATCACAACAAAAAATTATTTTTGCACAAAAAACGGATACACTTTCTCAACGACGTTTTACCGTTGCCAAAGCACGATATTTTATTGGCAAAATAGATTTTAATCAACTCTTAATAATACAACGAGAAAAAGACGAAGCACAACGAAATTATCAAAAGATACTATTAGAATATTGGAAAGAATATTATCAATTACGATATCTAACATTATATGATTTTGAAAAAAACGAATCTATCCACCGTACTACAGATTTTTTAGACAATATTAAGTAAAAATTATCTGTTCTAAAAAATATTTTTTATTTTGTAAATACTTTGCTTATACTATAAATAATTTTTTAAAAACCTCATTTTCATTATTAATGCAAGTATTGTACAAATTTCTTTTCTTTTCCCTTCTTATTTATACCTCTTCATTTTCACAAGATGAGTTAAAATTTTCTCACCTTACTATGGAAGATGGATTATCACAAAGTACAATAGGGGTAATTCTTGAAGATAAGTATGGATTTATTTGGTTTGGTACTCAAGCCGGTCTAAATAGATATGATGGTTATGAATTTGTAGTTTTTAAGAATAATCCAGATGATTCTCTTTCAATTTCTAATGATTATATTCGTGCTTTATATGAAGATAAAGAAGGATGTTTATGGATAGGAACACAAAATGGTTTAAATTATTATAATCCCCGTCAACCGTTGAAAGGATTTAAAAAATATTTTCATAATCCTCAGGATATTACATCACTTAGTGGTAATCAAATTTATAGTATTTATGAAGATAAAGAAGGAATTCTATGGATTGGAACATTTGATGGAGGTTTAAATAAATTTGATAAGAAAACACAAAAATTTATTTCTTATCAACATAATGATAAAAATCCTAAAAGTATCAGTGATAATTCTATTTGGTGTATCAAAGAAGATAAAAAAGGTAAACTTTATATAGGTACACTACGTGGTGGGCTTAATATCTTTGATAAAAAAACAGAAACTTTTACATACTACCTGCATAATCCTAAAAACCCAAACAGTATTAATTATAATAATGTTCAAGCATTATGGATAGATAATAATGATAGAGTGTGGATTGGGATGTATGGTGGTGGAGTTGATATATTATATACTTCTTCAGAAAAATTTATTCATATACCACCATCTCAATTAACAAGTAATAAAATTACTTTTATTCTTGGTGATACTTACGGTCGGTTATGGTTTGCTACAGATAATGGTGGACTTAATGTAATTGATATAAAAGAATATCCTCATATTAACCCACAAACCAAGTTTACATTTAGAAATTACAAAAATAATCCATTTAACTCTCAAAGTTTAGCTAGTGATAGAATAATGTCAATCTATGAAGATAAAAATGGTAGATTATGGTTTGGATTATTAGCTAGTGGGATTGATAAACTTGATAAAAATTTTAAACAAATTTATCACTATAAACATAATCCTAAAAATTTATCAAGTTTAATAAATAATGGTGTTTGGGCTTTTTGTGAAGATATAGAAAAAAGAATATGGATAGGTACAAGTAGTGGTATTAGTATTTTGCAAAATAATGAAATGATGTTTCATTACCAACATAAACCTAATAATAGTTATTCACTACATAGTAATACTATTTTATCACTTCTTTCGTCATATAATGGAGATATATGGATTGGTACACAAGATGGATTATCACAATTTGATGGAAAAACAAAAAAATTTAAAAATTTAAACAACAGTAAAACGTTTGCTCCTATAAAAAACAGTTATGTTGGTTCTTTATTTGAAGATAGTAAAAAAAATATATGGATTGGTACATGGAATGGATTGTATGAATACAATACTACAAAAAATACATTTATAGGTTATAAGCATGATTTAAGAGATTCTACAACTATTCATAGTAACATTATACTATGTATCGAAGAAAAAAATGATTCACTTCTATGGATTGGAACAAATGAAGGAATTAATGTTATGAACATACTAACAAAAAAATTTACTAAAATACCTCAAGTTGTAAATAGTTACATTATAGTATTGTATAAAGATAAAGAAGAAAATATATGGATTGGTACAGCAAGTGAAGGGATATATAAATATGAGCATAATACGCAAAGATTTCTCCACTATGGAGAAAAAGAAGGAATTCCTGATAATACTATTTATTCAATAGTAGAAGATAATTCAAAAAATATTTGGATAAGTACAAATAAAGGAATAACAAAATTTAATCCACAAACACTTAGTGCAAAAACATATACACAACGAGATGGACTACAAGCAGATGAATTTAATCGATTGGCAGGGATAAAAAAAACTAATGGTGAATTGTTTTTTGGTGGTATTAATGGATTCAATAGATTTTTTCCTGAAAAAATAAAAGAAAACCCTCACATTCCCCCAGTCTATATAACATCAATAAAGAAATTTAATACAGAAGTAAAATTACCAACATCAACTTTTTTAACGGATTCTCTACAATTTAATTATGATGATTATGTTCTTTCATTTCAATTTACTTCATTAGATTTTACATCACCCAGGGATAATCAATATGCATATGCATTAGAAGGATTCGATAAAGAATGGACTTATTCTGGTAATCGTCGATTTGCTACATATACCAACCTTAATCCAGGTGAATATATTTTTAGAGTGAAAGCATCAAATAATGATGGTGTGTGGAATGAAAAAGGTACTTCATTACACATTACAATTTTACCACCATTTTGGCAAACATGGATTTTTAAAATTAGTGTATTGTGTGTTACATTACTTGGATTATATTCTATCTATCGTTGGAGAGTCTATGCAGTACAATCACAAAATAAAAAGTTAGAAAAAATTGTTTCTGAACGAACAAAAGAACTTGAAGAAAAAAATATCCAAATATCAAAACAAAATTCGCAACTACAAGAACTTAACGAAAAGAAAAATGAATTTATTGGAATTATTTCACATGACCTTCGTAATCCATTGACTATTATAATGAGTTATGCAAAAATTTTGGTGAAAGAAATCGAAGTACTTAAAAATGAGCGATACACAAAAATGCTTCAACGTATCATGAAATCATCAGAACATACTAAACGATTAGTGGATGAAATGCTTGATATCTCTGCTATTGAAGCAGGAAATATTAGATTGCAAAAATCAAATATTAATCTTGTGGAAATAATTGATGAGTGTATAGAAGTTTATAACACATCAGCTATGAATAAAAATATTCAAATCCATTATGGAAAAAATATTTCTTTTCCCAACATTCAAGCAGATAAAACACGATTGATTGAAGTCATAGAAAATCTTCTCAGCAATGCCATCAAATATACTTACCAAGGTGGTTCAATTATTATTTCACACGAAACCGCTTCAAATTTTATTACCACACATATCAAAGATACTGGCCAAGGATTAGATGAAAATGATTTGAAAGAAGTATTCTCATCCTATAAAAAATTAAGTGCTAAACCCACTGGTGGAGAAACCAGTACGGGATTAGGCCTCGCCATCACCAAAAAAATTGTTGAAGCACACAAAGGAAAAATTTGGCTCACCAGCGAAAAAGGAAAAGGAGCAACCTTTAGTTTTTCTCTTCCTCTCAATTAATAAACGTGATACAAATCACAATATAATTGCTAAAAACATTTACCTTTGGTAAAGAAATAGTATTTATAATGAAACATTCATTATAAACAAATCAAAATAAATTTTATGAAAGCAACATTTATTATTTTTGCTATTACCAGTATAATACTAGGAATAGCACATTATCTATTTTCTAACGAAAATCAAAAGGAGAATAATTCTATGCAACAATTCAACACATCAAAATATGAAGAGCAATGGAAAAAAGTTCAACAACATGAAGATAAAGGATTACCAAAATCCGCGCTAGAAGTAGTAGAAAAAATTTACCAACAAGCCAAAAAAGAAGATAATCCCGCCCAATTCGTAAAAGCCATCATCCACAAAATAAAATTTCAATCCTATACAGAAGAAGATTCATTTGCAAAAACATTAGAACAAGTGCAGCAAGAAATTCAAAAAGCAGAATTTCCCGTACAACCAATGCTGCATTCCATGCTTGCAGAAATGTATTGGAATTACTATCAGCAAAATCGTTATAGATTTTATAATAGAAGCACAACCGTAGATTTTAAACAAGAAGATATTCGTACGTGGGATGTAAAGAAAATAGTAGAAGAATGTATAACCCAATATCAACTATCATTAAAAGAGTCTAAAAAATTACAACAAGTACAAATTGATATTTATGATGAAATCCTTAATCATGAAAATCATCAAAATTACATTCCCGATGGAAGAAAATTACGCCCAACACTCTATGATTTTCTTGCACATCGTGCAATAGATTTTTTTATGAACCAAGAACCGGATATAACACAGCCAGCAGAAAAATTTGTGTTAGATAAAGAAGAATATTTTGCAGATGCAAAAGAATTTTCAAAAATAAAACTAACCACAAAA
>CALETH010000120.1 GCA_937920105.1 uncultured Bacteroidota bacterium
TATAGGGAGTGTACTGATTTTCTCTTTAACTTTAATATTGTCATTTGAAAAATTAGGTTTTGTAAGATATTTTTCTATATTTTCTTTAAATTTTTTAAGAAATGTATTCTTCATACAAAAACTTTTTCATTAACTATAGAACCATTTTTTACAGAAAATTTTCTTTGCGAATCATTCCATACAAAAAAATCACCAAAAATTTTTTCGTTCGTTGTAGTAATAAATGTTTGTCCTAAATTTTCTACTATAGATAATAATTTTTGAGTGCGTATTTCATCCAACTCACTAAAAACATCATCCAATAAAAATACTGGTGTTTCATTACATTGCTCTTTAATATACAGAAATTCCGCTATTTTTAGTGCAATAAGAAATGTCTTATGCTGTCCTTGTGATGCAAATTCTCGCACATTCATTGTGTTGAGATAAAAAACAACATCATCACGGTGTGGACCTACAAGTGTGTTTTTTAAACGAACTTCGTCTTTATATTTTTTTTCTATTTCTTTTCGTAAAATTTCTGCAATATTTTCTACTGTATAATGTTCTTCTATATTTTCACTTTGTGGAATGTAGGTTATTGATGGTTCTTCCGTAGTTTCTATAAGTGAAGCATAACTTTTAGTAATAATTGGAAATATTTCTTTAAAAAACTGTATTCGTTTTGCGATAATTTTACTTCCATACTTTACTAACATTTCATTCCACGGCTCCAAAATTTTTAGAGAAACATTTCCTATTTCAAAAAGTTTATTTCTCTGACGAAGTATTTTTTTATACTCCATCATATTTTCTACATACATTTTATTGGATTGCGAAATTGTAATATCTATAAATTTTCTACGTTCCGCCGGCGAACCCATAGTTATTGTTGCGTGTTCCGGAGAAATTATGACTATGGGAAATTCTCCTATCACAGAAGAAAGTTTTTGTATGGTATTGGAATTTATTTTGTATTCTTTTTGCTTTTCTTCTTTATTGTAATAAATGTGAATTTTTGATTGTATATCTGTATCAGAAATTACATTGGTATGAACACTAAAAAATTTTTTTTCTTGTTGAATTGCATCGGCATCTGTTTTTGCATGAAAACTTTTTGTCAATAATAAAAATGATATTGATTCTAAAATATTTGTTTTTCCTTCACCATTATTTCCCAAAAAAACATTTGTTTTTTCACCAAATTCACATTCTGTATTGGTGTGATTTCTAAATTGGGAAAGTGCTATGTTGGAAAGTTTCATTAGAATATTATCTTCAAAAATTTAGAAACCCTTTCAAATGTTTTAATTTTTTGGAAGGGTTTCATCACTTTTGATTATGAAAATCTATTTTTATGTATTTAATCTCACAGGCATTATTAACATTAAAACTTCTTCCTTTTCATCTTTTTTATCTGGAGAAATTATTACTGCCTTTGTTGATGTTCCTAAAAGAAATTGTATTTCTTCACTTTCTAAATGCGAAAGAATATCAATAATGTAATTACTGTTAAAGCCTATCTCCATTGCAGAAGAATTATAATCACAAGGAATTGTTTCTTTTGCTTCATTGCCAAAATCAATATCTTCAGTTTGAATTATTAACTCATTTTTAGAAACTGAAAATCTTATTTGATGCGTAATGTTGTTAGAATAAAGAGCAACTCTTCGTACAGATTGTAATAATTGTGTTTTATTCACAACAAGTTTTTTATCATTTTCTGAAGGAATTACGCTTTCGTAATTTGGATATTTATCCTCTATTAAACGAGAAATCATTACTGTATTTGCAAATTTATAGAGAATGTGAGTATCACTAATAGAAATTGTTACATTTTCATTTCCAACAAATTTTTCTACAATGGTAAGAGTTTTTGAAGGAATTATTATTTCTTTTTTGAGTTTAGGAATGCTGACAGATTTATTATTTATTTTTACTAATCTATGACCATCAGTTGAAACAACACAAAGTTCAGAATTTTCTATTTTAAAAAATACTCCCATCATTTGTGGACGTAATTCATCTGTACTTACAGCAAAAAGTGTTTTGTTCACAACTTTTTGTAATACATTTCCATCAATAGAAAATTCACTACTTCCTTTAAATTGTGGTGGTGATGGAAATTCTTCGCTGGATTCTCCAATCAATAAGTATTCTCCATTATCCGTTTTCATTTTTATTTTATTGTCTTCAATGTTTACGGAAAATGTAATAAGTGTTTCTGGTAAAGAACGTACAGTATCCACTAATTTTTTGGCTGGAATTGCTATTTTTCCTGTTTCACTGCTTTTTACATCAATAGAAACAGTCATAGAAACTTCTAAATCCGTTGCAGTAATTTTTAGTGAATCTTTTGTTATATCAAAAAGAAAGTTTTCTAAAATGGGAAGTGTAGAACGTGAAGGAACAACTCCGATGGTTTTTGAAATGGCTTTTTGTAAGCATTTCAAAATTGACTATCAAAATACTCCTGGCTGGGTAGTGCGTGAAACGCTTGGAAAGAATGGAATCAAAATTTCAGTTTCAACCCGTGACGTAAAAAAGCGCGATTTGAACAAGGGTGGAGCATTCCAGGATTTTTTTGATATCAGTACGGATACGATTTTTGTGCAAGGAACTGCCTGGCTAATGCAGCAAATTCATGCACCTAATTGGTTAGATCGGAAGAGCACACGTCTGAA
>CALETH010000121.1 GCA_937920105.1 uncultured Bacteroidota bacterium
AAAATACCTCAAAAAGCGGCTTACCGAATGATGGTCAAAGCTTGTTACGCTCTGGCATTTCGTATTTATGAAATTCATCGCATTAATGGTTATCAGTTCTTAAGAAACCAGCTTTATTTTAAAAACAGGAACTTAGAAAAAAAATTAAACCATTTATATGATAAAACACTGCCTCAATTAAAAGATTTTATTTCAGAGCCGTTCAAGTTGAGCGACACAGCGACCTATTTAAAAATAACCGAAGAGGTTAAAGAGGTCATTCAATCTTGTTTTCAATATCAGACCAGCGACAACATCAAAGAAGATCATGCTGAAACCGTCACTCAGTTAAAAAGAATGTTAAATGGATTATGGTTTTTATATGATGCTCAAAGATTTAAAAAACTTGCAGAAATTTTAAAAAAATACTTTCCCCATTTTTCCCTATCATAAAAATCCAAATATTCACTCATCTGTTTATACCACATATTTTTAGATTTTTGAAAAAAGTATTCTTCTTGTTTTTTTTCTCGATTAAGAGCATACCAAAGCATATTTTCAATATGGGTACGATAAATGAATGCTTCAAATTTTTTTTCCACCATATATAAATGTTGAAATAAATCATCTTTATCTTTTTTCAGTAATTCAGAAAGTTGAAGGCGGGAGCACAGTACATAACTTTTATTACTATTAGATTCAAAATATAAATACCAAAAAAATGTATCTTGTTGGTCATTATATATAGTGAAGATATGTCCTTCATGAAAAGACTTTAAATCAATCACATTTGGAATATAACAGCCTGTTGGTGAATTAAATTGTATAATCTTCTCCCAATTTGGAATATTCATCAAAAAATAAAAATCCAATGGGAATTTTATTTTAAATTTATTTTCAAATTTTCGTATTTCCTTAGCTTTTGCAGTAATTGGAAGGGTCATTTTTTTTATTCTTTTTAATTTAGGAAACCAATAAAATTTTCCTTTTATATGTTTATATATAGGCGGTAAATCACTATGTAAATAAGGAAAATAATAAGGATTATCCAACTTGTAGCGGTAATTTTTTAATTCTATACCGTACCATCGTTTACGTAATTTTTCTATAGATAACATTTATGGAGATTATATTAATATGAACGTGTGAAAAAATAAAATAAAAATATCATTATCCCTCCCCATTGTAACGCTAAAGAAATTTTTTTGTTTTGCTGTTTTAAATAATTCCATACATAAGCACACACAGCAATAATTGCAAAGAAAAGAAAAAATATTCCTGTACATTCACTCCACGAAAAATTTTGCCCGTAATAAATTTTTACCCCTTTATTAACAACCGTTCCATAAATCAAAATAAGATGAAGAATATAAATAAATAGTGATTCTTTACCAATAATTGAGGGTATGTGAAGAGAAATTTTTATTTTAGGTAAAAAATACAATAATGAAAAAAGTATTATACTTATGCCACCAATGCGAAGAAAAAAAATGCTTGGGTTTGCTTTCCAAATATCGTGAGGTGGATAGAATGTTACTGGTAGATATAGAAAAATGATTGCGATGAGAATGGCAAGTATTCCAAAAATGAGTGTGTACACTGTAAAGATTTCTTTTTTTTCAGTTTTTAAAAAAATCCATGCAAAAAAAAATCCGGAAAAAATATAGACCGCATAAGGAAATAATGGAAACCATGAATTTTCTGCATTCAAATATGAGGAAAACCATAGTGGAAAAAAATTCTTTAACGAAATAGACCAAAGGAATGGTGCAAAAAAAACAATTAAAATAATAAAAATTCCAATAAAACTATTATAGATTTTTTTTGTTGGAATAAACAGAATAAGTAGTTGAGCGATTAATAATGTAATCGCAATACAATGCAGAACATCAACTTGAAAGAATGCAGCAATTTCTTGTGGAGAACTTTCTGTTATACTTTTGGAAAAAGAAAAATATGGTAAGTGAAGAGCATATCCGAACAATAGAATCCCACAATAACGAACAATCCGACGTAAAACTTTTTTGTTGAGTGTACGATGTTCTTCCCATTTTCTTAATGTAGAAAATCCAAAGGCTGCACCAGAAGTAAATAAAAATACCGGTGCAGTAAATCCGTGAAAGAAATCGTGAATGGTAAAAACGAATGTTTGTTTAAGTGATGGATGGAGAAGTGCTTCTACAATGTGCCCTTCTACCATAAAAAGAATGGCAATAAAACGAAAAATATCTATAAAGAGATAGCGTTGGTTTTGCATGAAGATTAACTGTAGGGACAGAACATTGTTCTGTCCCTACGGAAGTTATTAAATAATGTTCATTTTTTTACCAACACTTTCAAAAGCATCTAACGCTTTATCAATATCTTTTTTCGTTAATGCAGCAGAAATTTGTACTCGCAATCGTGCTTCACCTTTTGGAACCACGGGAAACCATAAGCCCTTCACATACACTCCCGCTTTTAATAACGCAGCACTCATATTTTGTGCAACAGAGGCTTCTCCTAACATTACGGGAACAACGGGATGTTCTCCTTCTATAATAGTGAAACCAAGATTTTTAATTTCTGTGCGAAAGTATTTTGTATTATCATGAAGTTTCTGTACAATAGATTTATCTTTTGTTAATAAATCAAATGCAGCGATACTTGCACACACTACGGATGGTGGTAATGAATTAGAAAATGTGTACGGACGTGCTTTTTGTCGCAGATATTCTATCAACGTTTTATTTCCGCTCACATATCCGCCTAAGGCACCGCCAATTGCTTTTCCTAATGTTCCAGTAATGACATCAATTTTTTTGAGAACGCCAAAATGTTCCGCAGTTCCTCTTCCTGTTTTTCCCATAACACCAATGGCATGACAATCATCCACAAATAAAATTGCATCATATTTTTTTGCGATTTCTACTAATTGAGCAATTGGTGCTAAATCTCCTTCCATACTGAACACACCATCTGTTGCAATAATGCGAAAACGATAATCTTTACTTTTATCTTCTTCTAATAATTGTTGAAGATGTTCAAGATTGTTGTGTTTGTAGATTTTTTTATCGGTGGTTTCGGGCTTGCACAAACGCATTCCATCAATAATGCTGGCGTGATTGAGTTGGTCTGTGTAGATAATATCTTTATAATTTTCGTAACCAAGTTTTTCGTTAGTGAGTGATGGAAAGAATGCGTTGTTGGCTGCAAAGCATGAGGAAAAAAGAATTGTATCTTCTGTTCCCACAAATTTGGAAATCTTTTTTTCTAGTTCTAAGTGAATTGTTTGCGTTCCACACAAAAATCGCACGGATGCCATTCCATATCCATATTTTTTTATTCCTTCAATCGCTGCTTTTTTTACTATAGGATGATTGGACATTCCTAAATAATTATTGGATGCGAGCATCACAACATTTTTTCCTTTTACTTTTACTACTCCTGCTTGTGCTGTTTCTAATGCTGTTTCGTATTTGTAGGTGTTGGATTGATGGATTCGGGTGAGTTCGTCGGATAAGAGGTTGATGTAGTTCATAGTGTAAAATTTAAATTGGTGAAAAGTTTATTGTAATATTTATATTATCTTTTGCAAAGATAGTAATTTTTTTACTCCACAATCATGTGATGTGTTAAAATTTTTGCAAGTTCATCAGTAATATTTACTCTATTATATTTATGAATAATTTCAGGTGAAGCACCAACTAATTTTTTTTGCTCATATTCTTCATATAATTTTATGATGGTATCAGCAATTTGCCAAATATCACGCGGTTCTGTACAAATTCCATTGGCTTCTTCTATCGTAGAGCGAATAACTCCTTTGGAAACACATCCTAGTATTTTTTTCCCAACAGCGATGTATTCATAAATTTTTCCAGGTGAACGAATATCATCATTCATTACCATCCACAAAACATCAGAGGCATAAAGATAATTGATACATTCATGATGTGGAAGATATCCGACAAAATTTACTGCACCATCAACTCCATATTTTTTTGCCATCTTTTGATACTCTTCATTGATTGCCCCAATAAAACATGCTTCTATTTTTTCTCGTAATGCCGGACGATTTTTAAAAACTATTGCTAATGCTCGAAAAAAATATTCTGGTGTAACATTTTCATAAAATGTTCCACTATACGTAAATCGCATTTTTTTTGTTGTGGGAAGTTTTTCTTTATTGGAAAGCGAAACATCTGCAGGGTCAAATCCTTGTGTAAGAATATTAATATCTTTGTGTGTAAGAAATTTATGACGATTCAAAATGGTTTCTTTCACTCGACGTGTGGTCACTATAATGCTATCAGCAGTGCGAAGAACTTTTCGCTCTAAACGATAATGTAAATATTTATGTATTGGTGTTGGAAAAAATTTAAATGGATAATCCAACCACGAATCTCGATAATCAAGAATAAGTGGAATATGATATTTTTTTTTCAATTCCATTCCAACAAGAAAGTCTGTTTGTGGTGGTGCTGTTGCAAAGATACTATCAAATTTTTCTTTTTCTAATAATTCACTTGCTGCTTTTAGTGCGTATTTTTTCCAACCAATTTTATTATCAGGAATAAATATTGTATCACTAATTTTTCGAAAGAGTTTTTGCTTCCATTGCGATGGTGTTTTAACAATATTTCGTTTTCGCAAAAAATGGTTGATATCTTTTGAAGGTGTTCTTACAATAGAGATTTTATTTTGGTCTATCTCTTGTAGTAGTGTTTCATCTTTGGCAAAATAACCAACATCATCAACGGTAAGAACAGTTGGCTGCCATCCAAACATGGGTAAATATTTTACAAATTTAAGTGTACGTTGAACTCCGCTTAAACCGAGTGGTGGAAAATAGTATGCAATAACAAGAACTTTTTTCATTTATAATTATATAACTATTAATTCTTTGGGAGATTTTGTCAAATTTTCATATTCATTATCTTTTACTACAATATTATCTTCTATACGAACTCCAAATTTATTTGGTAAATAAATTCCGGGTTCAATGGTAATTATATTCCCCGCATGAAGAGTATCGGAACTTTGCGAAGAAATTTTTGGTGCTTCATGAACCTGCATTCCAAGCCCATGTCCTAATGAATGATTAAAATATTTTCCATATCCTTTTGATGTAATATAATTACGTGCAATAGAATCTATTTTTTTTGCTTTCATTCCAGAACGTAATTTTTCTATAGATTTTTTTTGTGCATCAAGGACGATGGAATATATTTTTTTCATTTCGGCAGAAGGTTTTCCCAAAACAATGGTGCGAGTCATATCACTACAATAACCATTGTACACACATCCAAAATCTAATGTAATAAATTCTCCTTTAGCAATTTTTTTGGATGAGGCGCGTCCATGAGGAAATGAACTTCGAATTCCACTTGCAACTATTGGTTCAAATGAATCTCCTTCTGCTCCATACTTTTTATGGAGATACGATATTTCGGCAGAAATGTCTAATTCACTTATTCCTTCTTTTATAAGTGTGATAATTTTAGAAAATACTTTATCAGTAATAGAAACTGCCTTAGAAATTAAAGCAAGTTCTTTTTCATCTTTTAGAGAAGCAATATTTTCTACAATATCTTCAGTTGGTTTCCAATGAATTTTGGGGAGGGTTTTTGGTAGTTCAAGATATATGGAATATGAAATGTGATTTTTTTCAAAGCCAACGATTTTACTACTTTGAAGAATTTTTTCTTTTGCTGCTTTTGCAATGAGATTCTTTTTTTCAATAAATGTTTTATCTGCAACAACTTCTGTTTTAATTTGTTCTGTATAACGTCCATCTGTAAGAAAAAAAGTTTTCTCTTTTGTTATGATAGCAAGTCCATTTGAACCAGAATATCCGGTAAGATAGCAAAGATGTGGTGAAAACGATGTGATAAAAGCATCAAGTTTTTGTGATGCGATTTTTTTACGGAATTGGGTTATTCTGTTTTTGTAATCAAACATTATCATTATTTTTTCTTACCTTTAATTTTTACTCTAAATCCGATTGCTAAAATCATTTCTAAACTATAAAAAGCAACTTGATAATTTTTTCCATCGAAGCAGTTATTAAGTAATCCTTAATAACTGAATTTTTGCTTAACTCCTTTTCTTTCAATATGTTAGATATATGCATATTGATGTTTGGTACGGAGGTGGCAAAAAGTTCTGCTAATTGATTTTGATTCATCCACACAGAACCATCTTTTGCATACAAATCAATAATAATCTATACTACCGAAGATGGAAAATCATCTATTTGGGATTCTTGTTGCATCATTACTAAAAATTATTACTTTTTCTTTCTATAAAAATACATAAATAACTGAATAGAGAGTAAAATTGTAAAAACACCAAAAAATAAAGAAGTCATTAATGTTGCAATTCCACCAACCCAATTATGGATAAAAATATAACGTCCTCTTGTTACAAAATGTAAAGGTTCATCAAAAAAGATTATTGTCAAAATTCCTAATCCACAAAAAAATAAAAAAGAAGTTATACTAAGAATCATATGTATCCACGGTGAATCAACATTTACTCCATCAAATCTAATTTCTTTCCATATATTAAAAACAATGTATTTTATCAGTTTATATGATATTGGTAAAAGAATACATAACCAAAAAATATCACTATATGATAGCCAATTAAATATCATTTTTATCGATGATAATTTGGTGCTTCTTTGGTAATGCGAATATCATGTGGATGACTTTCTCGTAAACCGGCATCACTCATTTTTACAAATTGCGTTTTGGTTTTCATTGCAAGAATATTTTCTGCTCCGCAATATCCCATTGCAGCACGTAATCCGCCAACCATTTGATAAACCGTTGCACTTAATTCTCCTTTAAATGCAACACGTCCTTCAATTCCTTCGGGAACAAGTTTTTGAATATCATCTTCCACATCTTGAAAATATCTATCTTTACTCCCTTCTTTCATTGCTTCGATAGAACCCATTCCACGATAAATTTTATACGTGCGTCCTTCATACAAAATTTTTTCTCCGGGACTTTCTTGTAATCCGGCAAATAAACCACCAATCATCACAGAATCTGCACCGGAAGCAATGGCTTTAGCAATATCTCCTGTTTGTTTAATTCCACCATCAGCGATGATTGGAATTTTATATTTTTTTGCTGCGGAAACACAATTCATAATTGCAGTAACTTGCGGAACACCAACTCCGGCAACAACTCTTGTTGTGCAAATTGAACCCGGACCAATTCCGACTTTTACAGCATCTGCTCCAGCTTTAATTAAATCCCTCGTTCCTTCTGCAGTGCCAACATTTCCGGCGATGAGTTCTATGGAAGAAAATTTCTTTTTTACTTTTTGCACCATTTCCAACACACCTTTGGAATGTCCGTGTGCAGTATCAATCACAAGGATATCAACTCCAGCGTGAATGAGTGCCTCTGCTCGTTCGAGAGTGTTGGCAGCAATTCCAACGGCTGCTCCAACACGCAATCTTCCGTGACCATCTTTGCATGCGTTGGGAAATCGTTTTTTCTTTTGAATGTCTTTAAATGTAAGAAGTCCTTTGAGTTTTCCGTTTTTATCAACCACGGGAAGTTTTTCTATTTTATGTTTTTGTAAAAGTTTTTCTGCTTCTTCTAATGTTGTGCCAACAGGTGCTGTAATGAGATTTTCTTTTGTCATCACTTCTGATATGAGAAGATTTTTGTTTGGCTGAAATCGTAAATCTCTGTTGGTAAGGATACCAACAAGTTTTTCGTTTTCTACAATGGGTATTCCTGAAATACTATATTTTGCCATCAATGCCAAAGCATCACCAACATTTTTTTCTGCGGTCAGTGTGATGGGATTGATTATCATTCCACTTTCGGAACGTTTCACTTTATCCACTTCTTCGGCTTGTCGTTGAATGGACATGTTTTTGTGAATTATTCCCATTCCTCCTTCACGTGCAAGTGCAATTGCCATTTCGGATTCTGTTACTGTATCCATTGCGGCGGAAAGTATTGGTATGTTGAGTTGGATATTTTTTGTGAGTTGTGTCTGGATATTTACTTCTCGTGGCAAGATGTTGGATTTTGCTGGTACAAGTAAAATATCATCGTAGGTGATTGCTTCACCGAGTATTTTTGTGGGCATAAGATTTATTTTTTGTTCAATTTTGGAATTGATGAATTGCAGGGTGGTGCTTCTCCATATTGAGAAATATATTTTTCAATTTCTTTCCTTTCAGCATTATCAATTTTGGTTTCAGGAAGAATATCTATGTGTACCTGCAACATAAAATCACCATATTTTTCTTTCAATTTTTTTTCTACTATTCTATAATATGTTATTCCACCAGAATGATTTTTGTGTCTTTTAGCAGATAAAAATTCTTTTATTCTTGCTTTTATCCTTGTTGTTTTACCAATGTAAATAATTCCCTCTGCATCTTCTTTAAGCAAACGAGGAATTGGATAAGGATTATTTTTTTTATCAACAATTATTATCTTGTAAATCCCTGCTTTTTCATCAGTAATGCTATTAATATTAGTCAATTTCTCCCATCTCATATTAATTCCTTTCTTATTTGAATAATAACACTTGTTTATTATTCATTATCTTTCTTGGTAATTTTATAACTGACATTTTTGTTTTAAGAACAATTGGTGTGGTATCAATTTCTTCAACATTTTTTGGGATGTAATAAAAGTCTTTCAAAGATTCCCAATCGTTATTTCGTAATGTTACGACTTCATTAAGATAAAAACTCACCCAACTTTTTCCGATTTTAGAAATGGATTGTTCTTGTTCTAATTTTTGTTTGGTGATATGAGCATAATGTTCGTCAAGTTCAAAGCCAATATATTGTCTGCCAAGTCGCTTTGCTGCTACCATTGTTGTTCCTGTTCCTGCAAATGGGTCTAACACAATATCACCTTCATCAGTACTCATTAAAATAATTCTTTCTAATAAGTGAATTGGTAATTGGCATGGATGTTCATCTCTAAATTTATCATGTTTTATTCTATGAATATCTGTCCATACATCCGAAACTAATGGACCAAAGGGATGTAAAAGATTTTTCTTTCCGCCATAATCTTTTGCAAGAATGTTTGCTTTTCTTGTTCGTTTATGTGGATGTCTAATCTCATAATATTTTATCTGTTTGATATTTTTTGCATAGAATAAAATTCCATAATGTCCGGGTTGTAAAGATTTTCCCATTGGTGCAGTTGGTGCATCCCAACTTATCCAATGTTTAAAATCAACTTTTGTATTTAAGAATGCTGCATAATGAGTTAACCATTTAGGAATATTATGAACAAAGATTGAACCAGTTGGTTTGGTAATTCTCACCATTTCCGTTAACCATTCTTCACACCACTGTAAATATTCCTGTACTTTTAAACTATCCTTATAACTGTTATAATTTTTTTTCAAGTTAAATGGAGGGTCTGCAAATGTTATATCAACAGAATCATTGGGAAGTTTTTTGAGAAGTTTTACACAATCACCTTGTGTAATAGTATTGAGAAATTTTTCCATCATCGTACATTCTTTTTCAAAAATTGTTGAAAGCGTTCAATTTCATCTTTATGAAAAGTAAATACATCATCATACGCAGAAACCATTCTCATCAAATCACTTTTGCGAACATACCAACCTATGCCATCAACAAAACCAATAAATTTTGATTTTGGATAATATTTGGTGATGAGTTTTTTAATTGCTCCTTCAGTTTTTGATTTATCTCCTTGTCCTGATGATGTCGTAACAAGAAAAGAACTTTCTATAATAATTTTAGGATTGTTTTTATTGGGAATAATAAAATCCATTGTTCGTTTTGCAATTTTTTCACGTTGAAAAAGTTCGGTAAGGTCTCCTTTTTCAAAAGGTATGTGAGAATCTTCTAACAATGTTGCAATAAGTGCTTCTGGATTATTTTCTGTTTTACCGGAATACGAACCTTTTTCTTTATAACGAACAAGTGTATCTATCATTGCTGGTATTTCAAATTTTAATTTTGAAAGAGACCGAATTTGTCGCATAACGCTAGACTTCGGGATATTCACAAAGAATATACAGTAATCATTTCCGGTCAGTGTTTTTTTTAGTTCTATTACAGCTTGCTCACTTAACGAGTTTATTTTTCCAAACGTAGAATATTGCCTCCCCGTTTGCATTTGCTCGTATATAAAGAATATATTCATCATAGGGTAGTCATACAATTTTGAAGTTGTTTCGTTGTTTACCATCCATTTTTCATTCTCTAGAATGTTCTTGTTCAAGTCACGACTACTAATAAACAAACATAAATTGTCTACAAGTGAATTTAGAACACTTTCATCAAACAAAAAACGTTTATAGATATGCAAATAGTTTGTAAGTGTAGACCCATTCATCATAGATAGATGATCATAATTTGAACCATACTTTGAATACTCAAAATACGAACCTAACATATGCTCCATATAGTGATAAGTTCCTCCATATGCATGAGGGTCATGCGATGATCCACGCTTTATAACAACTACTAATAAGCTTACTATCTTACTTGGATCTTGAATATCAAAAACTTCAATCCCATTTTTTAACTTATCAAATTTATAAGTAAAATCCATAATCTTGGTTTCAATAACAGTTTAAACAAACTCATAAAATGTATTATGAATCAAAATAC
>CALETH010000122.1 GCA_937920105.1 uncultured Bacteroidota bacterium
AAAATATTCTTCATTAGAAAATCTTCCACAAGGAATAAAAATTCAAAACTTATCAAAAGTATGGACTAATGAAAAAAATGATGAAAAAGTTCAATCCATTATAAAGCAAAACAAATATGCAAAAATAAAAACATTTACTGCATTGAATACCGCATTTTTACATGAAGGAATTTTTATTTCGGTAGAACCAAATGCGAAAATCAACAAACCAATACATATACTTTCAATTTCCATTGGAAAAGAAATTATCTCACAACCAAGAATAATTGTTCATGTTGGAAAAAATGCAAAAGTAGAAATATTAGAAAATTATTGTTCATTAACAGAAGATGTACATTTTACGAATGCTGTTTCTGAAATTTTTGTAGAAGAAAAGGCATTTTTGGAATACGTGAAAATTCAACAACAAGCACATACACAATATCATATTCATGATGTTTCCATACATCAACAAAAAGAAAGTGAAGCAGCATTTTTTTCATTAGCACTCGGTTCAGCAATCGCCAGAAATGATATTGAAATATTTTTAGAAGGAGAAAATTGTAAAAGTAATCTTAACGGATTATATATTTCTGCCGGTGAACAATTGTTAGACCATCACACAGCAATTCATCACTTACAACCAAACTGCGAAAGTCACGAATTGTTGAAAGGAATTTTACATGAAAAATCTCGTGCGGTGTTTAATGGAAAAATTTTTGTAGAACCAATTGCACAAAAAACAAATTCTAAACAAACAAATAGAAATTTACTCCTTTCCGATGATGCAACAATTAACACAAAACCCCAATTAGAAATTTTCGCCGACGATGTAAAATGTACACATGGTACTACTGTTGGCGGACTTGATTCGCAATCTATTTTTTATTTGGAAAGCAGAGGAATAAGTAAAGAAACAGCAACAGGAATGTTAACTGTTGGTTTTGCTTCAGAAGTAACAGAAAAAATTATGAACGAACAATTTCGTAAAAAAATAGATACACTTATTGTAGAACATCTTAAACAAAAAATTAAAAATGAAACGCTTCCAGAAATAGTTCACGCTGAGTAATAAAAAAAATGTCATGCCCGAATGTTTTTATCGGGCATCCAGAAAATAGATTCCCGCTAAAAGCATGCGGGAATGACGTGTATTTTTATTACGATTTGTTTATAGACAAACAATGAATACCAAATCCACAACAACATTAAACATAGAAAAAATTCGCAAAGATTTTCCCATCTTACATACAAAAGTACATGGAAAACCACTTATGTATTTGGATAATGCCAATACAACACAAAAGCCACAAAGCGTTATTGATACATTGAAAAAATATTACACAACGCAAAATTCCAACATCCATCGTGGAACACATTATCTCAGCGAAGTTGCAACAAAAGAATATGAAAGTGTTCGAGAAAAAGTAAAAAATTTTCTCAATGCAAAAAGTGAAAAAGAAATAATTTTCGTACGCGGAACAACAGAAGCAATCAATCTTGTTGTGAATAGTTATGGAAGAAAAAATATTTTTGAAGGAGATGAAATTCTCATTTCTGCAATGGAACATCATTCCAACATAGTTCCATGGCAAATATTGTGTGAAGAAAAAAAAGCAAAACTCAAAATTATCCCCATAAATGATAATGGAGAATTATTGTTGGATGAATATGAAAAACTTCTCACACCAAAAACAAAAATAGTTTCGTTAGTGTACATTTCCAACTCACTTGGAACAATCAATCCAATCAAACAAATGATAGAGTTGGCACATCGTAACGGAATTCCGGTATTAATAGATGGAGCACAAGCAGCACCGCATTTGAAAGTTGATGTTCAAAAATTAGATTGTGATTTTTTTGCATTCTCCAGTCATAAGATTTTCGGACCAACAGGTACAGGTGTGTTATACGGAAAATCTCATCTGTTAGAATCCATGCCTCCATATCAAGGTGGAGGAGATATGATAAAATCTGTAACATTTGAAAAAACAATTTATAATGATATTCCCTATAAATTTGAAGCAGGAACACCAAACATTGCAGATGTTATCGGAATGGGTGCAGCGATTGATTATCTTCAATCAGTTGGATTTGAAGCAATTCAAGAACATGAAAAGCAACTGCTTGAACATGCAACAGAATTAATTCAATCAGTAGAAGGAGTTCGTTTGATTGGAACGGCAAAGAAAAAAGCCAGCGTTCTTTCCTTTGTGATGAAAGAAGCACACCCTCACGATATTGGCACTATATTAGATAGAGAAGGAATTGCTGTGCGAACAGGACATCACTGTACGCAACCAGTGATGCAGCGTTTTAAAATTCCAGCAACAGTTCGTGCATCATTTGCATTTTATAATACACATGATGAAGTGGAAAAATTTATTTCTGCATTAGGAAAAGTGAAGGAGATATTTTCATAATGGATGAATTACGAGAATTATATCAACAAGTGATTTTAGACCACAATAAAAACCCGCGAAATTTTAAAACATTACAACATGTTGATAAAAAAGCGGAGGGCTACAATCCATTGTGTGGAGACCATTACACAATTTCATTATCAATGAAAAATGACATTATTGAAGATATTGCTGTAGAAGGTTCCGGCTGTGCAATTTCCAAGGCCTCCGCATCGATGATGTCCAACGCAGTAAAAGGGATGACAAAAAAAGAAGCCGAAGAATTGTTTGAAAAATTTCGTTCACTGGTAACAAGAAATATTTCTCTTGAAGAAGATATAGAAAATCTTGGATGTCTTGGTGCGTTAGCCGGAGTAGCAGAATTTCCCGCAAGAATTAAATGTGCAAGTTTGCCGTGGCATACATTGCATTCAGCATTGAGTTCGCAAAATTCAGAAGTAGTTTCAACTGAGTGATTTTTTAGATGAGATTTGTCAAGTTTATAAAACTTGACAAATCTTAAAAAATCATAGTTATCATTAAATCATAACAATCATAGTTTAAACAAATGAAAGAAGAAATCATCAACGCATTACGCACAGTATTTGACCCCGAAATTCCCGTGAATATTTACGAACTCGGACTCATTTATGAAATAAATATTAGCGAAGAAGGAAATATTCATATTAAAATGACATTAACTTCTCCCAGTTGTCCCGCAGCCCAAAGTCTACCACCCGAAGTAAAAGAAAAAGTGGCAACAGTAAATGGAGTAAAAGAGGTGAATGTAGAAATTGTGTGGGAACCACGCTGGGAAACCAGCATGATGTCCGAAGAAGCAAAATTAGCGTTGAATATCCAGTAAAAAAATAGTAAAATAAACAATTATACCATTTATTTAATTACAAAGAGTCTTTATGAAAAAACTTTTCTTCGTTCTTTTAGTCGTAACAACAGTACAACAATATTGCATTGCTCAATTTCCAGCAACACCAAAATTGTGGTTTAAAGCTGATGCACTTAATTTAACTGATGGTGCAACAGTGACAACATGGTATGATAGTTCAGGAAATGGCTATAATGTTACTCAAAGTACTTTTGCTCTTAAACCAATTTTTAAAACAAATGGTATAAATGGAAAATCCGTAATTCGTTTTGATGGAATAAATGATAGATTAACATGTGCCACTTTTTCTCCTGCAATACAATCACCAATAACCATTTTTATGGTATATAAAATACTTTCTGTTCCAACAAATCAACCAGCATATATATTAACAGGTTTGTATAATAACTCGAATGGTTCTCCTTTAGAATTTAATATTAATTACAATAACAATAATTTGTGGATGTTTGATAGTGCTTCACTTCATAATGGAAGATATTCATTAGCAGTTCCTTTTCAATCTTTTATTATTGGAAACTATGTCTTTAATGGAAATAGTTCAGAGATGTATGAAAATGGTATGCAAAAAACAGCGCCAAGTACATTTTTTTCTGTTCATTTATCAGAATTTTCAATTGGTTCAAGTCCTTACTTTGCTTATGTAAACTACTCAATCAATATGGATGTAGCAGAAATCATAGTTTTTAATAATGCTTTCAATACCACAGAACGCCAACAAGTAGAAACATATCTTCAAAATAAATGGGGAGATATGAGTAACCCATTGCCAGTAACATTAAATAATTTTTCTTACAGTGTTAAAAATAATAATGTCAATTTACACTGGTCAACTAGTACAGAACAAAACAATGATGGATTTTTTGTAGAAAGAAAAGAAAACAATAAATGGATAAAAATAAATTTTGTTAAAGGAAATGGTACTACCAATATTTTACAAAACTATAATTTTGTGGATGTTATAAAAAGCGGTAAATATTCTTATCGTTTAAAACAAGTAGATACTGATGGAAAATATTTTTACAGTGAAGAATTAGAAGTGAACATTGGTGCACTAACACACTATGGATTAAAAGAAGCATATCCTAATCCATTCAATCCCAATACTACAATAGAATATCAACTTCCTCAAAAAGAATTTGTAACATTAAAAGTCTATGATGTTTTAGGAAAAGAAATTGCAACATTAGTGAATGGAGAAAAAGAAGTAGGAACACATTCTGCAACATTTAATGCAAATCAATTTTCCAGTGGAATTTATTATTATCGTCTCATTGCAGGAAATTATTCTGAAATGAAAAAAATGGTATTGTTAAAGTAAACGTAAGATTGTTGTAAATCTCAAAGAGAAAAACTATATTATTTTATGAAAACACGCAGAACCTTCCTTAAAGAAATAAGTTTAGTTTTTACAGGATTAGCAATAACATCGTCAAAAATATTTTCACAAAATTTACCACAAATAATAAAGGAGCAGACAACCATGCCGTACGAACTTTCCCCACTCCCATATTCCTATGATGCATTAGAGCCATTTATTGATGCACAAACAATGGAAATTCATTATAGCAAACATCACGCTGCTTATGTCAATAATCTTAATACTGCATTAGCAAATTATCCGGATATTCAAAAGAAAACACCAATAGAACTTATCACATTTCTTAATAGTATTCCTGAAGCCGTAAGAACGGCAGTCCGCAATAATGCTGGCGGACATGTGAACCATACAATGTTTTGGCAGCAACTCAAAAAAGGAGTTGCAGAACCAAAAGGAAAATTAGGAGAAGCAATCACCGCAACATTTGGTTCAATGGAAGCCATGAAAGAACAATTTACCAAAGCAGGTTTAGGACGTTTTGGTTCTGGATGGAGTTGGTTAGCAGTAGATGCAAATAAAAAATTATTTATCACCTCAACACCAAATCAAGATAATCCATTAATGGATGGAAATATTCCCATTCTCGGTTGTGATGTGTGGGAACATGCATACTAT
>CALETH010000123.1 GCA_937920105.1 uncultured Bacteroidota bacterium
ATAATCTTACAAAACTTACACCAACACTCACCACACTCAGCACAGAAACAACATCCGTTGGAGTACCAACATTTACGCTTACACTCACCGGAGAAAAATTTACTGTAGGCACAATTGTCCAATGGAATGGACAACCATTACCAACAACGTATATTTCATCAACACAATTAGAATGTACTATAGATGCGAATTTAGTACAAACACCATCCGTAAATTCAATATCAGTAAAGACAGTTAGTTATAGCTCTAATACAAAACAGTTTAGTGTAACACAGTGAGAAGAAATCAGAAGACAGACAGAATCAGGAGAAAGAAAAAAAGTCCCCTCCACGTTTTTTGTGTCCCGCATTTTTTTTTTTGCGGGATGTGTTTGACCAAGTGAAGGAGAGGGAACGAGTGGTGTGTCAAATAAAGTACGAAGGTAGAATTAAGAAGTAAGAAATCAGAATGTAGAAGATAGAATTTAGAAGAATAACAATGAGATTGCTTCAGTCGCTACGCTTCCTCGCAATGACTGTCATTGCGAGTTCTGTTTTAACGGAACGAAGCAATCTCAAAAAAAATAATCAGCACTAATCATAACTATCGTAATAAATCAGTGTTCCAAATATTTTTATACTGGATTCCCGCTTACAACGTGCGGGAATGACTATGACTCTTTCATAGAAATAATAAAAAACTATACACTAATAACTAAAAACTTTTATGAAACAACTCATTATCATCTTCTTCTTGCTCAACATTGCTAAAGCAGAAACAGCAAAAATACCCTTTGCATCAAAAAATAATTCCGTAGAATTTACCATTGCTAATACAGGATTTATTCCTACAACACTCTCCGTAAAAGTAGAAAACCTCCCACACGGAATAACCATAAAAAATAATTCAACCCAAGAAATATCATTAAATAGTAACGAAGAAAAAACAATCACACTTAATTTCTCTGTAGAAAAAACAGCACCAGTCAATACAGAACAA
Organism: uncultured Bacteroidota bacterium; assembly: GCA_937920105.1. Taxonomy (GTDB): domain Bacteria; phylum Bacteroidota; class Ignavibacteria; order UBA10030; family UBA8401; genus CALETH01. Next base: position 979 of record CALETH010000123.1, read on the forward strand.
AAATTTACTATTGTAGTACAATCTACCAACGGAGAAGAATGGAAAAAAGAAATCACATACACAATATTAGCACCAGAAAAATTTGAGTTACAACAAAACTATCCCAACCCATTTAATCCCACAACAACAATTACTTACCAATTACCAACCAATGGATTTGTGCAGTTGGT
>CALETH010000124.1 GCA_937920105.1 uncultured Bacteroidota bacterium
GATTCCACTTCATTATTATTTATTACTATCAGCATTTATGTTTTGTGTAGGTGCTGTTGGTGTGGTAACACGTCGCAACGCCATTGTTGTTTTTATGTGCATTGAACTCATGCTAAACTCTGTCAATCTCACACTTGTTGCATTCTCATCATATCTTGGAGATGCGACGGGGCAAATGTTAGTATTTTTTGTGATGGTTGTTGCCGCAGCAGAAGCCGCAGTTGGTCTTGCAATTATTATTTCACTCTTTAGAAATAAACAAACTGTCAATATTAATGAGATTAATATTTTGAAATGGTAGTTTTATAATTGAAAGTTGAAAATTAAAAATTGAAAAAATTATCACTATTTAAATTTTTTATCGTATTACTGGCAACAAATTTATATTCTGATACGAAAGATACAGCACAAGTAGAAATCACAGATTTTATTAAAAATAAAGAGAGTGAATACAAAGTACCTGTTGAAATAACAAAAATTGTAAAAGGGGATGTTAATAGCGATACATTGGAAGACGTTGTTATTAATTATGCAGTGAATGTAGGATATCCTGGAAATGCTTCCGAAAATTATATTGCAGTTTTTTTAAAAAAGGATAATGAAAAATTGCATTATATAACTGAAGTTGGTGCAGGATTTTTTGGCACTGCAGAGGGAGAATTACTTAGTCTATAAAAAATACATGATGGTGTTATTCACATAAAATCGTATAAATATCAAGAAGATGCTGGAGTGTGTTGTCCGAGTATTGAAAAAGAATATCAATATAAATTTATCAATAATACTTTAGAGAAAATAAAAAATTAATGGATTCCTGTTTTCGCAGGGATGACAAACTCAAAGTTACAATTTCCATAATTCATATTATCCATTTTTAAAACATTATGTATCATTACGTTGGTCTTATCGTACTTTTTCCTCTTATCGGATTTTTTATTAACGGACTCTTTGGTTCAAAAATAAAATCCGAAAAACTCATCGGCACAATTGGAACTCTCGCCATAACATTATCTTTTATCACCACACTTGCAATCTTTTTTGAAATGCTTTCGTTTCCTGCAGAAGAGAGAAAACACATTGTAACTCTTTTTCAGTGGATTGCTGCTGGTTCACTTTCTGTGAATGTTGCTTATCAAGTTGACCAACTTTCTATTATTATGACACTCATTATTACCGGAGTGGGAAGTTTAATTCATTTGTATTCCATCGGTTACATGCACGACGATAAAAGTTTTTGGAGATTTTTTACCTATCTCAATCTTTTTATTTTTGCAATGCTTAATCTTGTTCTTGCTGATAATTATTTGTTGATGTTTTTGGGCTGGGAAGGAGTTGGTTTGTGCTCTTATTTATTAATTGGATTTTGGTATGATAGAAATTTTGAAAAAGGCACAACCGGTGATGCAGCAAAAAAAGCATTCATCGTTAATCGTATTGGAGATTTCGGATTTTTACTCGGAATGTTTTTAATCTTTACTTTGTTTGGTTCACTCACGTATGATAATATTTTTCCACAAGCAGCATTAATGGAAAAAGGAAATTCCGTTATTATGTGGGCAACATTATTACTTTTTATCGGAGCAACAGGAAAGTCTGCACAAATTCCGTTGTATGTTTGGTTGCCAGATGCAATGGCAGGTCCAACTCCGGTTTCTGCTCTCATCCACGCTGCAACAATGGTTACTGCGGGAATTTATATGGTGTGTCGCAGTTCCGTATTGTTTGCACTTGCACCTCTCACATTAGAAATTGTCGCAATCATTGGAGTAGCAACGGCAATTTTTGCCGGCTCAATTGGATTGGTGCAAAATGATATTAAAAAAGTTCTTGCGTATTCAACAGTCAGTCAACTTGGATACATGTTTTTGGGTTGTGGTGTTGGTGCGTTTGCTGCGGGATTATTTCATGTGATGACTCACGCATTTTTTAAGGCATTATTATTTTTGGGTTCTGGTGCAGTAATTCACGCAATGCACGAAGAGCAAGATATCCAAAAAATGGGTGGATTGAAAAAATATATGCCAATTACGTACAAAACATTTTTTATTGGTGCGTTGGCAATTTCTGGTATTCCGCCGCTTTCTGGCTTTTTTAGTAAAGATGAAATTTTATGGAAGGCATTTGCTGATGGTTCACCAATTCTATGGTTTGTTGGTGCTGTTGCTGCTGGTTTAACAGCGTTTTATATGTTCCGACTTGTTTCTCTTACATTTGAAGGAAAAGAACGTTTTGACCATCATCATGTACATCCACATGAAGCACCAAAAACAATGGTGATTCCATTAATAGTACTTGCAGTGCTTTCTATCTTAGGTGGATTTATTGGAATTCCGCACAGTCTTGGTGGAGGAAATCAGTTTGAACATTTTCTTGAACCAATTTTTGCTCAAGCCAACGAAATTATGAATATTCCTTCTCATGAACTTTCCGCGATTGAATATATTTTGATGACTCTTTCTGTGTTGCTCGCAATGTTCAGTATTTATTTTGCACGTAAAATATATTTACAGAAAAAAGAATTGGCAGAACAATGGGCAGGAAAATTTTCCGGAATGTACAAATTGTTGTATAACAAATATTTTGTTGATGAAGTGTATGATGCAACTATAGTGAATCCCACCGTAAAAGTTTCGGAAAAAATGTTGTGGAAGGGTGTAGATGTTGGCGTAATTGATGGAATTATTAACGGTGGTTCTAAATTAGTAAATGTTTGTGCGGATTCATTCCGAAAAATACAAACTGGTGTTACAGAAACCTATGTCGTCTATTTCCTTATTGGAATTATTTTTGTGTTGGGTTGGTTGTTGATGTAATGAAAAAGATAATATTTATAAATATTTTTTTACTCTTATTCTTTTTTATTAATGGAAATTCACAGCAATCTGATTCAATATGTGTTATAAAAAATGCAATAATCTATTCTACAATTGATAGTGATTCTGCTCAGCGTCAATTTCCTTATGATGAGGTTGTTAAATTTTCTCTTAGTAATATTGAAGGTGATAGTGTAAAAGTAAAATTAACCAATACAGAAGGTACTCTTATTTATGAAAAAGATTTAGGTTTTTTCCCTCATGGAAATTATACAATTGAATTTCAAAATATGTACTGCAAAGGGGTTTATTTTGCAACAATAAAATTGACAGAAACTACATTTACAAAAGTATTAATGTTGATTCCATCAATAAAAAAAGAATAAAAAATGATTTTGGTAAAATAAAATGTAATAATAGCCACGACATTTATGTCGTGGAAAATATTCACAAATGAGTTTTGGACTTTAGTCCGAAATATTTTGACTAAAGTCAAAAGTATAATCAAAATAATCCACGACCTGAAGGTCGTGGCAATAAATTTTTAATTTCTCTATGCTCACATATCTTCTTTTTTCACCATTTATCGGAATACTTCTTCTTTTTTTCATCAACAAAGAAAAATTATCACTCATTAAATGGATTGGAGTAGGAACATCACTCATTTCGTTTGTGATTTCTTTAGCACTATATTTTCAATTTGATGCTGCCAATACACAAATGCAATTTGTTCAACAAGTGCAATGGATTTCTGCTTTAGATATTTCGTACTACGTTGGCGTTGATGGACTTTCCATTCTCCTAATTGTTCTCACAACATTCCTTACACCAATTGCACTCATCGGTTCATGGGATTCTATCACCGTACGATTAAAAGAATATGTGATGTTCATGTTATTGTTGGAAGTAGGGATGCTCGGAGTTTTTCTTTCTGTAGATTTATTTTTGTTTTATGTTTTTTGGGAAGCAATGTTAATTCCCATGTATTTCATTATTGGAATTTGGGGAGGGAAAGAAAAAATTTACGCTGCAACAAAATTTTTCATTTATACAATGGCAGGTAGTTTGCTAATGTTGATTGCTATTTTATGGTTGGGATATTATGCTTCAACATTACCAGATGGAATGTTCACAACAAATTTGCAAAAGTTGTATGCTATTGCACCATCAATTCCAATGAACATTCAATTATGGTTATTTCTTGCATTTGCACTTTCGTTTGCAATCAAAGTTCCATTATTTCCGCTTCACACATGGCTGCCGGATGCACACGTTCAAGCACCAACAGCCGGCTCAGTAATTCTTGCGGGTGTATTATTAAAAATGGGAACGTACGGCTTGCTTCGTTTTTGTCTTCCATTATTTCCGGATGCTTCGTTACAATGTGCATCATATATTTCTACACTTGCCGTTATTGGTATTGTGTATGGTGCATTAGTGGCAATGGTTCAAACAGATATTAAAAAATTAGTTGCCTATTCTTCCGTAAGCCACTTGGGTTTTGTAGTGTTGGGAATTTTTTCTATGACGGAAGAGGGAATACAGGGTGGAATTATTCAAATGATAAATCACGGACTTTCTACTGGTGCATTATTTTTATTGGTGGGAATGATTTATGATAGAAGACATACACGAGAAATTTCCGCCTATGGTGGAATTGCAAAACAAGTTCCGCTTTTTGCAACATTCTTCTTAATTGTAACATTTTCATCTATTGGACTTCCGGGATTAAATGGATTTGTTGGAGAATTTTTAATTTTATTCGGTTCATTTCAATCTCGCATTTTAGGAAATTATATCTATGCAATAATTGCTGCAAGTGGAGTAATTTTTGCAGCAGTGTATATGTTGTGGATGTATCAACGAGTATTTTTTGGAAAACTCACAAATCCGGAAAATCAATCTCTCACTGATTTAACTAAACGAGAAATTGGTGTATTAATTCCTTTAATTATTTTTATTGTGTGGTTAGGTGTATATCCAAAACCATTTTTGAATTTATCTGCAGAAACCACAAAACAATTAGTGAAAAAAATTGAGCAAGTGAAAAGTGGCAATGTAACGTTGGGACAATAATAAACTTATTAATAAATTGTAAATTTTATGGAATTCTTTTCAAAAGCAGACCTCATTGGAACATTACCATTACTTGTTGTATTTGGATGTTCATTACTACTACTTCTTCTTGACGCATTGTTCAAAGATGCAAAAAAACTTGTTTTCTCCGTTGGCATTATTGGAATGCTGACTGCCATTGGATGCTCTTTATATACATTTCCACTTTCAGCAACTGCATTTTCTGATATGGTGCTTGTTGGTGGATATGCAAGTTTTTTTAATATTCTTTTTCTCACCATTGGAATTATCGTTTTTCTTCTTTCATATTCTTATTTAGAAAAACAACACTATCATCTAAAAGAATTTTACACACTTATTGTAATTTCTATTTCGGGAATGATGTTAATGGCATCTTCTGCAGATTTAATTATTATTTTTCTTGGAATAGAAATAATGTCCGTATGTTTTTACGTACTTGCAGGTTATAAAAGAATAAAAGTAGAAGGAAATGAAGCAGCATTAAAATATTTTCTTCTCGGTGCATTTGCTACCGGATTTTTATTGTATGGAATTGCACTTATTTATGGAACAATGGGAACAACAAATCTCATCCGTATTTCGCAAAACTTTGACGCATTTTCTCATCCACTATATTTAGCTGGCTGGGGATTATTGCTTATCGGATTTTCTTTTAAAATTGCCGCAGTTCCATTTCACATGTGGGCACCGGATGTCTATGAAGGTTCTCTCACCACTGTGACAGCATTAATGTCCACCGGAGGAAAAGCTGCAGCCTTTTCTTCATTCATTCTTGCATTTTCAATTCCGCTTTCCATGCACAACGAAAAATTGATGATGGTCATAGCAATTCTTTCTGCTGCTTCAATGCTAATCGGAAATGTTTTTGGACTTGCACAAAAAAATATTAAACGGATGCTTGCTTATTCCAGCATTGCTCATGCTGGTTATATGTTGGTAGGACTTGCTTCCGGAACAAAGTTAGGAATGGATGGAATCATATTTTACCTCATCTCATATTCACTCACCAATCTTGGTGCGTTTGGAATAATTTCTATTTTTGAAAAAGAAAACGGCGGAAATCTTTCGTATGAAGATTATGCAGGACTTGGTTCACGAAAACCAATACTTGCAGCGTTACTCTCTTTATGTATGTTTTCACTTGTTGGAATTCCACCTTTTGCCGGTTTTATCGGAAAATATTATTTATTTGCAAGTGCCGTACAATCCAACTTAACATGGCTTGCTATTATTGGTGTGATGACCAGTTTGGTTTCAACATATTATTATTTAAGAATTGTTGTGTACATGTATTTTAGAGAGTCACAGCAAAGCGAATTAATTTTTGTTCCATCATTAGCATTAGCAAGTGTAGTCCTAGTAAGTATAGGTATTTTTATTTTTGGAATTTTCCCATCACTTATTTTAAATGTGATACAAAATTTATTGTAAGAATAACGAATCAGTAAATTAATAACTACTACAAGGAGAACATCTATGTTCAAAACAATTACCCTTATCTCATTTATATTATTACTAGTGTATGGCATATCCAATGCTCAACTTTCTAATACGCCAAGTAATGTGTGGGGACAACCGGATTTTAATTCTTATAATAGTGGTATAAGTGAAAAAAATCTAAATACTCCTTATACAGTAGCTGTAGATGAAGTTCGCGGAAAAATTTATGTGAGCGATTTTGGTAATAACCGTGTGTTAAGGTTTTCTTGGGATTCTATCAATATAACATATCCCTCAGCAGAAATGGTTTTTGGGCAGCAAGATTTTATTTCTGGCTCGGCGAATAGAGGAACAACAGCTAATCTTAATACATTAAACGCTCCTACAGGAGTTACTGTTGATAATGAAGGAGCACTTTATATAGCAGATGCTGGAAATAATCGCATATTACGATTTGATAAAGCCTATGCAGCAACATTGAATGATTCTGCAGAAGCCGTATTTGGTCAATCAAATTTTACTTCTATCACTAGTGGTACTTCCAGTAATTTAATGTCTTATCCGATGGCTGTTGCTTTAGATGAAGACACTCTATACGTTAGTACAGGTCATCGTGTATTAAAATTCAAATCTGCATCTTTTGTTACTACAAATCCTGCTGCAGATACGGTATTTGGTCAACCAGATTTTACTTCAAACAATCCTGGCTGTAGTGCTTCAGTAATGGATGGAGCTGTCGGTGTAGTTGTTAATAATGGAGTATTATATGTTGCAGAAGCATATAACAATCGTGTGCTACGTTTTAGTAATGCACGTTCTAATCATACTATTGCAGATGCCGTATTTGGTCAGCCAAATTTTACCTCGTCAAGTGTCGTAACTTCAAGTTTAAATTACCCTTTTTATCTTAGTATGGATGGAAACGGGACATTATATGTTGCAGATAGAGTGGGTTTCCGTGTGGGAATATTTTTTAATGCTTCACAGAAGCCCCAAACTGGTGGCTCTATAGATAATTCTATCCCAACTACTGGTAATCTCGTAGGTGTGGGTATTGTTAATAATTATAATAGTACTGGTAAACTTTTGGTTATACAAGATTATAATAATCGCATCCTTATCTTTAACTCACCTACACCACTACCTGTTCAAATTATCAACTTTAATATAAGAACCAATGCTAAACTCATCCAACTCTTGTGGCAAACAGCAACAGAACAAAGTAACTATGGCTTTGAAGTTGAACGAAAATCTCTCAATGACTTATGGCAAAAAGTCGACTTTGTTCAAGGAAAAGGTACAACTACCACAACCAATAATTATCAATACACAGACTATAATGTTCATGAAGGAAAAACTTATACCTATCGTTTAAAACAAATTGATACCGATGGAAAAGTAAACTATAGTCAGGAACAAAGCATTACTGTTGGGGTTCCCACTTCTCCTTCTTTATCGCCTAACTATCCTAATCCGTTTAATCCTACTACAATGATAAATTATCAACTTGCAGAAAAAGGAAAGGTAATATTAAAAGTCTATAATGTGTTAGGAAAAGAAGTTGCAACGTTAGTGAATGAAGAACAATCTGCTGGAGTCTATAGTGTAAAATTTAATGCATCATTACTTTCTAGTGGTGTGTATTTTTACAAAATTACTTCTGGTAGTTTTATAGATATGAAGAAGATGGTATTGTTGAAATAATTTGAAAGAAAATTAATAACTAAATATCTTTTGCCACACTTATTGCTGTGTGGCATTTTTATTTTATGAAAAAAGAAAAACAAATTCATGTTGGTGTCATTGGGGTAGGACATCTTGGTTCACTCCATGCAAAAATGTATGCAGAAATTTCTACAGTACATTTTGTTGGAGTGTACGATGCTAATCAAGAAAAAAGTAAAGAAATTGCTTCAAAATATAATGTAACATCATTTTCTACTATTGAAGAATTATTAGAAAAAGTTGAAGCCGTAAGTCTGGCAACAATAACTTCTACACATTATGAACTTGCAAAAAAAATAATTTCTTCCGGAAAACATATTCTCATTGAAAAACCAATTACACAAACAGTTGCAGAAGCCGACGAACTTATTGCATTAGCAAAAGAAAAAAATGTTCTGATTCAGGTAGGACACATTGAACGATTTAATGCAGCAATTATTTCGTTGGAAAAATATCATCTCAAACCATTATTTATAGAATCTCACCGACTTGCACAATTTAATCCGCGAGGAACTGATGTTGCCGTTGTATTGGATTTAATGATTCACGATATTGATATCATCTTAAGTCTTGTTCAATCACCAGTAAAAAAAATAGAAGCCAACGGTGTCGCTGTTGTTTCGGATTCCATTGATATTGCCAATGCTCGTTTACAGTTTGAAAACGGTTGCGTTGCCAATGTAACAGCAAGCAGAATTTCGCAAAATAAAATGCGAAAGATGAGAATGTTTCAACACAATGCATATATTTCCATCGATTTTTCGCAAGGACTTTCGGAAGTATTTCGTTTGATAGATGAAAATGATGGGGAAGTTCAGCCAACAATGTTATTAGGGAAAATTGGAGAAGGAACGAAAAAGAAAAATATTATTTATGAGCAACCGCAAATACAAGAAATTAATGCACTGAAATATGAGTTAGAATCATTTATCAATTCTATACAAAATAATACTGAACCAATAGTTTCTGGTAAAGATGGAAAACAAGCATTAGAAGTTGCTCAACAGATTATTGAATCAATCAAATAAAACCACGATTAAAGGATTTGTAAGATTGATGCCCGTCCCGCTTTAGCGGGATTATTGGGTATCCAGAAAATAGATTACAAACGGGACGTACGGGAATGACGGTGTAGGAAGGAATGCAAAATTTTTTATGAATATTCACGCAGCAATTACTGTTCAAGGACTTGTGCAAGGTGTTGGTTATCGATGGTTTGCCAATCAACATGCACAAAAATTGAACTTAAAAGGATTTGTAGAAAATAAATTCGATGGAACAGTCTACCTTGAAGTAGAAGGCGACCGTTCACTTGTAGAAGAATTAATAACACAGTTAAAAATTGGACCTCGTAATTCACAAGTAAAAGATATTCATGTTGAATGGAAAGAACCCAAAAATTTATTTCTTAAATTTATTATCAAAGCATAAACTATAAAGGAAACTCATGCAAGAAAAAATTATCAAAGTAGGACACAGTCCTGACCCTGACGATGCATTTATGTTTTACGGATTAGCGAGTGAAAAAGTAAAACTTGATGGAATAAAAATTGAACATTTATTAGAAGATATTCAATCTCTTAACATGCGAGCAATGAAAGGCGAATTAGAAGTAACAGCAATTTCTGCACACACATTTCCATATATTGCCGATAAATATTGGATTATGGTAACTGGTGCAAGTATGGGAGAAAATTACGGACCAATAATTGTTTCTAAAAAATATAAAACATTAGAAGAATTACGTGGAAAAAAAATCGCTACTCCGGGAAAACTTACTACGGCAACATTACTTTTCAAAATTTTTACTGAAGGGATTGAAAATATTGATATTCCTTTTGACCAAATTATGGAACGTGTTTCTTACGGAGAATTTGATGCCGGATTACTTATTCACGAAGGACAGTTAACTTATAAATCTGAGGGCTTTAATAAAATTTTAGATTTTGGTGAATTGTGGAATGAAAAAACAAATGGGCTTCCATTACCTTTAGGTTTAGATGTTGTGCGCAAAGATTTAGGAGAAGAACTTGCAAAAAAACTTTCTCTGGGATTAAAGCAGAGTATTCATTATGGATACACACACCAAAGTGAATCAATTCCTTATGCAATGAAATGGGGAAGAGGAATAGATTACAAATTGGGAGAAAAATTTGTAAAAATGTATGTGAGTGAATTAACTATTGATATGGGTGAAAAAGGAAAAAAAGCGTTGGAGTTATTATTTCAATTAGGATTTGAAAAAGGAATTATTCCACAAGTTCCAGAAGTAGTATTGTATTAATCCATTAAATAAAACAAAAAATGATTGGTGGTTACATGTATATATTACGATGTGCAAATGGAGCATATTACACAGGAAGCACAAAAAATCTAGAAAGAAGGTTACAACAACATCAAAACGGTGTGGGAGCAAATTTTACCAAAAAACACTTGCCAGTGGAATTAGTGTATTACGAAGAATTTCAAACAATAAGCGAAGCATTTTACAGAGAAAAACAAGTACAGGGCTGGAACAGAAAGAAAAAGGAAGCACTGATAAATGGAGAAACAAGTTCACTCCATCAGCTTGCAGAATGTAAAAATAAAACACATTTTAAAAATTTTAGTAAGTGCGTTTCGACTACGCTCAACGCTCATTGTATGAAACAGGGAAATAAAGTTGATTGAGCGAAATCAAAATCAACCAATGGCTCTTCGACTTCGCTCAGAGCCAAATCGCTCATGAAACCACACTCGAAATTCGCTCATTGAGCGTAGTCGAAATGAGCGGTAAAAAACAACACAAAAAATACAATTATGCCATCTATCATTCGCTTGCTACGTCCGCAACAATGGCTCAAAAACTTTTTTGTTTTTGCACCATTAATATTTTCGCAGCATCTTTTTGATGTTTCGCACAATATTGTTGCGGTAAAAGCATTTATTACATTTTGTCTTATCTCCAGTTGTGTCTATATCATCAATGATATTTTTGATAAAGAAGCGGATAAACTTCATCCTGAAAAAAAATATCGTCCAATTGCTTCAGGAAGAATTTCAGTTCCATTTGCAATAATTATCCTTTGCATAGTTCTTGCAATTGTTTTTTTTATTTCATTTTCACTTCCAGTAGAATTTCAAATCGTTATAATAATATATTTTGTATTGCAATTCTTCTATTCAATTTCTTTAAAACATATTGTTGTATTAGATATATTTTTGATTGCATCCGGTTTCATGTTGCGAGTTGTTGGAGGTGCGTTTGCAATAGAAGTTCCACTTTCGCACTGGCTTATTATCTGTACAATGTTTCTTGCATTATTTTTGGCAATCGCAAAACGAAGAGGGGAATTTTTATTAGTTCGTTCTGAAAATTTAGATTCAAAAAGAAAAGTGTTGCAACAGTATGATGTTCCGTATTTAGATTCATTATTAATTATTACCACTGCTGGAGCAGTAATGTCCTACACATTATATACTGTAGCAGAAAGTACCATGAATTTATTCAAAACAGATAATCTTATTTTTAGTACTATTTTTGTATTGTTTGGAATGTTCCGTTATCTTTTTCTTGTGATGAAATTAGGAAAAGGAGAAAATCCCACAGCCGTCGTAGTAAAAGATATTCCCATTCTTGTTAGTGTAGTATTGTGGATTTTATATTGTATGTTCTTAATTTATTGGAGGTAAAAACTTTATGCTTATTCAAAAGAAAAACGATATACCATCTTCACAAATCACCAATGAAAAACTCTATCTTCATCGTAAAGAATTTATCAAAAATGTTTCATTAGCAACCCTCGGAATAGTTTCAGGAATCCTTTCTCCGAAAAATCTTTTCTCACAAGATAAAAATAGTTGGAAGCCAACGAATCCAAGTTCATATAATACAACAGAAGAATTAAATTCCTATAAAGATATTACTACCTACAATAATTTTTATGAATTTGGAACGGATAAAAGCGACCCAGCGGAAAATGCAAAAAATTTCAAAATAAAACCTTGGAGTGTAAGTATTGAAGGAGCAGTGAAAAAGCCAGCAACATACACATTGGAAGATATTATTAAAGGACAAACGATGGAAGATAGAATTTATCGTTTGCGATGTGTAGAAGGATGGTCAATGGTCATTCCATGGTTAGGATTTCCGCTTGCAAATCTTATCAAAAAAGTAGAACCCACCTCAAAAGCAAAATATGTAGAATTTATTACATTGAATGATTCTTCTCAAATGCCCGGACAAAAACGGCCATATTTAAATTGGCCTTATACTGAAGGTTTGAGAATGGATGAAGCAATGCATCCACTGACAATTTTAGCAACGGGTTTATATGGAAAAATACTTCCGAATCAAAACGGTGCTCCGTTGCGACTTGTTGTTCCATGGAAATATGGATTTAAAAGTTGTAAATCCATTGTAAAAATTCGCTTTGTAGAAAATGAACCAAAAACATCATGGAATTTAGCAAATTCCGATGAGTATGGATTTTATTCCAACGTCAATCCGGAAGTTGACCATCCACGATGGAGCCAAGCACGTGAACGAAGAATAGGAGAATTTTTTAAACGCAAAACGTTAATGTTTAATGGATATGCAGACCAAGTTGCAAGTTTGTATTCTGGTATGGATTTGAAAAAGAATTTTTAAAAAAATATGACTCTTTCTAAATCGCAACTTATAAAAAGAATTTTCAAACCCACAGTATTTTTTCTTTCCTTAGTACCATTTCTTATCCTTTGTTGGAATTTTTTTAATGATACACTCAGTGCAAACCCATTAGATGATATTACTGATGAAACTGGTACGTGGACTTTACGATTTCTTCTCATTACACTTTCTATAACACCACTGCGAAAAATTTTTCACTGGCATAATCTTATAAATTTTCGAAAAATGTTTGGCTTATTCGCATTTTTTTATGGAACACTGCATTTTATCACGTACATTTGGTTTGATAAATTTTTTGAATGGCAAGAAATTCTCACAGATATTTCCAAACGTCCGTTTATAACAATTGGTTTTGCAAGTTTTGTATTGATGATTCCATTAGCAGTAACATCATTTCAGAAAATGATACGATTGCTTAAAAAGAAATGGCAAATACTCCATCGTTTAATTTACATTATTACCATTGGTGGAGTGGTGCATTATTGGTGGTTAGTAAAATCAGATATTCAACGCCCATTAATGTATGCAATACTTCTTACAGTATTATTAGGATATAGAATTGTAATATTTTTTATTTCACAAAAAAAAGTATAGACAAGTAATTGTCATTCCTGCGAAAGCAGGAATCCATGTAAATTAATATGAAAAATCTCAATTACGTTAATTTTTCTTCACACGGAATCATAAAAATGGTAGGAAACGATTCCGCAGATTTTCTTCACAGAATTTCTACCAATGATTTTAGAAAATTTTCTAAAGATACTATCCAACCAACCATTCTCATCACCGAAAAAGGAAGAATGCTTGATGTAGTTTTTGTTCTTCACTGTGGAGAATATTTTTTACTCTTCACAAGTCCGAATAATGAAAATAATGTAATACAATGGTTACAAAAATTTATTATTATGGAAGATATTCAATTAGAAATTTTCAAAGAAAAAAAATATTCTTATCTCATTTTTGAAAACACTATTAAAGAAAAAACTTCACCAACCGCAAAAACATTCTCACTTAATTATTATGGAATTTCTTCAACATTATTAATAAGTGATAATAATATTGAATTACCATATCATCAATTTGATGAGAACGAATTTGAATATTTTAGGATACAAAATGGAATTCCAGCAATCCACAAAGAAATTTCTGAACACTATAACCCATTAGAATTAAATTTGTGGAATTACATTAGTTTCAAAAAAGGATGTTATATCGGCCAAGAAGTTATTGCAAGATTAGATACGTATGACAAAATTCAGCGAAGATTATGCACGTTTAAAATTTCAGAAAATTTAGAAAAAGAAAAACAATATACAATCATACAAGAAAATGAAGAAGTAGGAACTCTCACCAGTAATTCATCTGTTGTTGGGTTGGGACTTATCAAAACCAAATTTGCAGAAACAGAAAAAATATTTCTTTTAAAAGAAAATAATATTTCTCTAAAATTAGAAAAAAATTTTCAAGAGAAAAAATAATCTGTATGCAAATTCATCTCACAAGAATCTACGGTATCATAGCAATAGTATGCTACGTCATTCACAGTACTTATTGGATTGTAAATAAAAATCCATCTAATATTTTTTGGGCATGTCATCTTGGTTCATTATTAGTTGGAATAGGATGTCTGTTGAAAAATTCTCGTGTAAATGCCGTTGGAGTTTTTTGGTTAATCATGGGAAATATTATGTGGGGAATTTATCTTTTGAGTGGAGGAAAATTTTATCCAACATCATTTCTCACACATGTCATTGGGTTGATAGTCGGAATTATTGGAATAAAAAAAATATCAATTCCAAAATATTCTTGGATTTATGCAGTTATCGGAATTGCAATATTACAAATACTGACACGTTTTCTAACAGTAGAAAGTGAAAATGTTAATCTTGCATTTCGTATTTATGATGGTTGGGAACATATATTTCTTGATTATCGTCTCTATGAAGCATATTTATTATTACAAACAACAATAGTATTTTTTCTTTCAGAAAAATTTCTCTTAAAAAGAAAAAATGTAGAAATCTTGGAATAATGACAAAAGAAGAATTTTATAAGTGTTGGATTTTAAATTATCCTCAAACTCCTCCAATTTCATATTTATTTAGACATAATTATTCACATAGATGGTTTAGAATTCATAGTTTACCAAAATCTAAACGTTATGCAGATACTGACGAAGAATGGAAGATACTTTTAACAAGACAGAATGAAATAATAACCGAATTACTTGGATTGGATACACCAGTATTATTGGTAATAGAATATGAAGAAGAAATTTTTGAAAGTTATTCATTTACATTACTTGATAATATTGATTTATCTAAATTTAATTCCGAAGAGTATGATGAAATTAATGCTTATAAACTAGCCTTTACTGAAACAATTTGGAAACCAAACAATCATAATAAATTATTGAGAGAAATTGCAGATGATAGAATGAGTGCGTTTTTTGTATCCTTTGAGAAAAATATAATTATTGCACCTTATGATGGTGGAGTTGACTTTATTCTTAAAGATATTTTGACACGAGATTTTTACAAAGACAAATACAGACAGTATTTATCAGCACGAGAAGATGGATTTTAAAAGTACTATGGAAAATATCACAATCAATTCCACACAAAAAAAAGAACAATACAAAGAACTTCTACCACAAATAGAATCATTAATTTCTACGGAAAATAATTTCGTTGCCAATATTGCAAATATCACTGCCGCATTGAAATCTACCTTTTCATACTATTCTTGGGTGGGATTTTATTTGATGGAAAATAATGAATTAGTATTAGGACCTTTTCAAGGAAACATTGCCTGCACACGAATAGCCTTTGGAAAAGGTGTATGTGGAACATCAGCAAAAGAAAAGAAAACCATCATTGTTCCAGATGTTCATAAATTTCCCGGACATATTTTTTGTGATGGGAATTCAAAATCTGAAATAGTAATTCCAATTCTTTACAATAATAAAGTCTATGGAGTATTGGATGTTGATAGTTATGAATTTAATAGTTTTGATGAAATAGATATGGTATATTTAGAGCAACTTGTTTCACTCATTATTCAAAAACACAAGGATACAATTTTTAGATGAAAAAACAATTACAAACCCGTCCGGAAAAAGCCTATAAAAATGCAAAATTTTTAAATTCGAAAGCAGCACGCCCCGTAAGAATACTTGCAGAATTTTTTGAACCCATGAGCCGATTGCATCATAACGGCGTTCATAATTTTATTGTATTTTTTGGTTCTGCACGAATAAAATCTAAACTTCACGCAGAAAAAGAATTAAGAGCAATTAAAAAAGAAGTAAAAAAACATAAAAAAGTTTCAGAGCAATTATTACAAAAGTTAGAAGATGCACATCATAACGTCATGATGTCTCATTATTATGAAGACGCTGTAGAACTTGCAAGATTATTAACAGTTTGGACAAAAAAAATAAAAGACCCACATAAATTTTTTATTTGTTCCGGTGGTGGACCAGGAATTATGGAAGCCGCAAATAAAGGAGCATCACTGGCAAAAGGAAAATCTGTCGGACTCAACATCAGTCTTCCGTTTGAACAATTTCCTAATCCCTATATTACACCAGAATTAAATTTTGAGTTTCATTATTTTTTTATGAGAAAATATTGGTTTATGTATCTCGGAAAAGCATTAGTGGCATTTCCCGGCGGTTTTGGTACAATGGATGAACTAATGGAATTATTAACGCTTCTTCAAACTCAAAAAATTAGAAAAAAAATGACAGTGATTTTATATGGTTCAAAATTTTGGAAAGAAATTATTAATTTTGATGCACTTATTCGTTATGGAATGATTAGTAAAGAAGATATGAACTTATTCAAATATGTTGATACACCAAAAGAAGCATGCGAACATTTAATAAAATCTCTAAACAATGATTATCCAGAAATCAATGGAAACGGATTATGAACGAAAAAGAAATTTCAGAAATAAAATCTATTCTTAAATTATTAGATGATGATGATTCAACAGTATTCACCATAGCACGCAATCGTTTGTTGGAAATTGGTGAGCCAGCATTACCATATCTTGACGTAGAAATTCAAGAAGAAAATCCGCAGTTAAAAGAACGCCTTGATGAAATTGTTACAAGTATCGCAGCAGTGTTAGTAAAAGAGCAATTACTCACACTCAAAAAGCAATCTGGAGAAGATATTGATTTAGAAGAAGCAGCATTTATTATTGCACGATACGGTGAACCAACAGCAAATATGGAGAAATATAAAAAAGAATTACAACTATATTCTGAAGAACTTTCTTCGCGATTGGATTTATCAAAAGAACCGGAAGAAATTATTTCTACAATTAATGATTTTTTTATTCAAGAAAAAAACTTTCGTGGAAATACAGAAAATTATTATAATGTAGAAAACCAATATTTACACAAAGTTATAGAAAATAAAAAAGGAAATCCATTAGCGTTATGTTTAATCTACATTATTGTTTGTAAAAAATTACATTTACCAATTTTTGGGATTGGTTTACCAGGACGTTTTATCATCAAGTTTGTATTTGGAGAAAAAGAATTTTTTATTGACCCGTTTAATAATGGAAATATTCTTTCTAAACAAGAATGTAAAAAATATGTCGAAAATTTTGGACATACATTTCAAGAACATCATTTAAATCCCGTTACGAATGTAATGATGATAGAGCGGATGTTACGCAATCTACTTGTTGCTTTTGAAAAAAGTGGAGATACTACACATAAAGAACATTTGCTAGAATATGTTGACATTCTCACAGCGAGAATGTAAATTAAAAGACACAATGTCATTCCCGCATGTTATTAGCGGGAATCCACAAAAAATAAAATTTTGGGGGTGTACCGGCTTCGACGGTGTAAGAATGGTGAGAGAGAAGCATATCGTGCTTTTCGCGTTGCACGTAAATAAAGCGGAAAAACAATAAGCGCAGATAACTATAACTACGCACTTGCTGCCTAATTAAAGCAGCAACACCAATAATAAATCTCACTTGACGGATTTATTGGCGGTGCCGACTTCAGTCAAGTTGGTTTGTATTTTGCAAAGGTGATACAAACGAGAAATAAAATCCTCTGCTAAATTTTAGAAGAGTGAGTGTAACCAACTCTCTAAAACGATACAGTTAACGTTACACTGAATATGGAGAAACTCTCATGGTTTTTATTTCGGACCGGGGTTCGACTCCCCGCACCTCCACCAAAAAATAAGTACATCAAAAAGCGAACCCTGTCAGAGTTTTAAACTGACAGGGTTTTTGTTACTGAAAAATCTAAAATCAACGTCATTCAGAGGAGCAAAGCGACGAAGAATCTTTATTTTCTACTCATATTTAAATGTTGAGATTACTCACTACGTTCGGAATGACAATTTTTCAGTAATCTTAAATAATTTTCTTTTACACTAACATGAAAAAAATACCTTTTACCAAAATGAGCGGGGCAGGAAATGATTTTGTTGTCATTGATAATCGCAATAATATTATTACAGACCCAGTTGGATTTGTTCAAAATGCCTGCCGTAAAAAATATGGAATTGGTGCAGATGGTGCATTATTAGTTGAAAAAAGCACCAAAGCCGATTTTACCATGAAATATTACAATTCCGATGGAACTTGCGGGGGGATGTGCGGAAATGGGGGAAGATGTATCAGTAAATTTGTCTACACACACAATATTATTACCAAAACAGAATTTACTTTTGAAGCATTTGATTACATCTATAAAGCAAAAATTTTACCAGATGGAAATGTAGAATTATTGATGAAAAATCCTTCCCAAATACAATTACAGAAAAAAATAGTATTAGATGGAAAAGAAGTTACAATCCATTCAATAAATACCGGTGCACCACACGCAGTCATGTTCACCAATGAAAATGGTTTTGATTTAGAGACAATGGATTTTGAAAATGTAGGAAGAAAATTACGTTTTCATTTTTGTTTTGGAAATGAAGGAAGTAATATAAATTTAATTCAAGAAATAAGTCCAAATATTCTTAAAATAAGAACTTATGAGCGTGGAGTTGAAGCAGAAACTCTTGCTTGTGGAACTGGCTCAGTTGCCAGTTCTGTTGCCTATCATCTTCTTAAAAAAGTAAATCCGCCAATAACACTTTTAGTGAGAAGTGGGGAAAAATTGCAAGTGAATTTTCAAAGTAAAAATGAAGTCATCACCAATGTTACATTAACAGGTCCAGCAGAAGAAGTTTTTGAGGGAGAGTTTCCGGTAAAATAAGTCTTATTCTTGTTGAATAGTAGAATCGCTCTTTATAATTTCTAAAGGTAGCGGAGGAGGAGGTTGATTAATAATAACATTATCTGGAACAACCCATGCTTCTTTATATCCCATCGAATGTAACTTTTCTAAAAATAGGTTTGCTTCCACACGATTAACAAAATTTCCAATTCTCAATTTATATGTTGGAGCATCGTACACAACATATATCCAAACATCACGAAATTCATTTTGCAACGTTGTTTTTAAATTAGAAACCTCATCAAAATTTTTTGTAATAGTTATCTGAATTCGAAATCCTTGTAAGGTTTCTGGTAAAGCAACTGTGGTAGTATCAAAAGTTAATGTCAGTGTTTCTTTTTTTTGTGGTAGAATAAAATTTTCTTCGTAAGAAGATGGTTTAAATGATTTTTCATACATCTCTAATTTTTCTTTTTTAGGATATTGAGAAAGAGAATCTTGTGCAAAAAGAGTATTATTTTTTGCATAGAACAATAAAAAAAGAAATATAAAAATGTATTTCGTCATAAATTTTCTATTTTTGCTATCCACACATCATAATATTTTTTAGGATGTTGGCTTTGTAAAGTAGAAAGCAGATTTTTTGCTAATTCTGGTGTTGAAAATCTTCCCACTAAAACACGATGGAGTTTTAAAGATTTTTCGTAAATAATGTAGGTGGGGATTGTTTTGTAGATTTTTTGAAAATATTGTTGTGATTTTAGAGCATTTTCTTTTTTGGTAAATGCACCAATTTGAATACTATAAAATGGATTTTGTTTTATTTTGTAAAATTCTACGGAAGGTGAAGTATTTTTTTTTATTTTTTGTTTTGTAACGATAATAGTATCTTCTTTTGTAGAAAATCCTTTTTTAATCGAATTTTTTTTTGGTGGAATCATTTGTTGAGAAGAAGGACATCCATAAAAAAATCCGGCAAGACAAAAGAAAAAAAAATAGATATGTAGTTTTTTGAGAATCAATATCCACCTTGTGATGTTGGTGCATCATTAACAATAGCAATTCCAGCACTTGTGCCAAGACGTTTTGCTCCGCACGCAATAAGTTTTAATGCTGTTTCACGATTACGAATTCCTCCAGATGCTTTTACACTCATAGTATTTCCAACAACATATTTTATTAATGTAATATCTTTTTCTGTTGCTCCTCCACCATTAAATCCCGTAGAAGTTTTTACAAAATCTGCTTTTGCTTCTTTTGTTAAAAGACAGGCTGCAATTTTTTCTTCTTCAGTGAGAAGAGAAGTTTCAATAATAACTTTTGTAATAATGTTGTAAGATTTTGCTGCTTGAACAACTTCCGCAATATCATTCTGCACATACTCATATTCACCGGATTTTAATTGCCCAATATTGATAACCATATCAATTTCGGTTGCTCCGTTTTTTATTGCTTGTTCGGTTTCATATTTTTTTATGGAAGTTAATGTTGCTCCCAAAGGAAACCCGATAACAGTACATACTTTTACAGAAGTATTATTCAAAATTTTTGCACATAGTGGAATGTATGACGGATTAACACAGACACTTGCAAAAGAAAATTGTTTTGCTTCATTACATAACCTTTCTATTTGTGATGTTGTTGCTTCTGGTTTGAGAAGTGTGTGGTCTATCATGTGAGCAAGTTGAGAAGAAGAAAGTGTGGGAACTTTTACTTCAATTGGAAGAGAAGAAACTTGCTGGAAAAGATGTTGAATTTTTTGCTGTAAATTTTGAGGGTTCATTTTTAGATTTTTACAGACTAGTCAAGTTTTAAAAACTTGACTAGTTTTTATTGTGAGAAAAAATTACGGTATTAATACTGCACAAGAAATCACTGTTGTCCATTTACCATCTTTATCGCCTTCTGCAGATTGTGTTATATTGAAAGTTTTCAAAAATTTTCCACTCATCTTAAATGCTTTTTCACGTTCATCCCAAGCAACATGAGGGTCAAATTCAAGCCCTAAAGTTGTAGCAAGCATTGTTGCCGCTAAATCTTCTGCATACTCACCGGAACGTTCTTCGGTTTCTCCATAAGGGTGATGTTCAGAAAGGTAACCATATTGTGTTTCATCTGCGGCTTGTGCTACACCAATGGAAGCGGCAATAAGTCTGTTGGGTTCATTTGTTGCATTACGTGCCATAACTACAAATGTTACAGACCCCGGGTCTAATAATTTAATTCCTTCGGCGGGTGGAATGCGTTTACATTTTGGTGGATAAATACTTGATACGGTAACAAGATTGTATTTTTCAATCCCTGCATTACGTAAGGCAAGTTCGAAAGATTGTAAATAATCTTTATGTCTTCCAACGCCTTTGGTGAAAAACATTTTTTGTGGAACGAACAATTTCTCATCTCCTAAAAAAATTGTGAAAAAAAATGAATTATTGAATTTGTTTTAATATAAAAGATAGTAAAGAAAAATGAAAGTTATGTGGGAATAATTTTTAAAAATTTTCTTTTTCCAACTTTAATGGTAATTGGTTGATGTAAAGAAATATTTACT
>CALETH010000125.1 GCA_937920105.1 uncultured Bacteroidota bacterium
GGAGCAACAAGTATTTTTTTTTTCATAATAAAAAATTTCCCTCCTTATAGGAGGGAATACAAGGGTGGTCGTTTTTAAAGTTGTGACTACTCCTAACCACTCTTAAATATTTTAATTTAATATTCTCTTTCTTTCCAAATCACTTTACCACCAAAAAAAACTGCAAAGGGAAGTATGAGAATAGAAAAAATAAAATATAATTCAAACAGGAAAAAATATCGAAGTTGAGAAGTTTGCTCTAATTTTTTTAGTGGAAAATATAACACAAAAAAATCACACAATAATTTTATAATAAAACAAAATGCTAATAATATAATATTAATATTTAAAAATAATCCGCTCACTAAAAAAATATTCATACAAAAAGTAATTACTAAAAGAAACATTCCGCGAAAAGGAATATCTTTTCCACCAACTGCCCAACGACGTTTTTGTCTATATAAATCTTTCCATGTTGAACACGGATTACTGAACACTAATGTTTCTTGCTGAATAGGATAATGATAATTCCATTTTCCATCGTATATCATTGCTTTGAATAATGCAAAATCTTCAGTAACACTAAACGGAATTTTTTTATATCCACCAACTTCATCATACACTTTTTTACGAAATGAAAAATTATTTCCGATGCAACTTAATGGCATTTTTAAATTCATTGATGCAGAAGCAAGAGCGAGAATATACATCCAATCTAACGATTGCATTCCATCAAACCATCGCTGAATTTTTAATAATGTTATTCCGGAAACCACAGCAGTTTTTTCATCAAAATATTCTACAGTATTTTTTATCCACGTTGGTGGAACAACGCAATCAGCATCCGTCATCATAATAATTTCGCCAGTGGAAATATCAATTCCTTGTGAAATGGCATTGGCTTTTCCTCGTAAATGATTTGTTGGTGGTTGTGCAGAAATAAATTTCAATGAAGAAGAATGTTGTAGAAAATCTTGAATAATTTTTACGGTACTATCCGTAGAATGGTCATCAACAATAATAATTTCTAATTTTTCTTTTGGATAGTGAAGTTGCAATAATGAATTCAAACAATCCGAAATATTTTTTTCTTCGTTACGTGCAGCAACAATGATTGAAACTTTTGGTTCATAGCCAATATTTTTTTTGGATTGGTTAACTCCTTTTTTTGTTCCATAAAAAATAAAAAAGGATTGCGCCCAATAAAAAAATGTTATGATGATAAAAAAAATATTTTCCATTATTGTAGATGATGTGGTTCTATGGCTGAAAATGTAAAATTACGTTCTTGTAATTGTTCAATAATAGGAGCGAGGAGATTGCCAATTTTATTTTGGGTTGCTTCATTATCGTGAAAAACCAAAATAGAAGCATTAGAACTTCTTTTGATTGTGCGAGTAATTATTTTTTCATCGCTCCAATTTTTAAAATCCATTGTTAAAAAACTCCACATAATGAGATGGTAGTTTAATTGTTTCACTGCTGAAATAGTGAATGGAGAAAAATATCCAAAAGGTGGGCGGAAAATTTTCAGCGGTTTTTCGATAATATCTTTAATAACATTTTCTGTTTGTTGGATTTCTTCTAATGTTTTCTTTTTAGAAAATGCTAATGTTCTACGATGATTAAATGCGTGATTTCCAATTGTGTGCCCAGATTGTGCAATATCTTTTACAATATTGGGATAGCGAAGAACATTTTTTCCCGTTAAAAAAAAAGTTGCTTTGATGTTATATTTTGCAAGTGTTTTTAACACTTTTGGTGTTGCAATAGGATGAGGTCCATCATCAAAAGTGAAAAATAGTGTTGATGGTGTAGAAAATTTCCAAATAGAAGAAGAAAAAATCATTTTTAAAAATTAATTTTATTTTGCAAGATACTGCATTTAGTTTTTCATTGCAATAAATCATGTGATATAAAAAAGAAAAAATTTTGGGTTTAATAGTTCATTTCTTATATTTATTCTTAATAAAAAATTTTTATAGATAAATTTTGGAGATATGTGATGGTTCGATTACTATATTTTTTATTTATCATAGCAACTTCTTTTGTATATTCTTATACAACTATACAAAGTGAAAATAATATAGATACCTTATACACGCTTAGTGATACTCTTCATACCAATTCTGATACAATAAATATTAGTACCATTAAAATTGATTCGCTCAAGATACTACCTATCGTTTCATTAGAAGAATCTCTCTATCAAATTCCTCCCGATACAACTTTCATTGATGACGAATTATATTCTTATGATACAACCACAGTATCCGATTCTATTTTCATTTCTGAAAATGCAATGGATGAAAATGATAAAAAAATGTTTGCATTATTGTTGGAGCAAACTCGTGAACATTATCTTACTGCATTGCAAGCACAAGCAGAAGGAGATACAGCAACAGCATTATTAGAATTTGATGAAGCCGTAAAAATATTAGATGCAATTAGTGAATATTCCGAAAGTGAAAATAATCCTGATTTTAATGAACTCGCTCACAGCGTTATCGATGACTATCAAAAAATTATTACTGCTACTGATAGTCTTGGGTTTAGTAATGATAATTCACTTTTTGCACTTCGTTCTAAACTCAATCTTGATATAGAAACAATAGATATTTCCAATTTCAAAATTCCACAAAATCTCATTACTGGTACAGCCGTACCTTTTGTTGTTAACGAATATGTAGAGCGTAGCGTTCTTTTTTTTATGACAAAAGGTCGTTCATACATGGAACAATGGATATATCGTTCAGGAAAATATTTTCCAACAGTAAAAAAGATTTTTGCAGAAGAAAATGTCCCGGAAGAACTCATCTATCTTTCTATGCCTGAAAGCGGACTAAATTTAACAATTCGTTCACGAGCAAAAGCAATAGGGATGTGGCAATTTATGAAAGGAACAGGTGCAATGTATGGATTAAAAGGAAATTCTTGGTATGATGAACGAAGAGATTTTGAAAAATCTACACGAGCCGCTGCACGATTATTAAAAAATCTTTATAAAATATATGATGATTGGTACCTCGCTATTGCTGCTTATAATTCCGGTGGAGGAAGAATTAATAAAGGAATACGAAAAAGTAAATCAAGAGATTTCTGGGCGATGAGAAAATATTTACCACGAGAAACGCGTAACTACGTACCACAATATTTGGCAGTTACAATGATTGCTATGAAACCCGAAGTTTTTGGTTTTGCCAATGTAGAAAAAGCCGATACTTTGCGATATGAATATGTGAGTGTAAGTGATTGTGTTGATTTAGAAACTCTTGCTCAATGTGCAGATACAACAACAGAATTTTTAAAAGAACTTAATTCTGAGTTGACACAATGGTGTACACCACCAAATTATAAAGATTATCAATTAAAAATACCTGTTGGGAAAAAAGAACGTTTTATTGCAAAATATTCTGAAATTCCGGAAGAGAAAAAACAACAATTAACACTTCATAAAGTGAAAAGAGGAGAAACTATAAGTTCAATTGCAAAAAAATATGGATTAGTTTCTTCAATGATAGCAGAAGTGAACAGAATTTCTCGTAAAAAACGATTGTCCTCGGGAATGGAATTAATTATTCCCATCCAGCCCAAAAGAGCACAAGAACTTCTTGCTGCATATCATGAAACTGAAAAAGAAACTATACCTGTAAAAAATACTACATCCACAAAATCAAAACCATCATCGAAACAAAAAAATATAACATCTTCTTCAGTTGAGAATAAAAAAATTATTCCACAAGATAAAATAAAAATAATCTACACTGTAAAAGTAGGAGAAACATTAGGTCATTTGGCAGAATGGTTTGGTACACGTGCAACAGATATTCGTAATTGGAATAATATTAGATATGGAAAACCATTAGTTGCCAATAAAACCATTGTGCTTTGGGTAGCAAAAGAAAAAGAAGAATATTATAAAAAAATAGCAGAAATGAGTTTTGAAGAAAAAGAAAAAATCCGAAAAGGAAATAAAAAAGAAGAGCCAAAAACAGTAGCAGCAAAAATAAATACTAAAAAAGAAGAGAAGAAAGAGACTAAAATTGTTCACACCGTAAAACGAGGTGAAACATTAGAAAAAATTGCCAAAAAATATGAT
Source organism: uncultured Bacteroidota bacterium (assembly GCA_937920105.1). Lineage (GTDB taxonomy): Bacteria > Bacteroidota > Ignavibacteria > UBA10030 > UBA8401 > CALETH01. The sequence continues at coordinate 4,079 of CALETH010000125.1, forward strand.
ACTTCAATTGCTGATTTAAAAAAATGGAACACACTCAAAAAAAATAATATTAAAATTGGTGATAAGTTAGAAATTGTAACTGATAAAAAAATGTAAATGTGGGAATGAATGTAAATTCGTTCCTATTTTACAACAACTCTGCCAGCGTTTAAAACGCTGGCAGAGTTTATTTTTTAACAAAATCAGTATTTTATTTTAAACTCCTCCACAGACTTTGCAATCACATCATGTTCTAAAAAATGCGATATTCTCGGAGCAACCGGCATTTGTAAACCAGTTTGTTTTAAAATTGCAAATGATTCTTTTAAAGTAATAAACTCCTGCAACAAACAATCCACAATAAATTTTCCATTCTCTAAAATCATAATTCGCTCACAATGAGCAAAGCCAAAAGCAACATCGTGAGTGATAAGAATATAGCCATTTTGTTGATGTTGTAAATATTGCAACGCATTTCCAACAATCGTCTTTTCTTTTTTTCCTAATCCACTCGTTGGTTCATCAAAAATAAAAAATGGAGAATGCATTGCAAGAGCAGAAGCAAGAGAGAGTAATTTTCGCTGTGTAGAATGTAAATCATACGGATGTTTTTTTGTGATATTTTCTAATCCAAAAAGTTGAATCACTTTTTGAACATTTTTCTCTGGTAATCCCAAATTTTTTACACCATAAAAAATTTCATCATACACATTCGTACAAAAAATATGATTGTCCGGATTTTGAAGTGAAACAGTAATATGATAAGAAAGAGCAGAAAGAGAAATTTCTTTTATTGGAATATTATTAATAGAAATTTCTCCTGAAGAAGCGGAAAGAAGTCCAATAAGTAATTTTAATAATGTAGATTTTCCTGCACCGGAAACACCAAGAAGTAATACCGTTTCATTTTTTTCTATAGAAAAATGAATTTTCTCAAAAATTTTTTTGTTATGAGAATAGGCAAACGATACATCATTTACATTTATAAATTGATGTTTTTCAACCATTGTAAAGTTTCTTTATAAGAAAGTGAAAGAGATTTTTTTTCTAAAAGCATTTGCAACGTTACCCAATCCGGAACATCAAAATCAGAAAGAGGAATTTCTGAAATTGGAAGTTGAGAAGGCTTTCCATAATACAATTGCTTTCCATCATGCAACAATAATAATGAATCACACAACGAAGTAAGAATATCCAATCGTGAATCAATAACCATAATTGTTGAATTATTTTTGTAAGATTTTAATATTTGACAAATATTAAAAATATTTTTTGCATTTAATGAAGAACTTAATTCATCAATAATTAACAATTTAGGATGTTTTGCTAATTCACAAGCCAACACAAGCAATTTTGTTTCTCCGCCGGAAAGTGTTTTCGGATTTTGCGAACGCAAATGTGATATCCCAAATTGTTGCAATTGTTCTTCGATTCTTGCACGAATTATTTCTTGTGAAATTCCAAACTGCTCTAATGCAAAAGCAATTTCTTCTTCAACAGAAGAAGTAATTCCTGAAAACTGCATTCCAATATTTTGAAATACAAATCCTATTTCTTCAAAGGAAAAATTTTTTCTTTCAATAATCCCTGAAATTTTAGCATGAGAAAAATGTTTTTCCCTAATTCCGGCAAGAACATATGTTAATATCGTTTTCCCTGCTTGTGAAGGTCCATTAATTCCTAATATTTTATTTTCTTGAAAAGAAAAAGAAATAGTATCAAGAATTTTCTTTGAATTTAAGGATAAAGAATAATTTTGAAGAGAAATCATAATTTAAATGAGTCTGTCATTCCTGCGAAAGCAGGAATCCAGTTTTTTGATTTAATTGGGATTCCCGCTAAACTTGTCCTCAAATGTTTTTATTGAGGAAGCATGCGGGAATGACATTTTAATATAGTATCACAACACCAATCCAAACCGTCAGCACCATAAAAAACAGTACATCATGCAAAGAAAATTTCCATATCGTTAAATATGTTTTTGATGTTGTAGAAGTAATACCTTTAAATTCTAAAATAATACTTTTTTCTATTGAATGATTAAGGATATTTAAAAAGACGGGGAAAAATATCGGAAAGAAATTTCTCCAACGTTTTAAGAAAGATTTCTCTATAAGATAACCACGTAATTGTTGTGCAAGAATCGTTGTATGAAAAGCATCTCTCAATAATTCTAAAATTTCTAAAGAAGATAAAAAAAGATAATTGAATTGATGGGGAAATTTTACAGCACGAAATCCATACATAAATTCTTGCGGAGAAGTAGAATAAAAAACAAGAAAAAAGGGAAGTGTTAACACGATAAAACGAATAGCATATCGTACACCAAACATCCATTCATGAAGAAGAAAAAAATTTACAATAATAAGAAGAGCAATAATTGGAAGAACAAACGTAAATAGTTTTTTGAAAACATCCCATTTTTTTTCTATTCCAATAATACAACATAAACAAAAAATACTATGAGCAATTTGAAATTCTATCTTACCACTCAAAGCAACTCCACAAGAGATAAGAAGAAAATATATTTTTAGTAATGGGTGAATTTTCTTATTCATTGATGGTGTGTTTTACAAAAAATGGCAACCGTTGAAGAAAAGAAGAGGGAAGACGTTGAAGAATAAAAAATACAATAATGTAAGAAAGACATTTATCGATTGGGTCTGAAGAAAGACCTTGATAAAAAACACTTTCAAGAATATTATTTCCCATCGCACGAAAATATAAAACCACAAAGTCTGTTCCGCCTAAAGTAATTCCGCCAAAAACAAATGCTGCAATTGGTGCTGCAACAATGGCACTAAATACTCCTTGAAGAAGTCCAAAAATTACAGTTTTAGGAAAAGAAGAAAAAGATTTTTTCTCAGCAACGAATCCGGAAAATATTGCAATAACGATAGAAACCGGAATAAAAAATATCATGGTAGAGTTAAATAAAATTCCGGCAAGAAGATTGGAAAGAATACCACATAAAACTCCGGCGTACATTCCACATGTTGCAGAAATAAAAATCGTTCCTACCGAATCTAGATACAGTGGAATTTTTAACAAGGCAACAATTTCTCCCATGATAAGATTAACAGCAATTCCGAAGGGAATAAGTGTGAGTGAAATTGGAGAAAGAGTAAAATTATTTTTCATGTATCATAATAAAAAAAAATATTTTCAAAAGTAAGTTCAGTTTGTAATCATTTTTCTATTTGCGTACATTTAAGTTCAAATAATAAAATATTCGTCATGCCCGTCCCGCTGTAGCGGGATTATCGGGCATCCAGCAAAATAGATTCCCGCTAAAAGCGTGCGGGAATGACGCCAATTTGATTGCAACATGCAAAAAGAATACGTACGAACATTATTTAATTCCATCGCTCATAAATATGATTTTCTTAATCATGTATTAAGTGGAGGAATAGATTTTTATTGGCGTCGAAAAGCCATAAATCAATTATTTTCCTCAAATCCAAAAATTATTCTTGATATTGCAGCAGGTACAGCAGATTTTTCTCTTGCCGCAATGCGGCTGCAACCTGCAAAAATTATTGGTATAGATATTTCCCAAGAAATGTTAGAAATAGGGAAAAAAAAAGTTGAAAAGAAAAAATTAAGTAACATTATCACACTACAATTAGGTGAAGCAGAAAATTTACAATTTGAAAATAATTTTTTTGATGCTGTTATTGTTGCTTTTGGTGTCAGAAATTTTGAAAATCTTGAGAAAGGACTTTCAGAAATTTATCGCGTTTTAAAATCTAACGGAAAAATTATTGTTTTAGAATTTTCACGTCCAACAATATTTCCATTAAAACAATTATATTTTTTCTATTTTCAAAAAATGTTACCATTAGTAGGAAAAATTATTTCTAAAAATAATGAAGCATATCAATATCTTCCGGATACAGTCATGAAATTTCCTGATGGAGAAAATTTTTTAGGGAAACTTCGCGAATTACAATTTTCTTCAGTATCACAACAACGATTAACATTTGGCATAGTTACTATTTATAGTGGAACGAGACCATGACCATGATTTTTAGGATGTAAGAAGATTATCATACAAACAAGACCTCACAGGTTTAAAAAACCTGTGAGGTCTACAAAAACATATATTTTAAAATCTATGCAACGAATTGGCTTTGGTTATGATATTCATACACTTGTATCTGGAAGAAAACTTATTCTTGGCGGAGTAGAAATTCCATTTGAAAAAGGTCTTCTCGGACATTCCGATGCAGATGTTTTGCTTCACGCAATTGCAGATGCTTTATTAGGTGCAGCAGCATTGGGAGATATTGGAAAACATTTTCCGGACACTGACGGGCAATTCAAAAATATTTCCAGTCTCATTTTACTCACCAAAGTTCATGATTTACTTTCTAATAATAATTATGATATTGTGAATATAGATTCTACACTTGTTCTTCAACAGCCAAAAATTTCTCCGTACACATTGCAAATGCAAAAAAATATTGCGGATGCACTTTCTATTTCTACACATCAAATTTCTATTAAGGCAACAACAAATGAAGGACTTGGCTTTATAGGAAACGGTGAAGGTGCTGTTGCTCATGCAGTTGCAATGATTGTCGAAAGAAAATAATATTATGCTTGAAACCACAATTCATTTTCTTCAGTCACTAAATCCAATTTGGGTGTATTGCATTATTTTTGCAATCGCCTATATAGAAAATATTTTCCCACCATCGCCAAGCGATATGGTTATTGTTTTTGGTGGGTCACTTATTGGAATAGGAACAATTGGATTTTTTCCTGCACTGTTTATTACAACCTTAGGAAGTACGCTTGGTTTTATGACAATGTATAAAATTGGTGAGTGGACCGGTGTTTCTGTTATTGAAAAAAGAAAATTCAAATTTTTGCCAATTGAAAGCATTCACAAAGTAGAGAAGTGGTTTCAAAAATATGGATATTGGCTTATTGTCGTTAATAGATTTTTATCAGGAACACGAGCCGTAGTTTCATTTTTTGCAGGAGTGTCTCAATTAAATTTATTGATTACTACAATTTTATGTTTTTTCAGTGCATTGGTATGGAATGGAATTTTATTATATGCAGGTACATTACTGGGAAACAATTGGGAAAATATCGAAACGTATTTTTCTACCTATAGTACAACCGTAACCATCATTATTATTCTTATAATAGTCGTTTGGTTAGTACGGTATTTTATCAAGAAAAGAAAAAAAACAAATGAATAACTTCTTTTATACAATCGATAAGAATATTTTCTTCTTTATTAATCACACACTCGCCAATCCAGTTTTTGATGTCATCATGCCATTCATTACCAACCTTAATCACAATAAAATAGTTCTTATTGGAACAATTATATTTTTATTATGGTTGCTTATAAAAGGCGGAGAAGGAAGAAAATTAGTAATTGTAATGATTCTAACAATTGTTGCTACAGACCAACTCAATAGTTTTGTGTTAAAATCATTATTTGAACGTATTAGACCGTGTTACGCATTGGAAGGAGTGCGCACAATTGTAGGTTGTGCTGGCGGATTTTCATTTCCATCTTCACATGCAGCAAATAGTTTTGCCATTGCAACCGCAATTTCTTTTTTTTATAGAAAGCAAACGTGGGGTTGGTTCACATTTGCATTTTTTGTAGCATTTTCTCGTCCATATCTTGGAGTGCATTATCCTTCAGATATTTTTGTTGGCTCATTGGTAGGAATAAGTTCTGCATCAATGATTGTTTTTTGTTGGAAATACGGAGAAGAGAAAATTACTTCACGATATTTTTTGAAAGAAAAAAATGCAGAAGAATGATTTATTACAATTAGATAGAACTTTAGAATCTACATGGAAAAAGTATGAAGATTTTTTAAAGCAAAGTCTATTAAATAACAATATTGATGATGCACTTTTTTTGATAGAAAAAGTTGATGATAAAATTGCTTACACTTCTAGTGGATATCCTGTTTATCGTGCATTAACATATTTTTATGCTCATCAACATAAAAAAGCATTAGAAGCAGTACAAGATGTTTTTCAATATGGATGTTTTCTTTCTTGGATGTTGAGTAAGAGTTATGAATGGAGTGATACACAATCTCCAGAATATCTTTTAGTGAAACCATTATTAGAAAACGAAGAAATTCAACAATATGTTACTTCTGTTTTTAATGGTAAGATTGTACCCTATGAATTTAATAGTGAAAAAACACCATTGTGTTGGTTTGAAAAAATTATTTTGAATAAACAAAACATACGATGTCATCTTTCCAAGAAAAAATTACCAAAAGGAAAAGAAGTCTATAAATTTTATTTTTTTAATGGTTCTTCAGATATTCCCACAGACTATTTTATTGCTGATATTGAAACATTTCATCAAAATTTAAAAGCAGTAGAAAATCTAAAAAAATATCAAACCAATACTCATCAATTATCAGATTATAATTTTAGAGATGAGTATGACCATCCTTATATAAATTACTTTTGGCATACATTAAAACAATTTAATTTTGAAAAAACTATAAAATTAATCGCAACACCACCTGTCAATTCTTCACCGTACGTATCTTATAAATTTAATGAGAAACATTTATCTCTTTATGATGAAAATAATCCCGAATATAAATTAGAACGAAAAATTAATTACGGTACAGGTGGAGAATTTTTGAATCTTCTGTATGTATTAGTAAAGTGTGGATATTTTGAAAAAAATTTTGCGTTATTTCCTCAGTTGCCGGAACATTTCCCACTACTATTTATGTGTTTTGATAATGAATATATCAGAAAAAAAATTTCAGAATATCTTTCCTTACCAGAACTTCCTAAACTGTATGAAATTGCTTTAAGAACATATTCAGAAAAAAAGCCCGAAGAAGTACTACAACTTATCGAGTTTGGAAAAAATAATCCCACCTTTAGAAAAAATCTTGCCACATCATTAAATTTGTATGAATATCATTTGTATAGTAATTATAGACCTGGAGCACAATGGTTTTTTCAAGATTTTCAACATTTTGTTTTAGCAAGAGGAGGTGGGTTGTTGGATTTTTTAGTTTCTGAACCAGAACTCATTCCAGCACTACATCACATGAAAAAAGAATTTTGTTGTTTGACTGGTCTTGCATTAAGAGCAAGTGATACATATTCAAATTCATTTTCATTTTTTTATAGAACAATGACATTACATTCTTTTCTTTATGATAAAAAAAATGCAGAGATATGGATGAATTCTCTTGATACTATTTCTTCCTATGAACGCTGTTTAAAAGTTCATAAAAAAACAATGAAAGTTATAGAATATTTACAAAAACATTCATAGAATTTTGACACTTCTCACAAAATATCGTACTGCGATTTTATTTTTCGCAACACCACTCTTATTAGCACTCGCATTCCCGCCAATTTCACTTTCTTATTGTGCAGTCTTTGCGTTTGTTCCATTATTATTGTTGATGGAAAAATTGGATTCTTTTGGGAAGCAATTTCGTTTTGCGTACGGCTCATTTTTTCTTTTTTCATTATTCACATTGTATTGGGTTGGCGGCTTCACACATGGAAAAGATATTTTTATGATGCTCGCTGGTGGTACCTTATTATTATGGCAGCCATTTTTTTTCTGCATACCATTTTCCATCTATCTTTTTTTTCGAAAAAAATATTCCTTACGTTTTTCACTCATCATTCTACCAATAATTTGGGTAATTTTTGAGTGGCTGTATGCTCTCACAGAGTTATCCTATCCATGGCTTACTATTGGTTATACACAATCAACAGCATTACACATTATTCAATTTGCAGAGATTACCGGAGTGTTCGGAATTTCTTTATGGATTATGGTAATGAATTGTTTATTTTTTCTTCTTATAAAAACATTTTTTTATAATCCTATAAAAGTAAAAATTATTTCTTCTATAATATTGCTATTATATATTTTTCCCATTGTGTATTCTTTTTTTGTAGAAAAAAAATATGAAGAAACGAAATGTGTTGATGAGAAAATAAAAGCAGGAATTATTCAACCGAATGTTGACCCTTGGGAAAAATGGGAAGATGGAAAAACAATGGATGGTAAATGGAAAAGTATTGAACAACTTCTTTCACTCACTTCAGAATTACAAAAAAAAGATAGTGTGCAGATAGTTGTTTGGCCAGAAAACTCAATTTTATTTGATATACAAAAAACCCCGTACTTTTTTGAAAAATTTAAAACTATTATTGATTCGCTCAATGTTTCTATTGTGAGCGGAGGAATATTGGTTCATTATTATTTTGGTGATGAAAAAGCACCTGCCTCCAGCAATCTTGCAGAAGGAACACGTTTACGATATGATGCATATAATTCTGTATTATTTTTTCAACCACATCATAATACAGTACAAACATATTCTAAAATGCGATTAGTTCCATTTGCAGAACGAGTTCCGTATGCAGAAACATTTTCTTGGCTTATCGAACCATTGCGTTGGGGAGTTGGCATCAGTAATTGGGCAATAGGAGAGCAGTATACAATTTTTGAAGATAGTCTTCATCACACAAAATTTTCCAGCGGGATTTGTTATGAATCTATTTTTCCGGAGTTCGTTAGTTCATTTGTAAAAAATGGAGCAGAATTTATCACCATTGTTACGAACGATAGTTGGTGGGGAAATACTTCTGGTGCAAGGCAGCACAGTCAATATGCAATTTTCCGTGCAATAGAAAATCGACGGTGGATTGTACGGGCAGCAAACGGCGGAATTTCATCTTTCATTAGTCCTGAAGGAAAAATGTATAACGAAACAAAATTATATCAACAATCTACAACAAGTTTTTCTATCTCACCAAAAAAAGAATTAACATTCTACTCTTGTTATGGAGATTGGTTGCCAAGATTTCTTGTAGTGTTTTTAGTTGTGTATAATTTTTTTGTCATAGTAAAAAATCGAAAAAAAATAAATTAAATGTCATTCCTGCGAAAGCGGGAATCCAGAAAAACTATTTTCAAAAAAAATCTTGTAACACACAAAAAAATCAATTACATTTAAAAATTATTTTTATAAAAAGGAAGAATAAAAAGTGCCAGAAAAAAAAGTAAAACGTATAGGAATTTTAACCGGTGGTGGAGATTGTCCCGGACTCAATGCTGTTATCAGAGCAGTTGCCAGACCCGCAATGAATGATTATGGAATCACCGTTGTTGGAATTGAAGATGGCTTTGAAGGATTCATCGAAGGAAGAATGCGAGAACTTTCTCGTAGAGATATTTCCGGAATTATCGGATTAGGTGGAACAATTCTTGGAACATCGAACAAAGGCGACCCGTTTCATTATCCCATTGAAGGAAAAGATGGAATAGAAATTATTGATGCTTCCGCACGTGCATTAAAACATTACAAAGGTTGGGGATTAGATTGTATTATTGCCTGTGGTGGAGATGGGACAATGCATATTTCCAAAAAACTTGGCGAAATGGGAATGAACATTGTTGGCGTTCCTAAAACTATTGATAATGATTTGGGTTCTACAGACCAAACTTTTGGATTTGATACAGCGGTTTCCATCGTAACAGAAGCATTAGATAGACTACACACCACTGCATCTGCACATCACCGCGTAATGATTGTTGAAGTGATGGGAAGATATGCTGGTTGGATTGCTTTACAAGGTGGATTGGCTGGTGGTGCGGATATTATTCTTCTTCCGGAAATTCCATTTAAGTGGAATACTATTTACGAACGAGTAATTGAACGAAGTACAAAAGGGAATCGTTTCAGTATTGTGTGTGTTGCAGAAGGTGCAAAAGCGTTAGATGAAAAAATTGTTGTCAAAGAAACAGATATTAAACGTACAGACCCAATTCGTTTTGGTGGAATTGGTGAACACGTTGCTCAACAAATTACCAAAGAAACAGGACTTGAAACTCGTGTTACTGTTCTCGGACATTTACAACGCGGAGGAACTCCAACATCATTTGATAGAATTCTTGCAACACGATACGGAACAAAAGCCGTAGAAATTGCGATTCAAGGAAAATTTGGACACATGGTAAGAGATCGGAAGAGCGTCGTGTAGGGAAAGAGTGTCTTCGCCTGTGTAGATCTC
>CALETH010000126.1 GCA_937920105.1 uncultured Bacteroidota bacterium
ACTCTCCGTAAAAGTAGAAAACCTCCCACAAGGAATAACTATAAAAAATAATTCAACACAAGAAATATCATTAAATAGCAACGAAGAAAAAACCATCACACTCAACTTTGCAATAGAAAAAACAGCATCAGTCAATACAGAACAAAAATTTACGATTGTTGTACAATCCAATAATGGAGAAGAATGGAAAAAAGAAATTGCCTACACAGTATTAGCACCAGAAAAATTTGAATTACAACAAAACTATCCAAATCCATTTAATCCCACAACAACCATTAGTTATCAATTACCAACCAATGGATTTGTGCAGTTGGTAATTTACAACACACTAGGACAAGAAATTTCCAGATTGGTAGAGCAAGAACAAACGGCAGGATATTATCAACAACAATGGAATGCAAGCAGTGTTGCCAGCGGAATGTATATTTATGAGTGTCGTTACAAGAATGAAGCAGGAAAAATGGAGGTCTTTAGAAAACGTATGATGTTGGTAAAGTAGAGATGTATAATAAAAAAATCAACTAATAAATATTTTTTTTTCTTCTTTCGCTAACACTGCATTCAAAAAAAACTTTTCACTTAAAACACTTTTTTTCTTTCCATCAATTTCTTCAAAAGCAGAATACATACTCAAATCTCCAATTTCTGCAACTCTGTATTTTTCCTTTTCTACCATCAAACCAATATCAGTTATAATAGAAGAATTAATGTTGGAAATTTTCAACTCCACACCACGAACAATAACATCATAAAAATATTTTGTGTTTAAGGGAATTTGTTCATACAAATCAATATCCGCATTGTGAAAATTATCCAACGCAATGGAATAAAAAATTCCCAACAATGCAACGCAATTAAGTTGTCGGATATACATTTTTTCCGGGTCATTATGTCTTCCACCAGATTCAATTAAAACTGTGCTCACACCCCACCGCTGCATACTATCACCAAACGCACGTGGTTCGTATGAATCATCATAACGAGAAATGTTTTCTGGAATAAATTGTTTCAAAATAGTATAGAATTCTGAAGAAAGTTTTTTTGCAATAGTGCGAACATCATTATCACTTTTTTCATAATTATAAGCAGGTGCTAATAGTGCAATAGTAGCAATGTTTCCAGTATTGCCAACCGTAAAACGCGGGTCTTGGTCATGGAGATTAAAACCAAACTGTGGTTTATACGTTTCTTGAAGAGAATGTAAAATTTTTGCTTCTGGTGTAGAAAGTTGCAACGCATCTCTATTCATATCAACACTAAACACTGTCTGCCGTTGAAAACGTTCCGCTCCATCAGGATTGAGCATTGGAACGATGAGCAACGTTGTTTCCGAAAGAATTTTTTGAATTTCTTGAGTAGAAATATTTTTTTTGATGTACGAAAGAATATCCAATAACGCCATTGTGGCTGTTGGTTCATCTCCGTGCATTTGAGACCACATTAATATTTTCTTTTTTCCATTTCCCAGTGTGAGAAGATTAATTGCTCTTCCTTCAGTAGAATAGCCAACATTTTGAATCGTAAGAATATTTTCTAATCCTTGTGAATGATTGTGAATAATCTCCCACAATTCTTGATGTTTAAATTTGTGCGATGAAAGTTCTCTTACTTTATAACTCTCGTACGTTTTATAAAGATGTTGTGTAAAATTTATAATTGTATTTTCCATAAATAAATTATTAGAAATATCTTCGTCATGCTCGAATGTTTTCATCGGGCATCCAAAAAATAGATTCCCGCTTAAAACGTGCGGGAATGACTTTGCTCCATCATTATTGAAAAATCAATAAAGTAATGAGATTTTCTTTTTTGCACTTTCAAATTCCGCTATCATATTTTTTACCACATCAGCCGCAGGAAGAATATTTTTTACTAAACCGGAACTTTGTCCCATTTCCAATTCGCCTTCTTCCCAATCACCCTCAAAAATTCCTTTCATTTCACGTTTATGTCCGAGAAGTTCTAATAATTCTTCTTTGGATTTTCCCATTTTTTCTTCAGCATCAATTTTTAGTGCAAACGGATTTTTTATCATTCGCACTGGTGTAACTTTTTTCAAAGTTAACAATGTCGAATTATCGTGTGCTTCTATAATTGCTTGTTTATATCGTGGATGTGCGGAAGATTCTATTGTTGCGGCAAAACGAGTTCCTACTTGCACTGCTTCTGCACCGAGTGCAAACGCTGCAAGCATTCCGCGTCCATCAGCAATTCCGCCCGCTGCAATAACAGGAATAGAAATGACATCAACAACTTGTGGTACCAGTGCAAGTGTGGTGATTTCATCAATGCCATTGTGTCCACCGGCTTCAAAGCCCTCGGCAACGATAGCATCTGCTCCAACGTGTTGTGCTTTAAGTGCGTGTTTTACGGAAGCAACCACATGAACAACTATGCAGCCTTTTTCTTTTAATTGGGGAATAAATTGTGCGGGGTTTCCTGCGGATGTAAAAATAATTTTTACATTTTCTTCTACTGTTACATTGATTAAATCTTGAGCATCTCCTCGTAATAACGGAATATTTACTCCAAACGGTTTTGCAGTTGCAGATTTTGTTTTGCGAATGTGTTCTCGCAAAAGTTCGGGTTTCATGGAACCAGCACCAAGCAATCCGAATGCTCCCGTATTGGAAACGGCGCTCACTAATTTCCATCCAGAAACCCACACCATTCCCGCTTGGATGATGGGAATTTCTATATTCAATAATTTTGTGATTGCTGTGGGCATTTATTTTTTTGTTGCACCTCTACTCTGCATAGTTGACTTTCAACCTTCTACTCCAACCTTCTTTTTGCCTGATGCACGTTTTCGTTCGTTCTCATCTAAAATTTTCTTTCGTAAACGAATGGATTCTGGTGTGATTTCTACATATTCATCATCACCAATCCATTCAATCGCTTGTTCCAATGTCATCAAACGTGGTGGTTCGAGACGCACGGCTTCATCAGCACCGGAAGCACGCATATTGGTAAGTTGTTTAGATTTACAAACGTTCACTACCATATCATTATCGCGAGAATTTTCTCCAACAATCATTCCTGTATAGACACGTGTACCGGGTTCTACAAAAAATACTGAACGCTCTTGAAGTTTAAACATTCCATACGCAACGGCTTCACCAGTTTCCATAGAAATTAATGAGCCACGTGTACGATGTGCAATTTCTCCTTTGAATGGTTCATATCCATGAAAATTATGATGAAGAATTCCCATTCCTTTTGTCTGCGTCATAAACTCTCCACGAAATCCGATTAAGCCGCGAGCAGGAACGTAAAATTCTAAACGAGTATTTCCGTTAGCGGAAATCATATTTTTCATTTCGCCTTTTCGCTTACCAAGATTTTCTATCACTGTCCCGGTGTGTTCATCAGGAACATCTATTATAACATGTTCAATTGGTTCGCATAACACATCATCGATGCGTTTGTAAATTACTTCCGGACGTGATACTTGTAATTCAAATCCTTCGCGACGCATATTTTCTATCAACACTCCAAGATGTAATTCTCCACGCCCGCTTACACGAAACGCATCTGGAGAATCTGTCATCTCAACACGCAAACTTACGTTAGAGCGAAGTTCTTTTGCTAATCGTTCACTCAAGTTTCTTGTGGTAACATATTTTCCTTCTTGTCCAGCAAATGGAGAATTGTTGACAACAAAATTCATCGAAAGAGTTGGCTCTTCAATCGCCACAAAAGGGAGTGGTGTTGGGTCTGCAGCATCAGCAATGGTTTCACCAATATCTACATCTTCCATTCCGGAAAGTGCGATAATATCTCCAACACTTGCTTCGTTGGTTTCAATTCGTTTCAAACCCTCAAAAGTATAAATTTTTGTAACGCGTGCGTCTTCCATTGTTCCATCACGGTGAATAATTTTCATGGAGCCGCCATATTTTATTGTTCCGCGGTGCACTCTTCCTATTCCAAGCCGACCAAGATAATCATTATAATCAATTGTAGTTACCAACATCTTGAATGGTTCAGCAATATTTCCTTGTGGATGTGGAACTTTTGTGGTGATGGCTTCGAAGAGTGGTTCTAATGTTGAACTTTCTTGCTCTAATTCAGTTTTTGCAATTCCTTGTTTTGCGATTGCGTAGATTGTTGGAAAATCCAATTGCTTATCATTGGCTCCGAGTGAAAGAAATAATTCAAACACTTCATCCAATACTGCATGTGCTCTTGCATCTTTTCTATCTATTTTATTGATAACAACGATTGGTTGAAGATTGAGGTCTAATGATTTTTTGAGAACAAATTTTGTTCCGGGTAATGGACCTTCTGCTGCATCCACCAATAATAAAACACCATCAACCATTTTGAGTGTGCGTTCTACTTCGCCGGCAAAATCGGAGTGACCGGGAGTATCCACAATATTAATTTTGTATGTTTCTTTTGTTTTTGGTGATTGATAAAATACGGCGGTGTTTTTTGCAAGGATGGTGATTCCGCGTTCTTTTTCTTGTGCGTTGGAATCCATTACGCGTGTTTCGATTACTTGGTTTTCGCGGAATGTTCCGGTTTGTCGTAAAAGTTGGTCCACTAACGTTGTTTTTCCGTGGTCAACGTGTGCTATGATTGCGATGTTGCGTATGTTTTGTTGTTTGATGTTCATAAAATGATTTCCAGACCTGTAAGGTTTTTAAAATCTCATTGTTTTATTAAATAAAAACGCTCCGAACAATTGCGGCTCGAAGCGTTGTTGAGATATCTATTATACGAATTTTTTAGAAGGTGTGCAAATTTTTCTTTATTTATATAAAAAGCAATCGTTTTTTACAAAAAATATTTTTTTTGTCACTATACAGAAATAAACTTATACATTGAAACACGTATATCAAATTGCTGTCCGATTTTATAATGATTTTGGTGAGGGCTTGGCAGAGTTTCTACAATGGTTATGGTTGCCCAACATCCATTGACATTTTCTATGCGGGCTTTATAAAGAGATGTATTGTTGAGGATGCACTCGTAAATTTTTCCTTGTTCAGGTGCGTTGGTGGGTGTGTGGTTGTGAAGCATTATGAGATGAGTTTTGGTTTGTTAAGTTAAGACCTCACAGGTTTTTAAAACCTGTGAGGTCCATTGTACTACAATTTACTTATTTGGTGTTTGTTCCGTTTTTGGTTTTTTCATTTTCATCATAATGAAAAGAATAAATCCAAGAAGAACTACTCCCACAAGAACATAGATGAGTGTGTAGGATGGTTCTACGGCTTTATGCCAAGTTTCCATTTTTACTTTTACTTGTGTGTTTTGCTCTTCGGAATAAATATTTTTTTCTTTTAAGGCGGTTGCCCATGTTCCGAGAATTTCTTTATTCCATACCTCATCCAATGTTTGATAATTTTTATATCGCACATCATCTTCTATTTTATTTGGGTTTTGAATTTGTTCATCGATATAATGAAGAACGGATGTATAAAATTCTGTTCCATTATTAAATGATTTTACAGAAATATTCTTTTTAGAAAATACTTCGTTCAGTGTTTTCCAAAATACCATATCAATTTTCTTTCCCCACATTATCACCATTGTATCTATCGCTGGAACTTCTTTTGCTCTATCACGTGAAGAAAGGTAAATGCTTGCAAGTTTTGGACCTACTCCTTGCCATTGTGATGCAAAACGTTGTTGTTCTACTGATAATTTTGCAACATCTTCTCCTGTTAATACTGTGGATTCTAAAAATTTCATGTTATCACTGACGGATTTTTTGATGTTGGTAAGAACGTTATTTTTTTCTACTGCTGCTAGTTTTTGTTTTTGCATATCGCCGTTTGGCACAGTCATTTTATCATACTGTAAAAATAAACTATCAACCAAAGCAAAAATCATTTTATCTCGTTGTGCAATGTTGTTGCGAAGTTTTGTTACCATTGTGGAAAGTGAATCTATCAATTTTTTATCGGCTTTGGCTTGGTCTTCTAAAGAAGCGATTCTTAATAACATTTCAGAATTTTCTCCGCTTAATTTATCTACTTGTGATTCTAATTCTGCTATACGTGCTCCTTGTGTTCCGATAATGGCAACTCGTTCTTGCGTAAGTTTTAATTGATTGCGAATATCGGTTATTTTTTTTGTAAAATCATCCGGATATAATGCTTTATCCAACATTTTTTTATAGGATGAATAATTTTTTTCTAACTCATCTATACCATTACCAATTTCTGTGCATTGTTCTACTGATGATGCTTCATCCATCTGAGTGGTGAGTGCTTTATACTTTGTTTGAAATTCTTGCGTTATTTCGTAATCGGATTTTTCTTGTGCTACAGAAATTGTTGTTACAATGATAAGTGTTGCAACTATTTGCTTCAATGTGTTTTTCATTTTTGTTCTCCTTTATTTTCTGGTTGCTGAATTCCATCTCTGGAAAGCATAATGGATTTTTCTTTTCCGTTGAGTAATTGAATGTATTGGTCTCTTTGATTAAAGGCAGGAGAAGAAAGTCCTGTTTCACTCACAAGAAATTTATTTTTTTGTGAAAGATTTCCTTCATTAGCAACAAATGTATAAACGTTTTTAAATTTTGCTGCGGTGATGTAATAATATCCATACATATCACGGATGAGGTGAATTTCTCCGCTGGCGGTGGTATCATTAAATTCTGCTTGGAAGAGTGGTTTTACGTTGAATGAAAAACTGTAACGGTTATCTTCCACCATTCCTTTAGAATCTATTTTGAGAACGCTTTCTACCGGCCATGCAAAATTTGCCGGCTCTAATTTGAGTGATGCACATCCGATAAGACCACTGGCGATGAGTATTGCCAAGAGTGTGTGTTTCATAGTTTTTTCCTTATTAAAATAATTATTGTTGTTGAATTGTATTTACAGTTTTATTTCTCATTGCGTTTTTTCTTCCTCTCATAAATAATACAACGTTAAGCATAAAAACTATTCCTAAATATATTGTAAAACCACCAATTTTTGTGCTTAAGGATTCTATTAAATCTCGTGTATTTTCAACATGTTTCATTTCCAAAATAAGTAAAGCAAAACCGACGTTTAATAAAAAATATCCTATTTCAAATAATTTATTTGTGGAAAGTGCAAGTTTTTCATTTCCGTGAAAAATATCCATCATAAAAATTCTTCCGTTTTTAAATAACATTTTTGATGTCCAAAAAGTTAATAAAATGCTAATGGGAAGATAAATCCAATAACCAAGAATTACTAAATTATTACTTATGGTTCTTTCTTTTGCATCTTCTAAGTTACGGCGTATTTTTTCAATTTTTCCTATAAAAGAATAATTTGGGTAAAATGCTTTATTTAAGACTTCTTCGCTGGATAAATACTTTGTTTCCAATTCATCAATACTATTATCTATCTCTGCAAATTGTTCTATTGTTGTTGCTAATTCTATTTTAGTAAGAAGTGTTTTGTATTGTGTTTGAAATTCTTGTGCTATTGCTTCATCAGATTTTTTTCCTTGTGCAATTGAAATGGTTGTTACTATTATCAACGTTGTTATGATTTGTATAACTGTGGCTTTCATTTTTATTCTCCTTTTTTATTTATTGAATTTAAGTTTATAATTTCTATAAAGATAAATCATAATAATATTATTATAATGTAAAATGCATAATATAATTACAATTATTGATACTTTTGTGCTTATGTGTTCAATCATTTTTTGTGTAGAACGAATTTCATCCCAACTGCTTAATGAATAAAAAACAAAACCGATATTCAAAAGATAATATGCTACTAAAAGTAATTGATTAACGGATTTTGCGATTTTTTCATCATGGTCAAATAATTCTAATACGTACACATACCCATTTTTATAACATAACCATCCAACATAAATAGTAATAAATGATGAAATGGCTAAATAGATAAAGTATGAGATGGTGTTAATCATTTTGTAAAAATGTTTTTTGTGTTTCTTGAACAAAAAATTCTTTTATAGTCTTCCAATCAACATTGATAAACATTTCGGGCATTTCTTCTTGCTCTGCATCGTCAAAATATATCAAACTTTTTGTAAGAGGATAAACATCATAATTGATATTGGAAAACTTTTTTTTAAAACAATTCTACACATTGCAATAATGTATAATTGTGTTTGCATACACAATATATATCAATAAAATCCTTTTTTGAACCACGTCCGGCAATAGCGTTGATTTTCATTGCAACAATATCATC
Organism: uncultured Bacteroidota bacterium; assembly: GCA_937920105.1. GTDB lineage: Bacteria > Bacteroidota > Ignavibacteria > UBA10030 > UBA8401 > CALETH01. Next base: position 8,166 of record CALETH010000126.1, read on the forward strand.
AATGCGTGCTCGTTGAACTTTGATTTCATTATCAAGTTTTTGTAATAGCGGATAATGAAATTCAAAAAATGAAATTTTCACGCCATAAAAAAGTAATGATAATGTTCCTTGTGATTCTTGCAATAATTGTGCTTGAGAAAAAAATGAGCGGAGATATGTTGTATCAATTTTTTTCATCAGTAAAAAAATCAAAATCTATAGATTTTCTATGATGTAAATATAACGCTAATGCTGTTCCTCCTGCTAAGTAAAATTTGTTTTGATGAACTATTGGAATTAATAATTCCAAAACTTTCTGTTGTTCTGAAGAAAGGATGGTTGTAGGCATTGTTCGTTTTCTAAATGAAAAATATATTTCCAAAAATTGATAGTTTTTTTATGAAGAACTTTCCAGCCATGGTGGAGAAGATAATTTTTTATAAATTCATCTCCATAATATTCACGAACAAAACGTACCAATTCCATCGTACCATAATCCAAAACACCGGTAAGGATAAAATCTGCATTTTTTTGTAAATCTAATGTTGTAGGGTTGACATCCCAAAATAAAAAATGGCTTTGTGAAGGAACTTGTGTCATAATTACTCTCGGGAATCTGCAAGGTGGATGCCTGCTTTCGCAGGTATGACAAATACCTCACCACTTACAATAAAGATATTTATTTTTTCTTCTTTTTCTTTTCTTTCACTTTACTTTTCTTCTCTTCTTTTTCATTCTTCGTCTTGGTCAAGACTTTTTTTTTATCAGAAAATAAATTTTCTGGTTCTGATTTTTCTTTTGATGGTTTTTCTGTTTTTGCTGGCGGTGTTGGATTTGATTCTGCTTTTTGTAATACTTTATCTTCTTCATCTTCAGAAACAACTATTGCTATCGCCGCAACTTTATCTCCTTCGTTCACGCGAATGAGACGAACGCCGGATGTGTTTCTTCCGGAAACACGAATATCTTTCGCGCTTTGTCTAATTACCATTCCTTGTGAACTGACCACGACAATGTCATCAGTATCTTGCACTTCGCGGATTGCTATCATTGTTCCGGTTTTGTCATTCGCTTTTAATGTGGTTACACCTTTTCCGCCACGATGACTTATTCTGTATTCTTCAAGTTCGGAACGTTTTCCAAATCCGTTTTCTGTTGCAACAAGAATTGTAGTTTTTTGTCTCTTTACATTTACTGCTCCGATAACTTTATCACCTTTATCTAATTTTATTGCTCGCACTCCGGAAGCAGCACGTCCCATACTTCGCACTTCACTTTCGGGAAAGCGGATTGCCATTCCTTCTTTTGTTCCGATGAGAATTTCATCATTTCCGTCAGTAAGTTTTGCATCTCGCAATAAATCATTTTTATCTAAAGAGATTGCTCCGATTCCATTTTTTCTTGGATTGCTAAATTCTGCTAAGGAGGTTTTTTTCATTTGTCCTTGTTCGGTTACCATAAAGACAAATTGTTTATCATTAAATTCTCTTACGCTTAAAATTGCAGTGATGTTTTCTGTTGGCTCTTTTGCTATAACGTTTGCAATGGATTTTCCTTTGGATGTTCTTCCTCCTTCGGGAACTTCAAATACTTTCAACCAATAACATTTTCCTTTATCAGTAAAGAACATGATGTAATTGTGTGTGCTTGCAATGAACATGTGTTCTACAAAATCATCTTCGCGAGATGCAGCACCGGTTACACCTTTTCCGCCACGTGATTGTTTTCTATATCCGCTTACTGGAAAACGCTTGATGTATCCACCATGACTGATGGTAATAACTACATCTTCTTGTGCAATGATATCTTCAATTTTAAATTCTTTAACATCGTGCATAATTTCTGTACGACGTTCATCTGCATATTTTTCTTTTATTGCTAAGAGTTCTTCTTTGATGATTTCCATTTGCAGTTGTTTGCTTGCAAGGATTGCTTTAAGTTTTGTGATGAGTTTTATAAGTTCACGATATTCTTCTTCAATTTTCTTTCTTTCTAATCCAGTTAAACGTTGCAAACGCATATCCAAAATTGCTTTTGCTTGAATTTCTGAAAGTTTGAATTTTTTTATCAATCCGGTTTTTGCGGTTTCTGTATCTTTAGAGGATTTAATTAATTTTATTATTTCATCGATATTATCTAATGCAATAATATATCCTTCTAAAATGTGGGCGCGTTTTTCTGCTTCATCTAAATCAAATTTTGTTCGGCGTACAACAACTTCATTGCGATGTTTTAAATAATGTTCAATGGTGTCACGAAGTGTGAGCACTTGCGGTCTGCCTTCTACTAATGCAAGCATAATGATACCGAATGTTGTTTGCATTTGTGTGTACTTGAATAAATTATTCAACACTACGCTTGCGTTGGCATCGCGTTTTAATTCTATTACAATTCGCATTCCATCTCTATCGGATTCATCTCGCACATCAGAAATATCTTCCAATCTTTTTTCTCGCATTAGTTCAGCAATTTTTTCTATTAAACTTGCTTTGTTAACTTGATAGGGAATTTCTGAAACGATAATACTTTGTCTATCATTTTTTGCTGTTTCAATATTTGCTTTTGCTCGAAGCGTAATTTTTCCACGTCCTGTAGTGTATGCTTCTTTTACTCCATCATATCCATAAATTATTCCACCTGTGGGAAAATCTGGTGCTTTGATAAGTTTCATCAATTTCATGTTATCAATAGATGGGTCTTTGATGAAGGCAATACATCCATCAACAACTTCTCCCAAATTATGGGGTGGAATATTGGTGGTCATACCCACGGCTATTCCGCTTGAACCGTTGACTAAAAGATTTGGGATTTGTGCAGGAAGAACTCTTGGTTCTTGCAATGTGTCATCAAAGTTTGGAGAAAAATCTACAGTGTTTTTTTCCAAATCGCGTAACATTTCTTCAGCGATTTTTTCCAAACGAACTTCTGTGTAACGCATTGCTGCTGGAGAATCTCCATCAACAGAACCAAAATTTCCTTGTCCATCTACTAATGTGTAACGCAAGGAAAAATCTTGTGCCATCCGTACGATGGTATCGTACACGGCTGTATCTCCGTGTGGATGGTATTTACCAAGCACTTCTCCAACAACGCGGGCACTTTTTTTGTATGGTTTGTTTGCTGCAAGACTGAGTTCTTGCATTCCAAAAAGTACGCGGCGGTGAACGGGTTTTAATCCATCTCGCACATCGGGTAATGCGCGGGAGACGATGACGGACATAGAGTAGTCTATGTACGAACCTTTCATTTCTTCTTCTATATCAACTGGGAGTATTTTTTCGTTTGTGGACATTATATTTATGATTTAAAATTATTTTTAATATTTTATTCTTTTATTATTAATTTTTCTTACACATCCAAATTACGTACGTATTTTGCATTTTTTTCTATAAATTCTCGACGTGGTTCTACTTCATCTCCCATTAAAATGGAAAATGTTCTATCAGCATCGGCAGCGTTTTCTATACCTACTTGAAGAACGGTACGTGTTTCCGGATTCATTGTTGTTGACCAAAGTTGTTCGGGATTCATTTCTCCTAATCCTTTAAAACGAGAAATTACTATTCCGCTTTTTACTACTGCTCCTTCTTCTGGAAGTTCTTGCTCTTCTGTGGGAATTTCTTCTTTGTCAGATTTTTTATCGCTTTTGAATTTTTTTAAAATTTCGTCTCGTTCCTCATCATCGTAGGCGTAATTTTCTTGCTTTCCTTTTTTCAATTTATAAAGTGGTGGCTGAGCAATATACACATGTCCTAATTCTATGAGTTGTTTCATATAACGGAAAAATAGTGTTAACAATAATGTTCGTATATGTGAGCCATCAACGTCGGCATCACACATGAGAATAATTTTTCCGTAGCGAATTTTTTCAGGATTAAATTCATCTCCAACACCCGCACCAATGGCAGTAAAAATATTTCGGATTTCTTCATTTTCCAACATTTTATGAAGTCGTGCTTTTTCTACATTGAGAATTTTTCCTTTTAGTGGAAGTATTGCTTGAAAACGTCTATCGCGTCCTTGCTTTGCACTTCCACCTGCAGAATCTCCTTCGACGATATACAGTTCACAATGTTCAGGGTCGCTAATGGAACAATCAGCAAGTTTTCCTGGAAGTCCGCCACCATCCAACGCATTTTTTCTTCGTGTTAAATCACGTGCTTTTCTTGCGGCTTCCCTGGCTTCTGCAGCACGGAGACTTTTTTCTATAATGCGTTTTGCATCCGGAGAATTATCTTCAAGCCATTCTTGCAAAGTTTTTCCAACTATTCCTTCTACAATACTTTTAATTTCGCTGTTACCAAGTTTAGTTTTTGTTTGTCCTTCAAATTGTGGTTCCGGAACTTTGACACTTATAACAGCGGTAAGTCCTTCTTTAAAATCATCTCCCGTGAGTGTTACTTTTCCTTCTTTTACTAAATTATTTTTTGATGCATAATTATTGAGTGTTCTTGTTAGTGATGTTCGAAAACCAACAACATGTGTTCCACCTTCGTGAGTGTTAATATTATTCACATAAGAAAAAACATTTTCTGAATATTGGTCATTATATTGGAATGCAACTTCTACTTCTACAGCACGTCCATTTTCATCTTTATCTTCACCTTTTGCGTAAAAGATTTTTTTCATAATTGCTGGACGTGTTGCATCGGTATATTTTATAAATTCAAGAAGTCCGCCTTTGTAATGGAATGTTTCTGTTTGCTCTTGTTTGCTGCGAAGGTCAGAAATTTCTAATGTTACTTGTGAGTTGAGAAATGCGAGTTCGCGAAGGCGTTCGGCAAGTGTTTCAAATTTGTAGGTACGATTTTTAAAAATGGTTGCATCTGGCATGAATGTTACGGTTGTTCCTGTGGACATTCCGCGTTCCATTTTTCCAATTGTTTTTACTGCTTCAACTGGGTCACCTTTTTTATATTTTTGAAAAAAGATTTTTCCTTCGCGTCGAACTTCTACTTCTAACCATTCACTTAATGCATTCACCACAGAAACACCAACTCCATGTAAACCACCGGAAACTTTATAAGTTTCTTTATCAAATTTTCCGCCGGCATGAAGAACAGTCATAACAACTTCTAATGCAGAACGTTTTTCTTCAGGATGTATTGCTGTAGGGATTCCACGTCCATCATCAATCACCGTAATGCTTCCATCTTTATTTATTTTTACTTGGATGTTTTTACAATAACCGGCTAATGCTTCATCAATGGAGTTATCAACAACTTCATACACAAGATGATGAAGTCCGCGAATACTAACATCTCCAATGTACATTGCTGGTCTTTTGCGGACTGCTTCAAGTCCTTTAAGAACGGTGATATTTTGTGCGTCGTACTGTTTTTCTGTTTTGGGTTTATTTTCTGCCATAGGTTTTGTTTTTATTTTATTAATTTTTATCTAAATCGAATATCCTTTATTGCTGTGCTTTTTGTTGCTTCGTGAATTTTCGTGAGAATTTCTTTTTTGCGAAAAGTGAGTTCTGTTCTCCACGGTGCATTGGAAACTTTTACAATAAGTAATCCATTATCTATTCTTTCTGGTTCTGTTATTTTTGCGATTTGTTCTCCCACAACATCATTCCATAACGGAAAAATACTATATTGCTCTAATTTTGTTTTTATTCCTAAATCTACAGCAAGAGATTCTATAATAGTATTAAGTGTTTGTGGAATGTGAGTTTTCATACCTATTCAGGAAAAACTTCTAAATGCTTACCTAATAGTGTGTGTGCATCATGACATGAAATTGAAACGAATATAGTTCTATTTTCATATTCCCACCATGTTATTTTAATAGTATTATATATAGTTGATATAGGCACATTAGGTTTTATTTTCAATTCTTCCCATTCTTTTTTATATTCAGTTCCTCTTCCAGAATAAATAGGTTTTCCAAGTTTTTCCGTTAGGAATAAAATGGCATTTTCATAACCATTCCAAAAATTTATAAGTTCCTCTTTTCTTTTAGGGATATAATTATTTATAGCCTCTATTGCCCAATTGATACCGACTTTTTCCCAATCGTCGTTACACCATTTTCCACCAGTATTCAAAATAATATCAGTTTCTTTAATAATGTTTTCTATTTCTATAGGGAGT
>CALETH010000127.1 GCA_937920105.1 uncultured Bacteroidota bacterium
ATTTTATAAGACATGAAAGAGCATCTGCCCTATCTATTATATCTCCTCCTGTTCTTGCAAAATTTATCAATAAATTTTTTGCTTGTGTTTCGAATTGCGGAACTTTTTGTATAATCACCGGTAACATATCATACATTTCTGCAAGACCGTTACGTTCTTCTATCATTGTGAAAATAAATGGAACAGTGGAGTAATTTCCATGTCCTATCAAAATATCTGTGACTTTTGCTGTAAGTGTGATACTATCTTCACTAATATCAAATAAGCCCTCATATCGTTTTGGGTAAAGATGTCGTGGATACATTTGAATTGTATCTAAAAATGCCAATGTTAATTGATACGTACTTGGTGCATTTAATTTCCAGAGAGTATGGAGAAAGCGTGTTTGCCTCCAAAAATTGTGTTCTTTCCAAATATTTTGCTCTAATTGTGGTATATCCTGTACGGTTTTTTCTTCAAAATAATTAGTAGCATTAGTTTCATAATAATAATAGAATCCCAACGTACTATCGGCTCGTTGAGCAAAAACATTGGTTGATAAAATAATCATTGTTATGCAACTCATCAATGTTTTCATAATAATTTCTCTCTTTCTTTTAAAAAATAATTCCATAATGGCATTGTACATTATAAAATTGTTCCATTTGTTTTTTTAGATTTTGAATAAATTCTTTAAATTTTTGGTTGGTTTCAAATTCATTTTTAAATCGCTTTTCTGCATCATCTAATTTTTCTTTTTCTCTCCACGCTCTGTATGCATCATCAGTTAAAAAATTAATGATAATATTCTTGAGTTCTTGTTTTGCTTGTGTGAGTAATTCATTGGTTATTGGTTGACAGTCCATAGTATAGTTTTTTATTTTTTTATCTAAAATATGTTTAATAGTCATCACTGTATCTTCATAATCTTGTTTATGCTGAAGTTCATGTTTTAATACCATAAATGGAAATTGGTATTTATTACGAAGTTCTGGCGGATATCCTTCCCAAGATTCTAAATCTTCTATTACCTTACACACACTATCCGGATGCAAAGTCCATAAATCATTTTCATTTACAAGAGAAAGCCCGTCAGCAAGAATATTATTAAGACACATTTCTAAATAGACTTTTGCTTTTATTTCTGGTATTCTAAAATGCAATTTATTATCTATGCTATCTTTGCACACTTGTACATCAAAATCTTCTAATAAATTTTCACTTGCGTTCAGTGGTCTAAATCCACCATACACTTTTTTTGGATTGTTACAGGGAATATTATTTTGGTTTAAATCTGATGGTTGTGCTACTACAAATGTTAATGTTGGCGGTGTATATGTTCCACATATCGGAATACCAATACATGGATTTGTTACTTTTACAGTATCTTTCGCACTTTTACCATCCAACACTCCTGTTACAATAACTGTACTTACATATTTATTACTCGAAATACCTCGAAGGTGAATTTTCCCTGCTAGGATTTCTCCTAATGTTGTAGAGGTTTGTGTTAATATTCCCGCCGGGTCTCCACTTAACGAAAATGTTACTTGCATATTTTCGGGTAATGTAGAAGTAATATCCGTATTATCTGAACGGTATGCTTTTATCGTAATAAGAGAACTATCACTTTGATTAATACTATCCGGAGGAGCAAATACTTTAATATGATGGAGTTCTTTATGACGAATGAGTATCAACTTTCCTGTTGTATCAGTGGCACTTCCGGCAATATTCGTAGCCGTTACTTTCACAGGAATTCTAAGCGTATCACCAGGCTTTATCTGGTTGAGATAGTTTTGTGTGTTAAATGTTTGTTGCGGTGTCCATGTTATTGTTGGTGCATATTTTCCTGATGGTGTGGCTGAATACGTAAATGTTGCTGTATAATTTGGTGAGGTACTGTTAATGGTATATTTTTTTATCTTTGTATTGGTGATACTGACTGTTGGTTTTGAAATGGGGATGTAACGTATAGTTCCGTGAACTTCGTATGGCGTACTGCTTCCATTAGGATACGAAATACGTCTTTGAACTTGAGTGGTTATTGTATCGCCTTGTCCATGAGGAATAACAGGTTGATAAGCAATGGAAACACTATAATATGGTGGTGGAATACCGTAGTTGTATTCTGCTCCATGATAGTTTTTTACTTCTGCAGTTGTTCCAAATGGAACAGGTCCTATGGTTGGGCTGCGAACTATCCGTACACTTTTATTAGGAAATTTTGCAATAAGAGAAATTGTATCTATTTGTCCAGTAGATAATTCTAATTGAGTTAACCCACCCATACTTGGCCATGGAATAGAAAGTGAACTAAGAGGATAGTAATAATGAATATCTATCCAAAGAGTATTTTGGTCTGCTGTACTTGTTGCTTGTAGTGGTATTTTGAGTTTTGGCTGTATCTCTAATCGTTCTTTAATGATGACTTGCGAAAGAAGTGTGACTGGAAAAAGAAGGAGTATGAAAAGGGTAGCGAATGGTTTCATAAAATTATAACTATTATTATTTTTAGTATGAAAAAATTTCAATAATCTTAATTACTAACTTCTGATTTCTGACCACTGATTTCTGTTTTCTGACTTCTCTTATAAGAAACAAAAAATGCAATCCATGTTAACACACTCGCTAAAATGAAAGGGATTCTATGGTCAAATTCAAAAACTTTTCCGGCAATAATGGGAGAAAAGAACATTGCAAATGAAAGAATAGAAGCGAGAATCCCCATTTTTTCTCCTTTGGTTTGTTGGGTTGCTGTTCCTACTACTTGACTTGTAATGACTGCACGTAAAGTTGATTGAGCAATTCCAAATAATGGAATAGAAAAAATACTCATCCAAACATTTTTTGTTGCTAAAAAAAGAAACGCAATTCCCATGACTGCCAACATAATAATTTCGAGTTGTGTTTCACTAAAACGCATCAGCCAAACTTTTTTTAATAAAAATAATTGGTTGATTGCAACAACAATTCCTATGAATGTAAAAAGAATACCTGTCATTGCAGCATCCAAGCCAAATTCTACAGAAACAAATAATGCAAAAATAGATTGTGTTACAACAAAGGCGGAAGAAAATAAAAATTGTGTGATGTAGTAAGGTCGAGCAATTTTATCCCTTAATGCTTTCTGCAATGGACGGAATGGATTATAGTGAATTTTTGTTTCTGTATTTCTATGATGATGGGTTTCCGGAAGAAAGAAGAAAGCAGTAATGCAATTTATAGTTGCGAGTATTCCTGCGAACCAAAATGGAAATGCGTGAGAAACTTTACTTAATAATCCACCAAGCAAAGGTCCCAAAATAAATCCAATACCAAAAATTGCTCCAAGCAAACCCATATTGGCAGTTCTATCTTTTTCACTTTTTGATAAATCCGCAATATAACTTTGAGCAGTGGAAAAATTTCCCGCAGCAATACCATCAATAATTCTTCCAAGAAAAAGAAAAACAAGAGATGCTGCACTGGCAAAAACGTACCATCCAATTGCAGTACTTACAATACATGTTAATAAAATCGGACGTCTTCCAAATTTATCCGATAAAGAACCTAAGAAAGGGTTACTAAGAAATGAAAAAAATGAATACGCAGCAAATAATAATGTTATGGTAAATTCTGAAACACCAAATGAGGAAACATAAAAAGGGAGAATAGGGATAACTATACCAAAACCGATGACATCAACTAAAACGGTAAAAAGAATAATGCTTTTTTCTTTTTGCATGGAAAAGTTTTTATAGAAGAATTTTATTGTAAGATAAATAATCCGTTTATGAGTTCAAAACATTATGTAGTTCTTTGTAATTTTCGTCCTTTCCATTCAAACGTTCCGATAAATCCGCCAAGAACGGAAATAAGAATTGATGGAATGTGAATGATTGCTGCAGGAATAAAATATTTCATGATATATTGTGTATTTGTACGATGTGTAAATTTTTTAAGAATAAAAAAATCAATAAAAAATTTTGCACAAAGAGAAAAAATAATGGGCACAAATAAAGTAGGATACCAAAAAGCAACAATACTAAAAATGCACAACATCACATACAAAAAAAATATAGAAGAAAGAAAAAATACTGTGAGTGGTTCGTATTCCGTCGTTTGAGAAGCCCAACGCATTCGTTGTTGAAAAAAATGTTTCCATGTTTCCACGGGATTTGTGGTAACTTGTGCTTCTGGTTCAAGAGCAAAACGGATTTTCCATTGTGTTTTTTGAAGAATGAGTTGTGCAAGCAGCGAATCATCACCGGAATTGAGATGTGCAATGGAATTATATCCATCAACTTCTTCATACGCTTTTTTGCGAAAAGCCATATTGCTTCCGTTACAATTATTTACTTTTCTCAATCCAATTGCACCAGCACCACAAGCTGTTTGCGAGATAAATTCTATAAATTGAATTCCAAATAAAAGTGGAGAAATTTTATTTTTATTGGAAAAAATGGTTGTTCCTGTAACAACGCCGACATTCTCTTCAAAATGTTGAGTAGATGTAGAAATCCAATTTGGATTAGCAACACAATCTGCATCTGTAGTGAAAATAATTTCGCTGTTGCAATGTTGAATTGCTGTTTGCACAGCATAAATTTTCGGAGAAATATTTTGAGGTCTATTGTGAATACGAATTAATTGAATGTTAGAAAATTCTTGAGAGTTTTTTTCTACAATAGCAGCAGTGTTATCAGTGGATTCATCATCAACAACGATAATAGAACAATTTTCTTTTGGATATGTTTGTTGAAGAAGTGAGTGAAGACAATTTCCTATATTTTTTTCTTCATTTCTTGCAGGGACTATAATTGTTACAGAAAATAGTTTTGTATTATTCCCTTTTTTTAATTTTGAAATCCCCATTATAAAAGAAGAAATATAAAAAACGTATAAAGCGGTTAGAATGAAAAAAAGAAAAATAATGATGGTCATAAAATTATCTGCGAAAGACCTCACAGGTTTTTAAAACCTGCGAGGTCTATATACCGAGATTTTAAAAATTATTTTTTCACTTTTATTTGTGAAAAAAAGAATGTTCCGATAAAAGCAGGAAGAACAATATTAATAAAAAACAAACAGAGCGAAGCACTTAACGCTGCTGTTGCTGAAGCACCTATCTTTGTGAAAAAAAATATTGCCGTACTTTCCCGCACACCTAAATCTCCAATAGAAATAGGGAGAATAAAAGATTTTACAAAAAGAATATTTGATGCACACAGTGCAGAATGATAAAGTGAAACACTATCAAATGCATTGATAAAAAAATAATATTGTAAAAATATCACCAAAAAAAATAATGTTGTAGAAACAAAAAGAGAACGTGCTGCTTTTGGCGTAAAAATATTTTGTAATGCCATGAGCGATTGAAAAAGTTTTCTTTCTTTCAATTTTTCTGTCCATGTATTTGGAATAAAAGAAAAAGTTTTTTGTAAATACTGTGGTTGTAAAAAAAGAAAACTTACAATGGGGAGAAGAATTACAATAAAGAGAAAATAAATGCTATTCCAATACATTGGAAAATATGTTGATAAAAAAATGCTTCCACTAATTCCTCCCAAAATTAATGTTAAAACAGCAATTGCAATTCTATCAATGAGATTGAGAAAAATAATGTTGGATGCTTTTTGTGAACGTAAAGCGAGAACCCGTCCACCAAAATCACCAAGTTGTGCCGGAGTAAAAAAACCAGCAGCAAATCCCACAAAAAGTGAAGTAAGAATTTCTTTATTGGATATTTCTAATGAAATGAGTGAAAGCAACGTTTTCCATCGAAAAAATTGCATATAAATGTTGATTGGTAATAATGCAATTGCTATAGAAAGTGGTAGTGGATTTGCTTTTATAATAGAAGAGAAAAACGAGTGAATATCTACATAAAGAAATATTGCAATAAGAAGAAC
>CALETH010000128.1 GCA_937920105.1 uncultured Bacteroidota bacterium
TTTATGGAAACACAGTTGCTGTAACAGAACAAGCTGGAGAAGTGGGTGGCAATATTCAATTAATGTTGATTGTATTGGTGGTAGTAATTGTGGTGTTTGGCGTATATCCACAACCTATGATTGAATTAACAAAAGATACTGTATCAGCGGTATTCAGTAAATAATATTTTACTGAAAGAAAATTCAAAATATTCATTAAAATTTTTTCTAGCTCTATTTAATTCAAATCTATATAATTTCTTTTATGTAAAAAATTTTACAAATAATTCTAGTTTAACAGTTAATATTTCTAAAACTTATCTTGATAAATTACCATTAAAAGATATAGACTTTTCCAACAAAACCGAAAAACACCAACACGATGAAATCGTACATCATGTAGAAGTGCTCTTACAACTCAACAAAGAAAAACACACAACAACCTTAGAAACAAAAAAAGAGCACTATAATACAAAAATCCAATATCACGAAGAAAAAATAAATCAAATAGTCTATCAACTCTACCAACTCACCGAAGAAGAAATCGCCATCATAGAAAAAGAAGAAAAGTAGTGGAGAATATAAGTAGATGAGTAGATAAGTATAAGAGTAGTGGAGAGAAAAGTCCCCTCTAAAGCGGTGGATTATGCGAAGGAGAGAGGGGATTTAGGGGTGTGTCCAAAAAGGCAAAAGGCAGAAATAAAAAACAAACTTTAGTATTAACAATATAAAAACCATTTTTTAAAAAATAATTCTTAATGAAAACTCCAATAATCAATCTTCAACTCGCACAACAATTAGGACTTACCGAAGAAGAATACAATAAAATTCTATCACTATTACAACGCACACCAACCTACACCGAACTCGGAATTTACAGTGTTATGTGGAGTGAACATTGTAGTTACAAAAATTCCATAGCATTACTCAAAACACTTCCACGTTCCGGCGGAAAACTCCTTGTGAGTGGAGGAGAGGAGAATGCGGGACTTGTTGATATTGGAGATGGATTAGCCGTTGCATTCAAAATCGAAAGCCACAACCATCCCTCCGCCGTAGAACCATATCAAGGAGCAGCAACAGGAGTTGGCGGAATTATGAGAGATATTTTTACAATGGGAGCACGTCCAGTTGCTGCCCTAAACTCATTACGATTTGGCTCGCTCACAGACGCTCGCACAAAACATCTTTTTAAATATGTGGTAAAAGGAATTGGAGATTACGGAAACAGTTTTGGCGTTCCCACTGTTGCCGGAGAAATTTATTTTGATGAATGTTATCAAGGAAATCCACTGGTAAACGCAATGGCTGTGGGAATTGTTGAACATAAAAACACTGCATCTGCAATTGCCAGAGGTAAAAATAATCTTGTAATGATTGTCGGTTCATCAACAGGACGCGATGGAATTCACGGAGCAACATTTGCCTCTGAAGAAATTTCCGAAAAATCCGAAGCCAAACGTCCGTCAGTTCAAGTTGGAGACCCATTTACCGAAAAACTTTTACTTGAAGCAACACTCGAAGTAATCAAAGCCGGATACATTGTAGGAATACAAGATATGGGTGCTGCCGGAATTACTTGTTCAACAATGGAAATGAGTGCAAAAGGAAAAAGCGGAATGCTCATCGATTTAGATAAAGTTCCATTACGAGAAGAAAACATGACCGCGTACGAAATTATGCTTTCAGAATCTCAAGAACGAATGCTGCTCGTTGCAAAACCAGAACACGAACAAAAAATCAAATCCATTTTTGATAAATGGGATTTACATTGTGTAACAATCGGTAAAGTTACTGATGATGGAATCGTAAAAATTATGTATCAAGGAAGGGTGGAAGCAGAAGTTCCTGCAGAAACATTAGTATTAGGAGGAGGGGCGCCCGTCTATATTCGTGAAACAAAAGAGCCTGAATATTTACAACACACCCGCCCTTTTGATTTTTCTCAACTTCCCCAACCCAAAAATTTCAACACTGTGTTGGAAAAACTTTTGGCATCACCAAATATTGCCAATAAACATTGGGCGTACGAGCAGTATGATTCAATGGTGCAAACCAATACCATCACACAAGCCGGCAAATCAGATTCTGCAATCATAAAAATCAAAGGAACAAAGAAATATCTCACCGTAAAAACTGATTGTAACAGCCGTTATGTGTATCTCAATCCACACAAAGGAGCAGAAATTGCCGTTGCAGAATCCGCAAGAAATGTTGTATGTTCCGGTGGAAAACCATTAGCCATTACCAACTGCTTAAATTTTGGAAATCCCTACAAACCAGAAATTTACTGGCAATTTAAAGAAGCCATTGCAGGAATTGCCAATGCTTGCAACATTTTAGAAACACCAGTTACCGGCGGAAACGTCAGTTTTTATAACGAAAGCCCAAACGCAGCCGTGTATCCAACGCCAACCATTGGTATGTTGGGACTTATTGAAGATGCAAAGCATATTACAACGCCAGCATTTAAAAACGCCGGTGATGAAATTATCTTGTTAGGAAAAAATACCGGAGATTTAAGCGGCAGCGAATATGCAAAAGTTATTCACAACATAGTTGCTGGTTCACCAACTATTGATATAGAATTTGAAAAGAAACTGCAAACTTGTTGTTTAGAAATGATTTATAATGGATTGATTCAATCTATGCATGATATATCTGAAGGCGGAATTTCTGTTGGATTAGCAGAATGTTGTATATTTGGAAATCTTGGTTGTACAGTAAATTTTGCAGAAACATCACTACGAAAGGATTTTTTATTATTTGGTGAAGAACAATCCCGAATATTGATTTCTGTAAAACCAGAAAATTTGAATACAATCAAAAATCTGTGTGAAGAAAATCTAATTCCGTACGAACACATTGGTAAAGTTACAACAACTAAAGAATTGATTATTGGAAAGGAAATCCAAAAGGGAATAGAACAATTGCAAGATATTTATATGAATACAATTACAAATATCATGAAACAAGCATTGTAATAATTGCTTATTTTCTTTTATTATTTTACTTTACATAATATTGATTATGAGTAAATATTATTAGTATATGAAAGCTGGTTAATAATAGCCAATCTTCATCATCTATTATAGTTGATTATCCTCACCAAATCCTTCTCAAAACTTTCTTGTGGATGTTCGGTAATACGTCCGATTTCATTATCATTCATCAAAACAATTACGGTTGGAACGTTTGTAATGTGATATTTTTCTGTTAAACCATCATCACTTTTTTTGGTTCTATCTAAACCATACAAAATAATATTTTCTTGTGAGATGTGTGATACATCGGCAATTTTGCAAAATTTTGGAACTCCATTTTTAGAATCTCCGCACCAAGTTCCTAAAAATACCAAAAATCTATAATTGCGTGCTGTAGAATCTAAAAAATGAATTGCATTTTCATCTGGTTGATATGTTGAGTATTGACTCTTGAACCATGAAAATTTCTCATCAGTTTCTAAAACTGAACGAGAAAATTCTCCCTTAATAATTCCTTCATCATTTTTTGAAATAGTCGAAGAGGATTTACAAGAAAGCAATAAAATACTTATTGTAAAAAGAGTTACAATGTTTTTTATCATACAATGTGCCTTTCTATAAAAAAATTTTAGGAACGGATGCAAATCCGTTCCATATAATTTTTAGGACGGTTTTGCAACCGTCTCTACATTCTTATTTCACTCGAATATCTCTTCCCCACATCAATTTTGTTCGTAAAATTTCGTAATAACTTCTATCTTTTTTGCGAATAAGTTTTATAGTATAATCCGCTTTTTTTATGTGAATAACTGCTGGTGTTTTTACAATTTTTTCTTGTTGTCCATCAGTAGTAATCCGCACTTCATTAAAAGAAGAATTTGCTACAAGTCGAATTTCTGAATTATCCGGAACAATAACGGCTCTTGCTGTGAGTGAATGTGGAGAAATTGGCTGAATGGTAATAACATTGCTTGTTGGAACAACGATTGGACCACCGGCGGCTAATGCGTAACCCGTTGTTCCGGTTGGTGTGGAAATAATAATTCCATCTCCGTTGTATTGCACCAAATATTCGTTATTGATGTAGGTTGAAATTTCAATCAATCGCGAAGAGCCGCTTTTATCAACAACAATTTCATTGAGTCCGTACCATGCGTCATTAATTCCTTCAATCGTTGCTTTTAAAATTGTGCGTTCTTCAGTAGAGTATTGATTGTTGAGAATATCATCAAGAAATGCTTCTATTTCAGCGATGGAAATTTCTGTGAGAAAACCCAACGCTCCCAAATTTATTCCCAAAATTGGAACTGTTGCTCTTCCAACTTTGTTTGCTGTGGAAAGCATTGTTCCATCTCCACCCAAAGCAATAAGCATATCACTTTGCGGAATAATTTCTTCCATTGATGCAGTGTGTTTTTTCAGTATGATTTTTTTTTCTGCTTTTTTATTGATGTGGTGAGCAAGTTCTTCTTCAATAAAATAATTGATTGCTCTTTTTTCTATGGATTTTAAAAGCAGAGTTATTGCATCAACAATGGTTTCTTTTTTTATATTTCCAACAATGCCGAATGTCATGATTTATATAGATAAATATCTTCGTCATGCCCGAACGTTTTTATCGGGCATCCACAAAAATGGATTCCCACTAAAAACATGTGGGAATGACATACAAAGATTATTTCTTTGATTGTTCTTCTACAAAATTTAATTTTAATTCTTGAATAACGTTTTGAAGAAATTTTTCTTCTTCTGATGAAAGATTATTTTTGCATTTTTCTTTCAACATATCAAGAATATCTATAGATATTTGTGCTTCATCCAATTTTTTTTCGATTTTTTCTGTCATTGGATTTTTTATTTTTCCCATGTGCTGCATTGATGCTGCATGAAACATGGAAATGAGTTGCACAAAAAGCATTTGATTTTTTTCTGGAGTGTTCATAAAAAATATTTTTGATTGATTGAGACTTGTCAAGTTTATAAAACTTGACAAGTCTAATTTGCGTTTTAGTTTTTATTTTTCCATTGCTCCCATAATTTAGCATATTTTGTAAAAACATACACGGAAGAAATTATTGCTAAAATGAATCCTTGAATTCCATCTAAAAAACCTAACTTAATAATATACATTTTGCAAAATAACCAACTGGGGCGAAGTAATAAATCTACCAAACGAAATTTTCTTTTTTGAGAAAATAATTCTTGACTTGCTAATGTTGTGTAACGATTGAATTTTTCAAAATAGTGATGAAGATTTGGGTCTGTAAAATGCAATAAATCATTTCGTAAAATTCCACTCTCCCCTTTTATTTCTAATCCTTCATGAACTGCAGCAGAATTAAATGCTGCATAATTTTTATGAAATAATCTCACTACTCTTCCCGGATACCAACCGGAATGTTTTATCCATCTTCCTAAAAAATATGCTCGACGTGCAACAAAGTAGGAATTATAGGATATTATTTTTTCTTGGAGTAGTTGTTGAATTTCTTGTGCTAATTCTTCTGTAACTCGTTCATCAGCATCGAGCCACAAAACCCAATCACATTCTGTGTGTTGTACAGCAAAAGTTTTTGCTTCTGCAAATCCAAGCCACGGTTTAATAAAAATTTTGTGTGTGTATTGTTTTGCTTTTTCCACTGTAGCATCTTTGCTTTCTGCATCAACAATTACTATGTCTTTTGCCCATCGTACACTGTGTAAGCAATCAGAAATATTATGTTCTTCATTTTTTGTTATAATAATGACAGAAAGTGGTATCATAGAAAAATTTCAAAAATTAAAAATAAGATTTGTCAAGTTTTTAAAACTTGACAAATCTATGAGTTCTGAGTTTTTACAGAAGCCAAACACAAACCAACAGTGAACCAAATAAAAATCATAATTTCATGGTCGCCAAAGTTCCATTCAAATATACCATTTATTTGAAATCCAATAAATGCGGCAAATGCACCTGTTGCTATTGAGCCAATAAGCCAGTTATTTTTATATTCCTTGGCATAAGTATATTCTATTATTCCAATTTTTATAAATAATATAAGGAGAACAATTAAACCAATTGCTCCAAGTGTTACTAACAGTGTAATAAAATTATTATGAAGATGTCCGCCGGTTTCAGTATCATCTACAGATTTATATTTTTCGTAAAATTTGTGTAAATCTGTATCTCCTACCCCTAAGAATGGATAATCTTTCCAGATTTTTATTCCGGTTTTCCACATGTTGAGCCGCCCGTAATTACTGGGATGACTTAAATCCACAATACTTTTTGCTCGTTCAATTTGGTGTTGCGGTGCAAAAAGAAAAAAGAGAATGATAAAACTTCCTAATACGATGAGAAGTTTTTTATTCATCAAAAAACTTATGGCAATTATTCCGGCAAGAAAACCTAACCACGAACTTCGTGTATTGGTAAGAATTAGTGCAATAAATATTGGTAAAAGGGTTATTGAAAAAATTATTTTTTGTTTTTTTGGTGTATCACGATGAATAAGAAATGGTATTGTTAATAAACAGAGTATCATTTTTATTCCGCCGGTGGTCATGTAATGTTGAAAAACAAATAATCGTTCTTGATGTTCTACAAAATAAAAAATGATTTCTATTATGGAAAGAAAACTTGTAACGCTATTCAATACTATCAATAATAGTATTATTCTTTTTTGTGTTGTGAACGAAAGTATTATTAAGTACACAAAAATTATTAATAATAATCTTCGGGAATGATTTAATGCTTCGGCTGGATACACTGCTGTGGCAGAAGTGAGTAATTCTATAAAAATATAAGCGAGAAAAAAATAGTCTAATGGTGTGCGTGGAAAAATCCAGCGTTTTTCCATCACACTCCAAATAATAACAAGAAGTATTGATGCACCAAACAAT
>CALETH010000129.1 GCA_937920105.1 uncultured Bacteroidota bacterium
AAAATTTACTAATTATACATTAAAATAATCTATAATATTAATTATTATATTTTTACTTTCCGACACACCCCTCTCCTTCGCATCACCCAACGCTACAGAGGGGACGTTTTTTGCTTCTACATTCTGACTACTAATTTCTGACTCCTGATTACTGATTCACATACACATACTTATCCAACAACTCCATTGAGGGTTGCGGACTTTGGTCTGCAAATTCTACGGATTCATTCACGATAGATTTTATTTGTTCTTCCATTGCATCAATATCAGATTGTTTAAAAATATTATGCTCTATAAGTTCATTTCCAAATACAACGATTGGGTCAAGTTTTTTATATTCTTCTACTTCTTCTTTTGTTCTATAGGTTCCTGGGTCTGACATTGAATGTCCGCGATAACGATACGTGCGTGCTTCTAATAATGTTGGTGTAAAATTTTTTCTTGCTCGTGCGATTGCTTCACTCATCACTCTATACATTTCAAGAATATCCATTCCATCCACTGCCATTCTATCCATTTTGTAACCGGCAGCTTTATCATACAAATTATCTCCGGCAGAGGCACGTGTGATTGCTGTTCCCATTCCGTAGCGATTGTTTTCTACAATAAAAATAACGGGAAGTTTCCACAACATTGCCATGTTGAGTGTTTCGTGAAATACTCCTTGATTGGTTGCGGCTTCTCCCATAAAACAAATTGTTACAGAATCTTTGTCTTGATATTTTGTTGCGAAGGCACTTCCGGCAGCAAGTGCAACGTGTGCTCCAACAATTCCGTAACCGCCCATAAATCTTTTTTCTACATCGATAAAGTGCATGGAGCCGCCGAGACCTTGCACACAGCCGGTTCCTTTTCCGAAAAGTTCTGCCATTGCGGCTTTGGGTTCCATTCCGCGTGCGATGGCTTGTCCATGGTCGCGGTACGATGTGTAGATGTAATCATCTTCTCGCAATGCGGCGATTGCTCCAACTCCTGTTGCTTCTTGTCCGATGTAGAGATGACAGAAGCCGCCGATTTTTCCTTTGCCGTATTCTTGTGCTGCTCGTTCTTCAAAGCGGCGGATGAGGAGCATTTTGTAATACATGTCTTTTAATTTTTCGGATGAAAGATTGAGTTCTTTCCAGCGTGGTTGTTTTTTTGCGGTTTCTTTTTTCATGGTTGCGGTTTGGGACATTGAGTTTTCCTTACAATTTTTATTTGAAATTTCTTAACGATGATTTTGTTGAGATTGCTTCAGTCGTTCCGATAAATCGGAACTTCTTCGCAATGACAATTTATATTGACTTGGTACTGTCATTGCGAGTTCCAATTCTTTGGAACGAAGCAATCGTAATATTTTTTACACAGATTTTTCTTTTGCTAAATCGGATTTTAATTTTTCTAATTCTAATTTAAGTTTTTCATCCATTGGTTTTTGAACGAGATAGAGCCAATTAAAATAAGCACGTACTGACATTATAATACCAATTAAAACCATCAAACAAGTAACAATAAATAAGGCTATTAATTCACAAAAATCTTGTTGAGATTTTTGTATTTTTAAATTCATTATATCATTTCTTACTTTAATTTCCCTACGTTTTAATTTAACTTGTTCTATTTGATTTTTAACCTCACTATCATCAATACCTTTTTGTTTAAAATTTTCTGATGTTTCTTTCATATCTTCCGTTGAAAATTCCATTTCATTTATAAGATTTGCAATTTCAAGACTATTTTTATCTTGTTCTTCTCTAATTGTTTTATATTGAGTAATAAAAATAATTACTGTTGCTAAAATTATACTTAGCCCAGCAATAAAAAGAAATTTGTATAGATTATCTGTAGGAAGATTAGGAAGTGGTGTCATTCATTTTTTATCAATTTACATTATACAATTTTATTTTTTGTGGATTCTCGATAAAAGCATTCGGGAATGACGTTGATTATTTTTCATCCTTCATCCCTCATCCTTCTGACTTTTCTCACACCTGCTCCGCCGCATGATACGAACTTCGCACAAGCGGACCAGATTCTACATAACGAAATCCCATTTCTAATCCTCTTACTTTATACATTGCAAATTCATCTGGGTGGACAAAACGTGCAACTGGTAAATGTTCTTTTGTTGGCTGCAAATACTGTCCGAGTGTGAGAATATCACAACCGGCTGCGTGTAAATCACTCATCGTATCCAATACTTCGTCTGTGGTTTCTCCTAATCCCAACATCACTCCGGATTTTGTAAGAAATCCGCGTTGCTTTGCTCTCTCCAATAATTCCAACGAACGATGGTAATGTGCTTGCGGTCGCACGGTGCGATACAATCGTGGAACTGTTTCAGTATTGTGATTGAGTATATCGGGCTGTGCATCCAAAACAATATTGAGCGCTTCTTCGCTTCCTTGAAAATCAGGAATGAGTACTTCTATTCTGCATGTTGAAGTGCGTTTGCGGATTTCAAATATGGTGTTGGCAAAAATATGTGCACCACCATCAAATAATTCATCACGGTTTACGGAGGTGATTACAGCGTGACGGAGTTGCATTGCTTCTACGGCTTCGGCAACGCGTCGTGGTTCGTCTTCATCAACAATGTGCATTTTTCCAGTTTTGACTGCACAAAATCCGCAACTGCGTGTACACGTATCTCCCAAAATCATAAATGTTGCTGTTCCGGAATTCCAACACTCTCCCATGTTGGGACATCGGGCTTCTTCGCACACAGTGTGGAGTTTTTGTTGGTTCATTATGCTTCGTAGTTTTGCATAATTTTCTCCACCCGGTACTTTGGCTTTGAGCCATTCTGGTTTTCGTAGTTTGGGTTCTTCTATTATTGGTATTTCTTGGATGATTTGCATAATTGTTTAGCCACAGATTTCACTGATTGACACAGATTGTTTTATTTTTTTTCTCACGCAAAGCCGCAAAGTATTTTTATCTATAAGATTTCAGAATAGATTTTGAAATATAGAACACAGATTTTTTATCCGCCACAGGCGGATTGTTATGATGTTCGCTGAAAAAAATCTCTTTACTATATTCTAACTTCTTAATTCTTACTTTTCAGGCACCCCTCTCTCCATTACACAATCCATCGCTACAGAGGGGAATTAATTATTTTCCTTCTTTTGCATTTTTCAATCTTTCTTCTGCAATTTTTTTGGCGGCAGCATCTGTGGTAATTTTTTCTTTTTCTGCTCGCTCAAAAATATCTAAGGTTACTTTATAAATATGTTCGGTTTGTTCCATTGCTTTTTTGCGGTCATATCCTACAAGTTCAGAATAGACATTAATAACTCCACCAGCGTTAATGAGAAAATCCGGTGCGTAGAGAATTCCTTTTTCTACTAACATACGTCCGTGCTGCTCTTCTCTTGCTAGTTGATTGTTTGCTCCGCCGGCAACAATTGAACAACGAAGTTTTGGGATTGTTTCATCATTAAGAATTGCACCTAATGCACAAGGTGAAAAAATATCAGCATCGGTTTCGTAAATTTTTTCCGGAGCAATTGCAGTGATATTATATTTTTTTACTACGTTGTTAAGATTTTCTGTGTTAATATCTGTGCCGTACACTACTGCACCTTCTTTTATAAGATTACCAACAAGATATTCTCCAACATGTCCAAGTCCTTGCACAGCAATTTTTTTTCCTTTGAGTGAATCATTTCCCCATTTTTTCTTGGCAGCGGCTTTCATTCCCATATATACACCATACGCTGTAACGGGAGAAGGGTCTCCACTTCCTCCCATACTTTCCGGAAGTCCGGCAACGTGTTTTGTTTCTTTTCGCACATATTCCATATCTTTCGTGGAAGTTCCAACATCTTCTGCGGTAATATATTTTCCGTTGAGTGAATTAACAAACTTTCCATATCGGCGGAAGAGTGCTTCGGTTTTATCTTTTTTGGAATCTCCGATTATAATTGCTTTTCCACCACCGAGTTTTAAACCAGCAACGGCAGATTTAAATGTCATTCCGCGAGAAAGGCGAAGCACATCGCGTACGGCGTCTGCTTCGGAATTATATTGCCACATACGTGTTCCTCCAAGAGATGGACCAAGTGTGGTATTGTGAATAGCAATGATGGCTTTTAATCCTGTCTCTTTATCGTAACAGAACACTACTTGTTCGTGTCCGCCTTCTTGCATCATTTCAAAAAGGGAATATGCGTTTTTATTTTCTGACATAAATTTATTTTTTCCTTTATATAGATTGGTTCACATCAAATTTTTCTAAATATTCTGCAACACGTTCTAAATACATTCCGCCTAACATTCCATCAATAACGCGATGGTCGTACGACATTGAAAGATATACCATCGAACGAATCGCGATTGCATCATCAATAACAACTGGACGTTTTTGAATTGCTCCAATTCCCAGTATTGCTACTTGCGGTTGATTGATGATTGGAAATCCGTAGAGATTACCAACATTTCCTGGATTGGTAATGGTGAATGTTCCACCAGCAACTTCATCAGGGAGAAGTTTTTTGATGCGGGCACGATTTGCTAAATCATTCATAGATTGTGCAAATCCAACAAGATTTTTTGAATCTGCTCCTTTAATCACCGGAACAATCAATCCATTATTATCCAAAGCAACAGCAACTCCAACATTAATATCTTTTCGAAGAATAATATTTTCTCCTTCAACAGATGCATTGAGCATTGGAAAATCTTTGAGTGCTTTTACTGCTGCATCAATAAAAAATGGTGTGAAGGTGAGTTTGTAACCTTCGCGTTTTTCAAAAGCGTTTTTGTGTTTTTCACGATAGGCAACAATTTTTGTAACATCGGCTTCTGTTACAGAACCAACGTGTGCTGAGGTGTGAATGCTGCGTACCATGTGTTCTGCGATGGCTTTTCGCATGGTATCCATTTTAATGATTTCCACACGTCCGCTGGGAACAACTGTTGGTAACGGTTTTCTTTGTTCAATGGGATATGTCATTGAATAATTTTGCGTAGAAACTTTTCCACCTTTTTTCTTTTCTACATATTCTAAAATATCTTTTTTGGTAACACGATTACTTGCTCCTGTTCCTTGAATGGTTTCCAATTCATTCATGGAAACTCCTTCCGTGCGAGCAATATTCATGACTAAAGGAGAATAAAATTTATCGGATTGTGGTTCTGTTATGGATTGAGAAACAACTGGAGTTTGTTTTGGAGTTTCAACTGGTTTTATTTCTTCTTTCGGTGCTTCTTCTTTTTTTGCTGGTTGCTGAGTTGGTGTAGATACAGCTGCACTTGCATCTGTTTGCACTTTTGCAATCACCGTATGTACGGCAACTGTTTTTTGTTCCGGAAATAAAAGTTCAGCAATTATCCCTGCAACGGGTGATGGAATTTCGGAATCGACTTTATCGGTACTGATTTCCAAGAGTGTTTCATCTTTAGCAATTTTATCACCAACTTTTTTGTACCATTTGGTAATTGTTCCTTCTGCAATACTTTCGCCCATTTGGGGCATAACAACATCGACAAGTGCCATAATTTTCTCTTAAATTTAGATGTGAATAAATATTGTATTTTCTATATTGGTAAAAATATTATTTGATTTTGCATTTCGTCAACAGAAACCACAGATGCAATAGTTTCTATATCTTTTATACATTTTCCTATAGATATTTTTAGTGGATGTGCATAAATCAATCCGCTAAAATTTTTTCCTGTTTTATAAAAATCTGTAACGATGGATAATAAATCTGTATCAAAACTTACTAACACTCTTTCTTTTTCTGTTGCACGTTGTAGCAAACTTTTATCATCTAATAATGTTGTATTATCCTCTTGTGCCGTAAGAATATTTATTGATTTTAAACGTAAAGCGTTAGTGATAGAACGAGGAATATGAACATCCATATAAAAAGATAACTTCATTATCTTTTAAAAATTTATTTTTTTAATAACTGAAGATTGATATTGATTTTTTAAATTTTCTATATTTTGCATTTCTTTTTCTATTTGAATATTCATCGCTTCTTTATTATCCCAATAATATGCTAATGCAGAATAAATTTCTGATAGTGATAAGTATGGATGTTGAAAATGAATTTCTTCTGCACTCCAACCGTACGCTTGGTGTTCAACAATAATCTCACTGACTTTTGTTGTTTTCCCCTCTACGTAAGCAATGCCTTCTTTATATTCAATATGTTGATAAAGTGTTTGTATCATTGTTATTTCTCAATTTGAATTCCACCATTTAAACGGATATATAATGTTTGTCCGATTTGTGTGGATTTCTGTTTTGCAATTTCTGTATTTTCTCCAACAAAAAGTTCATCTAATGTTTGATGAAAAAGAAAAAGCCATTTTCCAAAGTGATATTGTTGTAACGGTGTTTTTTGATGAACGTTCCAATGTGGTATAAATGCGTTGCGTCCATACGTTCCTCGTCCAAATAACACAGCATCCCAAAAATCATACATGATTGGTAAATGCTTTTCCCAATCTACATGAGAAAATATTGGTGAGAGTAATTCATCATTTTTTATTTTTTCATAAAATGTGTTAACTAATAATTGAATATCTTCTCTTGTGGATAAATCTTTCATTCTACATTCATCTTTTTGATAAATCTCACCGAACGCAAAATATAGGTTTTAGAATAATCAAACATTACTATAAAAAACAGTACTATTATAGGAATATAGAAAAAATGAATATTGAGACGATTACTATATATTCCTGCGATAATTCCTCCACACAAAAATGAAATAACAATTGCTGCAGATAACAGCATTTTCTTTTGTAAATGTTTTTTATGTTCTTTGTTAAATAAGATTTCTCCAAATGCCAAACCAAAATCAGTAATCATTCCTGTTAAATGAGTTGTGCGAACAACATTTCCACTCACCACTGAAACAATCCCATTTTGCAATCCCATAGAAAAAAATAAAAGAAAGATTCTAAAATCTATATCTTGGTATCGAGGTAATTTTTCATACAAAAAAATTAATACTAAAAAACAAACCATCTCTATTATAATGGGAAATATGTAAGAAATTTTTGGTGAAAATTTATTTAATCCATTTACACAAATTGATGCAAAAAAAGAGCCGGACAAAAAAGTAAGAATCCAAATAAAAACTTTAATAACATTAATTGTATTTTTTGTTGTGATTGCAACAGCAAGTTCACCAAAATGTCCGGTAATATTCGTAGTAAAAACATATAATAACAACAAACCTGCAACATTTACCATTCCTGCAACAAAAGCAAAAAAAACTGCTAATAAAAAATTATGACGAAATGTTCTTTTGATTCCAGTGTGTTGGAGCATTTTTCAAAATCCAACCAATTTCTCCAACGCATTTGTAACGTGATATTCTTGTGGCAACATCACATTTTCCAATACAGGAGCGAATGGAACTGGAGTATCTAATGCAGCAACTCGCATTAATGGAGCATCAAGAAATTGAAAACACTCCTCAGCAATACTCGTTCCAATTTCTGCACCAAATCCACCCAACTTTGTATCTTCATGAACAATTAACACTTTTCCTGTTTTGCGTACGGAATTGTACACTGTTTCTTTATCCCACGGAATAATTGTTCTCAAATCAATTACTTCAATACTTGCACCAGTTTTTTCTTCTATTTTGCGAGCGGCTTCTAAAGAACGCTGCACCATAAATCCCCACGTTACAATAGTAACATCACTTCCCTCTTTTTTCACTTTTGCTAAACCAAATGGCAATAAATAATTTTCGTCCGGCTCTGGTGATGAAGCAAATTGTTGACGATATAAGCCCTTATGTTCGCAAAATAATATTGGATTATCTTCACGACATGCGGTTTTCAAAAGTCCTTTTGCATCAGCAGCGTTAGAAGGAAATGCAATCCACAATCCCGGCATGTGTGCAAAAAATGCTTCTATACATTGACTGTGATACAATCCACCGCGAATATATCCACCAACGGCAACGCGTATTACTGCGGGACATGAAAATTCTCCATCAGAACGATAACGAAGATGAACAAGTTCATCACGCATTTGCATAAAGGCAGGCCAAATATAATCACCAAATTGAATTTCTACTACCGGTTTCATTCCACGAGTTGCTAAACCAATTGCTGTTCCAACAATACTTGCTTCTGCAAGTGGTGAGTTGAAAGCACGTTTTTTTCCAAACGCATCAGTCAATCCCTTTGTTGCCGTAAATACTCCGCCTTTTCCTCCCGCAATATCTTCTCCATACACTAACATTTTTTTATTATGTTTCATTTCTTCATGAAGTGCATGATTGATTGCATCTACCATGACAATACTTTTTCCTGTATGTTCTGGTTCTACAAAATTTTCTTTTGGAACAACAATAATTGGAGAAAATACATTACGTTCTACTGTAGAAGGTTCAGGAAGTGGTGCTGCTTCTGCAATATCTGCTGCTGCCTCAATTTCTTTTTTGATTTCTGCTTTTAACGCATCAATTTCTTTTTGTGAAAGAATTTTATTGGTCAGTAAATATTTTTCTAATTTGGGGAGTGGGTCTCGTTTTTTATCTTCTTGCATTTCTTTTTCTTCACGATATTTTTTTGGGTCATCGGAAGAAGAGTGAGGGAACAACCGCACAACATCGGCTTCAATAATTGCCGGACCTTTTCCTGAACGAACATGAGTAACGGCTTCTTGTGCAACTTTGTAAGATTCTATAAAATCCGTTCCATCCATTCTAAAACTTGCAAGATTAGGATATGATTTATAAAGTTCTGCAACAGAACCACCAGCAATTTGTTCTTCCAACGGAACGGAAATTGCATATTTATTATTTTGAACCATAAAAATTACCGGAAATTTTTCGCGGCTTGACCAACTCACCGCTTCAGCAAATTCTCCTTCACTGGTTGCACCTTCTCCAGAGGAAACGTACACAATTTCGTCCGTATTTTCTTTCACCGCTCCCATTGCCACACCAACTGCTTGTAAAAATTGTGTTCCGGTGGGACTTGATTGTGCAACAATGCGAAGATTTTTATTTCCATAATGAGAAGGCATTTGTCTTCCATGGGAACTTGGTCCATCAGCACGATTCATATTTTCCAAAAAAATTTCTTTTGCGGTGGAACCATATTGTAAAGAAAATGCTAAATCTCTATAGTATGGATATGCCCAATCATGACTCGGTTTCATCGCCATTGCCATTGCGATTTGACATGCTTCATGTCCGGGACCGCTGATGTGAAAAAATACTTTTCCTTGTTTGAGAAGATTGAGAAGTTTTTCATCCATCATGCGTGCAAGACACATTGTGCGAAAGCCCTGTATCAGTTGTTGATTGGTGAGTCCTTTTTTTGCAGTACTTTTTTCGTGTTTTGCTGCACCGTTAGTAGAGATGGTTTTACTTTTTGTGAGAGTTTGTTTTTTTACCGCCATGTAATTTTTCTCCTATAAGAGATGGTTCAATAATTGTTCTTTTGTGATTGGTGTTATTTCTACCGAAAATATTTTTTTTATGTGATGGATAATATGTGTTTCAACTTCTTGTAATGAAATTTCTTTTTGTAAAATTTTTTGTAATGATGTTACACCTTTATGAAAAATTCCGCAGGGAATGATTCTATCAAAATAAGAAAGGTCTGTATTGACATTTAATGCGAAACCGTGCATGGTGAACCATCGACTAATTTTGACTCCAATCGCAGCAATTTTTTCACTACCAACCCAAACCCCCGTATAATCAGTATCACGAGTTGCTTCTATATTATATTCTCGCAATGTGTGAATTAGCACTTCTTCTAATTTTCGCAAGTATTTATGACTGTCTTTTTCGTAGTGTGATAAATCTAAAATCGGATAGCCAACAAATTGTCCCGGTCCGTGAAATGTTATATCTCCTCCTCTATCAATGTGAAAAACTTCTATTCCTTTTTTTTGTAATTCCTCGTCATTAGCAAGTAGATGATTTTCGTTTGCTGCTTTTCCTAATGTGTAAACTGGTTCATGTTCTGTGAGTAATATTACATCATCTATTTTATTTTCCATTCTTGCAGAAAAAATTTTCTTTTGCAATTCCCATGTTTCTGCATATTTGGTTTTTCCGAGATGTAGGATGTGCATTGCTTATTTAATCATTGTTTGATATTCCATCATTGATTGAGCAAATTTTTCTGTTTTTTCATAACTACTTAAACAATATGCTTCATTAATTCCAGTTGTACTTGAAAGTCTTATTTCTCCATATTTACAAATAGGAATTTGGTAATTGTCTTTGAATCTTTTATCAGGAGTTCCATTTTTATTAACCTTTGCCCACATATAACCTTCTACAATAGCGTCATTTGGTATCTTTCCTTGCTCTAAAAAATTTTGTTTGTCAAAATTGAATTTTAATTCTTTAATATCAACAATTCCAAAATTTTCATATGTGTTGATAATAATTACAAAAGAAGGATAAATATAAAGGTCACCACCATTAGCATTTTCAAAGTGCAACGTTTTATATTTAGATTTAATAATATCAAGTTTACCATAACCAAACTTCACTTCTTTTCTGATAATTTCGGTTGATGCTGCAGAGCGTGTTTTTCTTTGGTCATTTTCCGCTGATGCAGTTACATCCCAAATATATTCACATGAAAGTAAGGTTTTATAATTTTCAATCAAGTTATTATATTTTTCCTCTACTTGTTCATCAAGGGTTACATCAACATTAATAAAACATCTATCTAATTGATTTTTTAAGTTTTCTAAATATTCTTCTTTATCCTTTTTATTTTTTTTAAACCATTTTATAAAAACACCAAAAATCAAGATATAAGAAAATACCATTAAATTTTTAGCAACTCTTAACTTACTTTCAATCTGTGTTATTTCTTCTTTTAAATTATTCTTCTCTTGATAACATTTAAAAAGAATTTTCTTTAAATCTTGAAGTCCTTCAGTTGTTACAGATTTTGGATGGGAAGTTTTAATCTCAGTGATTTCCATATTCTTACCAAAAATCTATATATGAATCGCTTCACCGTACGCATCCAAAGCCGCTTCAGCAATTCCTTCTGTTAATGTTGGATGTGCGTGAATGCTTTGAATAATTTGTTCTGCAGTAGTTTCCAACGTACGAGCAGTGACAAGTTCTGCAAGCATTTCAGTTGCTTCCGGTCCGATAATGTGTGCACCGAGAAGTTCTCCGTATTTTGCATCAAAAATTAATTTTACCATTCCTTCGGTATCATTGAGTGCTAACGCCTTTCCGTGCGAACGGAATGGATAACGTCCCACTTTTATTTCATATCCTTTTTGACGTGCTTTTTCTTCTGTGAAACCAACACTTGCAACTTGCGGCTGGCAATAGGTACATCCGGGAATATTTTCATAATTAACGGGATGTGGTTTCTTTCCTGCGATTGCTTCTACACATACAACACCTTCTGCTGATGCCTTGTGTGCAAGCCATGGTGCTCCCGCAACATCTCCAATTGCATAAATTCCATCAACATTGGTTTTGCAATATTTATCTACTTTAATAAATGAACGGTCAGTTTGCACTCCTAAAGTTTCCAATCCGAGATTTTCTATATTTCCTTGAACTCCAATTGCAACGAGTGCAATATCGGCTTTGATTTCTTTTTTTCCATCTTTACCACTGACAACTACAGTTACTTCTTTTCCGGATGTTACACTTTCCACTTTTGTTTCGGTGAGAATTTCAATTCCATTTTTGGTGAAAACTCTTGTAAGTGTTTTCGTAATTTCTGCATCTTCAATAGGAAGAATTGTTGGAAGCATTTCTATAATGGTTACTTTTGCTCCATACATATTATAAAAGTATGCAAACTCTACTCCGATTGCTCCGGCTCCGATAACTACCATTCGTTTTGGAACTTCGGGAAGTACCATTGCTTCAGTACTGGTAATCACTTTTTTTCTATCGATGGGAATACTTGGAAAACTTCTTGGTCTCGCACCAGTTGCAACAATAATATGTTTTGCATTAATTTTTTCTGTTTTTCCGGATTGTGTTACTTCCACAACTCCTTTACTAATAATTTTTGCTGTTCCTTTGAGGTGTTCTACTTTATTTTTTTTGAAGAGAAATTCTATTCCTTTAGAAAGTTTGCCCGCAATATCACGGCTGCGTTGTATTGCTTTAGAAAAATCTACTTTTAAATTTGTAAAACTGAAACCATAATCTTCTGCATGTTTCAGTGTGTGATATACTTCTGCGTTTTTCAACAATGCCTTGGTTGGAATACATCCCCAATTGAGACAAATTCCACCAAGATTTTCTTTTTCGACAACAAGTGTTTTTAATCCGAGTTGACCTGCTCGTATTGCGGCTACGTAACCACCGGGTCCACCACCGATAACGAGTACATCGTATTGTTTTTCTGGCATGATAAAAAATCCTTTCAAAAATAAAATTTAAAATGAATATTTTTTCTAAAAATCACAAAAATATTTTTAATGTACCCAATTTTCAAGGAAAAAACAACGAGAAAAGTTTTGTAGAATTGGAGTAAAAATCTGCAGAATAAATTTACAATAATTGTGTTTGATTTCTGTAGAGAATTTCCTATTTTTAATAAGAAAAAAGATTTTTTCCGTATTTATTATAAAATTTTTTATGGGTAGAGCAAAATATAAAACACAGTTTTGTAATTCTTGTAATAAAGAGACAAAAATGGAAATCCTTCGTGCTGTAGAAGGTTCTGAAACAAAATTTTGGTTTAAATGTTCTCGTTGCAGACATAGTATGGTTATAGATACTGCAAAAGTGAACACAGAAGAAAAAGTTGAATTGCAACGCGAACAATGTCTTACCTATTCTCCATTTGATACGTATGAAATTGGTGCGATGTTATATCATACAGAATGGGATGATATGGGAAAAATAAAATCAAAAGAAAAAACTTCCGGTGGTGGAGAATCCATTACTGTAATTTTTGAAAAAATTGGTACAAAAAAACTTATCGTGAATTTGCAACACGAAGAATAATTATTCATCATTTTATAAACTTTTATTATTATATAATTAGGGAGGTGAATTGTTTTGGTAGGTATAACAATTAATGAAAATGAAAACATTGACCGTGCTATCAGACGTTTTAAGAAAAAATATGAACGCTCCGGAGTTTTAAAAGAATATAAAAAGCGTACATTTTTTGTAAAACCATCCGTAAAAAAACGTATGGAAAAAATTAAAGCGGTAAGAAGAACTCAACGTTCTGAAATGGAAGAAAATATGTAGTCTTTTATCTTTCATTTATTCATTCAATAAAAAAATCCCGATTATATAATCGGGATTTTTGTTTTTAATTGTAAAAAATAGAATGTCATTTTTTACAATCATAAAATTAACATTGCATCACCATAACTATAAAATCTATATCCTTTTTTAATGGCAAGTTTGTATGCTTTCATGATAAAATCATAATCTGCAAAGGCAGAAACTAACATTAAGAGTGTGGATTCCGGTAGATGAAAATTAGTAATAAGTTTATCAGTAATTTTAAAACTGTAGGATGGAAAAATAAATTTATCGGTCCAACCAGAAGTTGCTTTTAAATGTCCATCAACAGTAACACTTGTTTCTAATGCTCGGCAAGCACTTGTTCCAACGACAAAAACGTTATGTTTTGTATCAATCGTTTTATTCACAATATTAACGGTGGATTGCGGAACTTCATAATATTCAGAATCCATTTTGTGCTTTGTTAAATCCTCTACTTCCACGGGGCGAAATGTTCCAAGTCCAATATGCAATAAAACCGGAGTTACTTTCACACCTTTTTTTTCTAATTTTGTAATTAATGGTTTTGTAAAATGTAATCCAGCAGTTGGTGCAGCAACAGAACCAATGGTGTTAGCAAAAATTGTTTGATAATCTTCTTTATCTCTATCTGTTGCTTCTCGTTTAATGTATGGTGGGAGCGGCATTGTTCCAATGCGTTCTACCAATTTAAAAATATCCCCTTCATAATTGAAACGCACAGTACGTCCTCGTGAAGTAGTATTATCGATGATTTCACAATTTACTTTGTCATTATCAAAATAAATTTTGTTGCCGATACGTACTTTACGTGCCGGGTCAACAACAACATCCCAAATATTTTCAGCAGCATTTAACTGTCGTAATAAAAGTACTTCAATTTTCGCATTGGTTTTTTCTTTGTTTCCAATCAGGCGTGCAGGAAATACTTTTGTATTATTTACAACAAGTGTATCTCCTTTTTCAAAATAATCCACCACATCATAAAAATGGCGTTCTTCTATCTTTTCTTCTTTTCGATGAAGAACCATTAAGCGAGCATGGTCTCTTTTTTTAGAAGGTTTTTTCGCTATGAGATTTCGGGGAATTGGATATTTGAACTCTGAAAGTTTCATGAAAATTTTCCTTTATAATGTATGGGATAACAATAATTGTTCCCATTGATTTTGTTGATGAATAGTAATTTTTCCTTTTGCAATAAGTAATGATATGTTTGTTGAAGAAAAAAATGGAAGAAGTTTTGCGGCATCTTTTTCTGTCGTAATCACATATTCAATATTTTTTTGCTGGATTGTTGAAATTATTTTTTGTAGTTCTTCTTGTTTATAATAATGATGGTCTGGAAATGGAAAAAAATCTTCGATACAACATCCTACTTTTTTGAGTGTTTCATAAAAATGTTCTGGATTGGCAATAGCACAAATCGCAATACATTTTTTCTTTTGTAATTCTTCTATAGAAATATTTTTTTTATCATCACACTTTACAAACGAATCAAGATGATATGAACTTGTGAATATCGGTACTGATGTATACTTCTTAATAGTAGAAATTATTTTTTCATAAGAAGAATTTTTTTCTACTTTTGTAATGACAACAGCATTTGCTCGTTTTACAGAATTCAACATTTCTCTTCTATATCCCACCGGCAATACTGATGTTGTAAAGGTATTATCTGTAATCAACAAAATATTCAAATCTCTGTGTAAGGCACGATGCTGAAAACCATCATCCATGACAATAATTTCAGCACTAAATTTTTCTATAGCATAACGTGCTGCATCTGCTCGTTTTTCATTCACAATAATAATAGCATTAGGAATATTATTGGCTAACTGAAATGGTTCATCCCCTGCTTCTTCCACATTTGCTAAAATTTTTTCTCCATCACTCACAACAACCAAATTTTTTGTTTTTCTTCCATATCCACGACTTACGATTGCTACGCGTTTTTTTTGTTGAAGAAAAAATTTTGTAATGATTTCTGTAAATGGTGTTTTACCTGTTCCACCAGTTGTAATATTTCCCACGGAAATAACTGGAACAGAAACTTTTGTCTCAGAAAAAATTTTCCAATCATACAACTTATTACGAGCAAAAACACCAATTCCGTATAACCACGAAAACGGCAACAAATACGGATGTGGGTTCATACACTTAATGCCAGTAATTGTTGTTGGATATCAAGCAATTTTTTATTCATCTCTTCTTCAGTTGCTGTAGAAGAAATATGGATGGGTTCACTATACTGAATTTTTACTTTTGAAAACGGCAACGGAATTTCAAATTTATCCCACGAACGCAGCATTTTTTTCTTCTCTATTATAACACCTGCAAGAATAAGTGGAACTCCGGTTTTTTGTGCAAGACGAATCGCTCCTATTTTCATTTCATGACGCGGTCCCGTTGGTCCATCCGGAGTGATATACAAAGAATGTCCTTGTTGTACTACCTCCATCATTTCTTCTCTTGCCTCTTTTCCTCCACGATGACTTGAACCACGCACAGATTCATATCCCCATTTTTTTAACAACGCTGCAATCCTATCTCCATCATTGCTTTTGCTTACTAATACTGAAACCGAATTTTTAGGATAACGATGAAAAAAAAATATCGGTAACATTGAACCATGCCAGAATGCCATCACATAATTTTTTCTTTGCTCATCTAAATTTTCTATACCATCTTTATTTGCGTATGACACTCGTAATGTTTTACAAAGAATGATAACAACAAAACGTACTATTATGATGATGAAAAAGTTTTTCAAAAATATTTCCTTACTAAAATTGTCATTTCCGTGAAACTTGTCCCAATATGTTTTAAGTTGGGAACGGAAATCCAGTTTTTTAAATTTATCATGGATTCCCGCTTAAAACATGCGGGAATGACATTATACTCTTGTTTCCATTATCGCTTTTGCAACTCTTTCCGAAGCACCTCGTGTTCCTAATTTTTCTTTTACCACAGAAAGTTCTTGCTTTATTTTTTTATACTTTTCTTCTGAAAAAATAACATTATTGAAAGCGTTCGCAATATTTTCCACTGTTACTTGAGATTGAATGAGTTCGGGAACAATAGTTTTTTCTGCAACAATATTTGCCAAACCAATATTTTTTATCTGCAAAAAATTTTTGGCAAGAAGATAGGTAAATAATGATGTCTTATAAACGATAACCATTGGTGTTTCTAACAAAGCAGTTTCCAATGTTGCAGTTCCGGATGTTACGATAGCACAATGTGCGTATTTCATAAATTCATGAGTTGCATGTTCTACAAATTTTACTTCTATATTCGGTGGAAGATGTTTTTCATAAAATTCCAACGAAATTGTTGGCGAAACTCCTACAGCAATTTCAATTTCTTCATATTTTTTTATTTCGTTTGCTGCTCGCACCATTACCGAAAATAATTTTTCTATTTCTTGTTTTCTGCTTCCAGGTAAAACGGCAAGAATTTTCTTTGTGGGAGCAATATCATATCGTTTACAAAATTGCTCTTTGGAAAATTCAATTTGTATTTCTTCTAATAATGGATGTCCGACAAATTCTACAGGTACATTTGCTTTCTCATAAATATTTTTTTCAAATGGAAAAACAACGAACATTTTGTTCACAAATGTTTTTATTTTTTTGATGCGATTTTTTTTCCATGCCCAAATTTGCGGACTGATATAATAGAATACTTTTATTCCATACTTTTTAACTTTTCTTGCAAATCGTAAATTAAATCCGGGATAATCTATTAATAACACTGCATCGGGCTTTTTGTGTTTTAATAATTGCTCTAATGTTTTTTCTACAGAACGGATGAGTGGAAGATGTTTGATGACTTCCAAAAATCCCATAAATGATAATTCGCGAACGTGATACACTAATTGCATTCCTTCACTTTGCATTTTTTCTCCACCAATGCCAAAAATTTCTATTGATGGATTGAGTTTTTTCAACTCTCGCACCACACCTGCTCCATGAATATCTCCTGATGTTTCTCCCGCAATGAGCATTATTCGTTGTATCATTCAATTTTTTCTTTACTTACTTTTAACACCGGATTTTCCTCTAAACCACTTATAAGTTTAATTTCATATCCATTCCATATTTTACAATTTTCACTTTTATATGGATGTGTGAATTCAGATAATGTGATTTTTTCAGAAACTTTACCTTTTTGCATGGTAAGATAAATAGTTACTCCACTTCCTGATGGATAAGACTTATCATCATCGGGACAAGGCGCCATACTTTCTATGACAATATCATCAAGTGTAATTTGAATTGTATCAACAATTACTGTTTGAG
The DNA here is from genome assembly GCA_937920105.1 of uncultured Bacteroidota bacterium. Lineage (GTDB taxonomy): Bacteria > Bacteroidota > Ignavibacteria > UBA10030 > UBA8401 > CALETH01. The sequence goes on from CALETH010000129.1 coordinate 17,507, forward strand.
ATATTTTTAAGGAAATTTCTTCTCCTACATTATAACTTGATTGCTGCAACATAAATAAAAAAAGTAATACCATCACAAAAATCTTTCTTTCAATTCCGGTGTTGGAACCATACACGTTTTCCGTTTTCCAAAAATTGTGTATCGCGTTCTTGCAATAATACTATAAAAAAAATCTCTTATGGGACGTGGAACGATGATGAAACAATAGAAAAACTTCCACACACCTCCTAATTCTTTCAAAACATGTAATGCTGCAGTAGATTTCAAAAGAATTTTATCTCCATCAATAAACACAAAAGAATTAAAATCACTTTGAGATAACCCAAATTTCTTGAGAAGTAATTGTCCGCTTTCAGATTGCAATGATGCAAATTTGAATTTCGCTTTTTTATCTCTCTTAATAACAAATTGAACAATTCCATTACATAAATTGCATATTCCATCAAATAAAAGAATGTTTTTTGTATTATTTTGCATTTATATAATTGTACGAACTATCAATACAACAATAATAACACCAATCGCTTGCAGTGTTCGCATTTCAGATTGGATTCCTCTTTTCAATTCTGGTGAACGTGTAAAACTGCGTTCTGTTTCGTACGATGTAAATCGGAAAAAAAATCTCGGGACATTTTCACAATATCTTGTATATTCTTCTCCAAAAACTTTTTGCAAATGTTCTTCTTCTCGAGAAACGATTAATGTGTATTGAAAAATAAAAAATGCTAATGCAATTATTGGCAAGTACGGCATCAATGCGTTGGACATTATTCCTACACCAACATAAATCAACATATTTCCTACATACAGCGGATTGCGTGTATATGCAAAGGGTCCATCAGTGGCTAAATGTGTTGCCCCAACTGGACCTGTTGTACGAGTTTCTCCACCTAAAATAGAAACTCCCCAAAAACGCAATCCTTCACCAAGCAAAACAAAAATTCCGCCGAACATTAAACTCCATAGTGTTGGGTGTGCAAACCACAACATGACTATTATAAAGGGAATTGGTGTATAACTGCGAAGTTCAAATATTTTTTGTCGAAAATCCATATAAAGATTTTTATTTTTTCATTTTTTAGAACACTGATTTGTTAGGATTATTAAGATTTTGACTGATTAGATATTCATATAATCCACATAATTCATAGTGAACTACTCTTCTATAAAAACATTACGTCGCAAAAGTTCCGCTGTACGTCGTTTGTGTGGTTTTTTGGTTTCAAGAATTGTTTGAAATTTCTTTAACACATCTGCAAATGTTGTAAAATGGTGAAAGGTGATGTTGTGTTTTTCACAATATTGCACTAAAGAATCTTTTGCAAAAATGATATCTGCATATTTTGTTGGACATTTATCGGAATGTCCATCTCCGATATACACAATAACTTGGTCATCCGAAGTTTGTGTGAGGATGTGATTGCGTTTACAATTTGCACAATACGTACAATCAGAATCTGTAAAAGGAAAATGCGGAATGGCTTTTCCTTCTGGTGTTATTTCTAATTGATTAGTATATCGTTGGAGATGTGATAATTGTTCTCGTTCTAAAATCGGATTGATATATTTATCAAAACCATCACTCACGATTGTAAGTGGAATATTTTTTTCTTTGCAATAGTGAACAAATGTGTGAAATGATGTATCTATTTTTTGTTGTAACACAAATTCTTGTATTGCTTTTTCTGTGATGTGTGGGATGGATTTCCAACCGCGCGTCCAACATTCTTTTGCAGAAATATTTCCGTTTCGATATTCTTCAAAGGCATTTTCACAAATTTCAAGATTAGCAAAGTGACGAAAGAGTTCATCTCCTATATCGGAAATTGTTATTGTTCCGTCAAAATCTGTGAAGACTCTATAAGATGATGTATTCATAATTTTGAAATTTACAAAAAATGCAACGCTCGCAAAGCACTAATACAATATTGTCCCCAATGATTATTAAAACTCCATTTCAATTGCCATAGTGCATCTTCAACTGCTTCATCAGTGTCAATTTCTATTTTTGTCAATTCAGTTTTCAAATCTTTATATATATCTGCAAAATCATCAATCAAAGAACCCATACAAATATCACTATCACCATTTTCCTGATATGCATATGGGTCGAATACTTCTTGATAAAAAGTATTTATACCTAACTTTGCAATACGTCCTTGATTTTTATTTTCAAAGAATTTTTCTTCATCAAAATTTGTATGAGGACCGGAAAACTGTAATGGTATTTCTTCAAGAAAAAATCCAGAACTATATAAATTGACTAATGTTTTATATATTTCTGCATAAAAAAGATTATTATCTATATTTATATCTTCTAATAATTCTATAAATTTTTTAGCAACATGTAAAAAAACTTTGGTGGTTTCTTTTTCTAAAAATATTTTTATTTCTGGTGATAATTTTTGCATTATTTTTTTGGACTAAAGTCCAACCAGATTCTTTTTATATTTTCTCCACACTCTAAAGAGCGTGGCTATTTATTTTGGCATTGTTAATTAAGTATACAAATCTGTCACCTTCAATCTGGATTCCCGCTAAAAACATGCGGGAATGACATTTTTCTCTTTTTAATTTTTAACATGTATTTTAATTTAACAATACACAAATTCCAAAAAGTCGTGGCTATATTTTTTTACACCACGATATAAAAAAATTCTATATTCTAACTTCTGAATTCTCCATTCTGTTTTCACGCCACTTTATTCTCATTAAATCTTACAGAAACCAATTTTGAAACACCCTCTTCTTCCATTGTTACACCATACATTGCATTAGCGGATTCCATTGTGCGTTTATTGTGTGTTACAATTATAAACTGTGTATCCGTACTAAATTTACGAATGATGCGTGCATATCTATCAATATTAGAATCATCCAGCGGAGCATCAACTTCGTCCAAAATACAAAATGGACTTGGCTTGACAAGATAAATTGCAAAAAGTAATGCAATTGCTGTGAGCGTTTTTTCTCCACCAGAAAGTAAATCAATAGAAGTTGGTCTTTTACCACGTGGCTTTGCTACAATTTCTACACGTGCTTCCAATGGGTCAACACCATCTTCCAATTTCAAATCACATTCATCACCTTCATCAAATAAACTTTTGAAAGTCATAATAAAATTTTCGCGAATTTTTGTAAAGGTTTCGCTGAACGCATTGGTTGCTGTTGTGTTGATTTCTTCTATTGTGGTCAACAATGTTTTTTCAGATTCAATTAAATCATCACGTTGTGCTGTTAAAAATTCCAAGCGTTGTTTTTCCGTTTGAAATTCATCAAACGCTGCAAAGTTCACTGCTCCGAGTGAGCGAATTTTTTCTTTAATATTTTTTGCTTCTTCTTTAGAATTTTCTATATCAAATGGTTCCTCGGGAGAAAATTCTTTCAGCACTAATTCAAAACCAAATTCTTCTTTTGCTCTTGTTACAAGATTTTGGGATTTCATGGTGAGTTCGGAAATTTTCATTTCCAATTCGTGAAGCGTACTTAATGATGATTCATGAAGTTGTCGCTCATCTTTAATTTTTAATTCAATGCTGTGGGCTTTGTTTCGTTTTGTGGTAAGTTCAGTTTCTAATGTTTTCTTTTTTTCTACAATTGTGCGAAGTTCAGCATTGAGTGTTTCTAATATTCCTTCATTTTCTTGAAGTTCACCAACTAATTGTTCAATGGATTTTTTTGCGTTGATAATATCCACATCTCGTTGTTGAAATGTTGTTTCTATATTACGAACTGTTGCAGCAGTATATTCCAATTCTTTTGCAAGATTTCGTTCTTCATTTTCTAATCGTACAACTTCAAGATGTGCATCATTGGAAACTCGACTGTATTCATTCCACAACACTTCCATGGTTTCCAATTCGCTATGCGTTGCCCCGGAACGTTGCTCTGCAAGTGATTTTTCTTGTTCTAATTTTTCTACTTCCGGCTGAACAGTATTTAAATCTTTTTGTAATTGTTCCACCTCTGCAATCATTTTTGCACTTTCCATGGCATTGCGTTGAATGGTGTCTTCCAATCGCTTTTTCTCATATTCTATTTGAGCAATTTTCATTTCAACACTCGTCATTTTTTGCTCAATAGTTTTTGCAGAAGTAGTTAACGCTTTTATATCTAATGTGGAAATTATTTTTTCCTTTTCTGTACTATTCTGACGAAGTTCAGCAAGTTGTTGTTGCAATGTTGCAATTTCTTTTTCTAATTCTGCAATTTGTTTTTTCTTTCCCAGCATTCCACCATCTTCATTAGCAATATTTCCACCTTCCACCATTCCGTTTGCAGTAATAATTTCGCCTTCTAATGTTACACAACGAAATGTATGTTGAGAATTTTGTTGGATAATTTTTTCTGCACTACGAATATCTTTTACAATAATAGTATCAGCAAAAAGAATATTGCATAAATTGGAATATTGAGAATCACACTGCACAAGTTCTTTTGCCCAACCGATAATTCCTTCTCCGGAAAGTGATGGTAGAGAAATTTTTCTTGTTGGAATTTTTTCCAAACAAATAAATTTTGCTTTTCCTTTTTTTTGCTGCTTAAGAAATTCTATTCCGCGATATGCATCTTGAATAGTAAAAACCACAACATAACTTGCAAAATCTCCCAACGCATTTTCTATTGCAATGCGATGTTGTGGATTACTGGTGATAAGTTCCGCAACAGTATTTTGAATAGTATTTTTCCATTCATTATGATTGAGAAGAAATTTCGTTCCTTCAGAAAGTCCATCATAATTTTCCACCAAACTTTTTAAGAAATCTAACCGTGAACGTTTGCGTTCTAAAGTAGAACGAGTTTCTAATTCTTGTTCACGTAATTTTTCTATTTCTTGTTGAAGTGAATTTTTTTGTGTTTCGGTTTGGCGAACAAGCATTTCTGCTTCGATAAATTGCTTACGAAGTTCTTTATCTTCAGAAGTTAATTGTGCAACAGTTTTTATATGTTCTACTATTTCTGTATTATTGAGTTCGTTTTCTTCGGTAGAATATTCAATACGTCCGTGAATATTTTCAATGCGGGCTTTTGCTCGTTCATATTGTTGACGTTTTGAAGAAAGTGTGTGCAATAACGCAATCACCGCATCTTGATGAGATTTTACTTCTGCACGTTTAGCATCCAACTGAACATTAAATTCATCCAATTGTTTTTTCTTTTCAGAATAATATTCTGTTGCTGTATGAATTTCTGTATTTGTTTTTTCAAGTGTGGTTTTAATTTCACCAACACGTTGTTCTAATTCTTGTTGTTGCTGACGTAAATCTATTTTATCATTTTCATATCGTTGAATAGAATTATTCAACGCATTTTGTCGTTCAGAATTTTTTACTCGTTGTTGTTGTGCAAGATTTATTTTCTGTTGTTGTTCTACTAATTGTGTTTGTATAGCATTTTGTTGTTCTTCTAACACTGTCAATCCGCTTCGCAAGGATTCTAACAATTCTTCTTCTTTAAAAAGTTCAAGATTGATTCTCGTTTTTTCATCCATTGCATTGTGTTGACGTGATTTCAATGGTTCAATAGTGGTAATCAAACTTGCATATTCTCGTTCAAGTAATTGAATTTCTAACACACGAAGTTGTTCAGAAAGAAGATTGAATTGTTCTGCTTTTTGTGCTTGGCGTTCTAATGAATTAACGGCTTTTTGTACTTCTTTTACAATATCATTTACACGCATTAAATCTTGTTGAACACTTTCCAAACGGCGATAGGTTTCTTTGCGGCGATGTTTGTATTTCGTAACTCCTGCGGCTTCTTCAAAAAGTCGACGGCGTTCATCCATCTTATCACTTAAAATCGTCTCAATCATTTTTAATTCTATTACAGAGTACGCATCCGAACCCATTCCCGTATCCATAAATAAATCTTTAATATCTTTGAGACGGCACAAAGTATTATTAAGATAATATTCACTTTCACCGGAACGATACACGCGACGTGTAATTGTTACTTCGGAATATTCCAGTGGAAGAATTCCTTTTGTGTTTTCTATGGTGATAGAAACATCTGCCATTCCTGTTGGCTTGCGATTTTTTGTTCCATTGAAAATTACATCTTCCATTTTATCGCTTCGCAACATGCTGGGCTTTTGTTCACCCAATGCCCAACGAATTGCATCAACAACATTGGTTTTTCCGCAACCGTTGGGACCAACGATGGCAGTAATTCCTGCATCAAATTTTACATGAATTTTGTTGGCAAAGGATTTAAAACCAACGATATCTAATTTTGAAAGGTACATTATGTATTAGAAGGGACAATAACGTTAAAAAAGAAACGTATATAGGCGGTGGTGGAATACTCATAATCTAAATAAGCGTATAATGCTATACTTAAAATTAAAAGAGTTATAAATGTAATACTGTATATTTTAAGTGAATACACATCATAAATAACAGAAATTCCTTTCAGCGTTCGTAAAAATATCCACACTATAATAATTGCAAAAAGTATAATAATAGGAAGAACATACATTTCACTTTCTAAAATGCGAAACATAATCATTCCCAATGGAATAAAAATTATTATAGGAAGTGTTGCCCAAATTGTGATTGAATACGAATGAAAAAAATATACTTTCGTTTTTACAAAAAATGAAAAGAGTTGAATAAGTACTGTGAGCAATAATAATTTCAACAATGCTATGAGAGAAATGTAGGCAACGGCTTTCATCGGATTCCATGATAATGAAATCAAAAATGTTTTGAGAGAATCCGAATAAATAAAATGTGAAAGAATATAATCCCACAAAAAATTTGTTTTATAATGATATAAAAGGCTTGATACAACTAAACCAAATGTTACAGAAACGATGCACAATAATAACGTTGTATGAAAAATCGTAAGAGAACGTTGGTCTCGAATATCAGCAAAAAAATTATACGTTCGAAATAGTGAACGATTTACTCCTTCACGAAAACGACGATTGCTATTATAAATCCACGCAAAAAGAATTAACAACACTAATCCAACAACAACATACACTGTCGGAGATTCTGGAATATAGGCACCGACAGGCAACGCCATTACTTTTTCATTAAAATACATTGAACGCACAACATTGTAAGCAATTTTCTTTTCTCTATTATATTCTACAATTCCGTACGTCGATAAATATGGATTTTCTAATTTCAATGCCATCATCGGACGTGCACTTTGCCAATCTGCAAAAGAAGAAATAAAACCACCTGTTGCTTTTACTTCTTTCAACACATTATAATGTTGTAATAAAAATCGTGCTTGTGCTTCTTGCGAAGTTGGGTCACTATATCCACTGCGATTTCCTACGACAATTTTCTTTCCATAATTTCCTACCACCAATGGTTCATTCGGAAAATTTTGCTTCCACTCTTCCAACATTTTTTTGTATGATGTTAATTCTTGTGGTGGAGTAATTGCAGTGATATCTGTTATTCCAACATTATCATTCACATATCTTCCTCGCACAACACAATACGTCAATCTTGTATCTAATGATTTTGCAATACGATGGAGTTCTGTGATAATATTATTTTCACGATTTGACGAAAGTTCAACACCATCCCCAACTCCCCACGCAATAATACTTGGATGATTTTTATCTCGCTGAATCATTTCCTTCAAACGATTTTCTGCAATACTTTTATAATTATCATTTGCAAAAATTGGTTCAGGAATTTCATACAATGAAATTTCTTGAAACACTAAAATTCCATACTTATCACACAAAGTAAGGAAATATGGATGTGGTGAATGAAATGCAAATCTTATAACATTCACTCCAAGATTTTTGATTGCAAGAATATCGTTTTCCATTTCTGTGTACGAAATGGCATTCCCAAATTTTGGAGAATCTTCATGATAAATGATTCCTTGAAGAATAATTGATACACCATTAAAAAGAATTTTATTTTTTTCTTTAACGATGGTACGAATTCCTGTATCAACAGTGTACTCATCAAGAAGTGTAGATTTTTTTTCTTCAACAGAAGAGAGAATAATTTTTATTGTGTATAATTCCGGAGAATCTAAATTCCACAATTTTGCATTTGGAATAAAAATTGATTGTAGTAATGATACATCTCTATTAACTTCCGGTGTTAATGGTTGCGGTGGATTTTTTGCAACAACTGTTCCAGTAGATTTTTCTATTGCTTCTATTTCTACTGTAAATTTTTGCGATGAAAAAAGTGAGGAAAATTCTTTTGCAGAAATTACTGTTTGTATAGAAAGTTTTACTCCTTTGGGTTCTATGCTTTCAGTGGAGATAATTGCATTATCAATCCAAATTTTTGGTGTCGCTACAATAAAAATATCACGAAAAATTCCACCATAATTTTTCCATCCACCAATTTGTTGACGCAACGGAAGTGTTGTCTTTGCATTTAACCGATTATCAGTAACAATGCGAATAGTATTTTCTTGTCCGACTTGAATGATATTTTCCGGAATGAGAAATGAGAATGATGTGTAACCACCTTCGTGTTTTCCGATAAAGGTTTCGTTCACATAAATTTCTGCTTGGTCGTTAATTCCATACGCAACAAGTTTGAAACTTTTTTCGGTGATACTTTTTTCATCAACGGTAAATTTACGAGTGAAAGTAATTTTTCCTTCATAATCAAAAGCGACGGGAATTTTTACCATTTGCCAATGGCTTTCTTCTTCAAAAGAATAATTCCACTGACCTGCTAAATCAATAATAGTACGAGTTGGTGATGAATAATTGAGAATCTCAGGATGTGAGGATGTACCATTTTCTAAAATTTGCTGAGAAAATGTTGTGGTAAGAAATAATAGAAATGTAAGAAAAAGCCCAAAAAAGAAGTAAAAATGCGAATTTTGCAAAGATTTTCCCACTATAAAATTACGTTTTTGGTACTTAATATACTACAAAAATGGTGGGAATGCAATGAGATTTTGCATTTCTTCTAAACGATAAATCCTGCCAGAATCTGGCAGGATTTGATACTGATTACGATTTCTGAATATTGGAGTCTATTTTACCAACATCATCCTTTTAACTTCAGAAAATTTTCCAGCAGTTAATTTGTAAAAATAGATTCCACTGGATAAATTACTTCCATCAAATTTTACTTCATGCTGGATATTAATGTTTTGAATTAACACTATATCAGCAAATTTTGCTGATTAAATGTGATTTGTATCACATATTTTATATTATACATAAG